>NZ_JACIYP010000319.1 GCF_014359905.1 Hoeflea sp. | reverse complement strand
TGCGCGCGTCGCGGCGCACCTCCTGGGCGGCGGCCATCGACTGCTGCCGGATCGCGTCCATGCGGGAGAGGCGGCCGACGCTCTGCTGGTCAAGCGCGACGGGCCGGCGCTGCGCAGCCGTCGCCTCGGAGGCCAGCCTGAGCGTGTCGAGTTCCTCCAGCAGGCGCGGCAGGTAACGTTGCCTCATGGCTTCGAGATTCGGCTCCGGCATGGTCTTCACCGCATCAGCACCACGGGCACCTTGCAAGACCGGATCATCTCGGTCGTGGTCGACCCGATGATCAGGCTGCGGATGCGGCTGTGGCCATAGGCGCCCATCACCAGCATGTCGAACTGCGCCTCATCCACCAGCTTGCCAAGCGCGATCTCCGGCTGGCCGGGCAGAACCGCGGTCCCCGCCTCAATCCCGGCGGCCTTCAGCATGGCCTTGGCGTCGTCCAGTCCCTTCTTCACCTCCGGGGTCGCGTTGCCGACGGTAACGACATGGATTTCCAGCCCCGCGAAGAGCGGGCTTCGGGCGATGTGATCGACAGCCTTCATCGCCGAGGCGCCGCCGTCATAGGCGACCAGCACCTTTTCGATCGGGCGGAAGGCGCGGGATGCCACGAAGACCGGCTTGTGGCTGGCGCGCACGATGCGTTCGAGGTTGGAGCCGAGATGGCCACTGGCGAAATCCGCCGCCTCGCCGCGCTTGCCGATCAGGATCACGCGGGCATCGGCCTCGACCTCGCCCACCGCCTCGACGATGTTGCCATGGCGCAGGCGGGTGGTGATGTCGGTCACGCCGGCCTTGTCGAGGATGGCACGGGCGTCTTCGAGGATGGCGCGGCCCCGGTGGCTGATCAGTTTCGAACGCTGCGCGTCAAGTGCGGCCAGCTCTTCCAGAAGGGCGGTCCGCGCGCCAAGGGCGATGGCGCCGGAATGGTCGTGCGTATCCGCCGCCTCCCGCCGGCCAAGGACATGGATCAGCTCCACCGGCGCGTTTGTGCGCTGCGAGATCCAGGCCGCATGGTCGCAGACGCTGGCGGAATAGGTCGAGCCGTCGACCAGCGCGACGATCTTCTGCGGTTGTTCGGTCATTCCGATCCCCTCCCTCAATGCGCCATGAGCTTGTCCATCGCCCCCGGCTTGTCATGAATGGCAAGCCTGTCGACGATGGTTTCCGTGGCCTCGTTCATGCCGACGATCTCGACCTCGGCCCCGTCGCGGCGGAACTTGAGGATCGCCATGTCGAGCGCCTGCACCGATGAGATGTCCCAGATATGGGCGCGGCTGACGTCGATCACCACGCGGTCGAGCGCCTCCTTGAAGTCGAAGGCCTCCATGAAATCCTCGACCGAACCGTAGAAGAGCTGACCCTCCACCGTGTAGGTCCGCACCCGTCCGTCCTTCGAGATGGCCGAGGAGACCTTGAAGAGCTGCGCGATCTTGCCGGCGAAGAAGATGCCGGACAAGAGCACGCCGACCAGCACGCCGATGGCGAGGTTGTGGGTGTAGACCACGGTCACGACCGTAGCCAGCATCACGATCGAGGACGAGCGCGGATGGGTTCGCAGCGCCTTGATCGACGACCAGCTGCGCCATGAAGATCAGGATCGCCAGCGCATTTACGAATCCGGTCATCACCGATTTCGAGACGTAGCGCATCACGAAACCGAGTTTCAAAAGCCCCGCGCCGATCTGGATCAGCCCGGCCAGAACGGTCGCGGCCAGCAGGTATTGCAGACCGTGGTCGCGCACCAGCGTCACCATGAGGACAGCCGTCGCCGCCGTTGCCGCCGAGATCATGCCCGGGCGCCCGCCAACAAAGGCGATCAGAACCGCGATCGAGAAGCTGGCGTAAAGCCCCACCTTCGGGTCCACGCCCGCGATGATCGAAAAGGCGATGGCCTCGGGGATCAGGGCCAGGGCCACGACAAGGCCCGCCATCAGGTCGCCACGGATGTTGCCCGTCCATTGGGCGCGGTAGACGTCAAGTGAAATCATGCAAATTCGTTCCCGATCGACCCGGGGCCAGAGCGCCGCGCATCGAATTGTCCGTGGTTCTTTTCAGGTTGTCCGGCGGATCGGCGGCCGGAAGAGCCACCCGGGGTTCACACCCGGGTCCATGTTCGCTGTGACGCGGAATAGCGGCTAAGCCTGTCGATGCCAAGGGCCCGGCTGTGCACGCGGCCGAAAAACCGGGTCGAATGCTGGCCAGGGTCTGGATTCGAGCGTCTGGCCTGAACACATCCACAGAAAAGGAGTTCGACCCGCCCCTTGGTGGCGCCAGAAGGCATCCCCTTGCCAGCAGCACCCGATTTCCAGGCTCAGGACTTCGGTAACGGGGTCGTCTCGGTCCTGGCAGCACCTCCCTGGTGCCGCCGGTGAATCAATGAGTTGACGGTCCGGCAAGACGTTTGATGGGTCCAGAGCCCAGATCTCCCAATATGGGGCAATCTGGCCTTTGATCGCCGGCGCAGGCGTCAATCAGATGCGCCACCGTGTTTCGCATTTCGACCAGTTCACTGATCTTCGCGTCGATGCGTCCAAGGTGCTCGGTGGCTACCAGCTTGACATCAGCACTCGCTCGCGAACGGTCCTGGTAGAGTGCAAGCAGGGTGCGGCAGTCTTCGATCGAGAACCCGAGTGACCGCGCCCGCCCGAGGAAGTGAAGTTTGTGCAGGTCGCTTTCGCGGAAGGCACGGTAGCCGTTGTTGCTGCGCAGCGGATCGACGAGGCCGATCGCCTCGTAGTAGCGGATGGTTTTGGCGGGCAAGCCGGAAAGGCGCGCGACGTCCCCGATGTTCATGATCTCTTCCCGACGTTCAGCGAAATGGGATTGACCGAAGCATTAACCTTCCATCCTCGGGAAGGTCAAGATCAGGAGAATCGTTGCGAATGCCGGTTGAGGCTCGCTGCCTGCATTCCGCGGGAAGCATTCAGTTTCGGGAGTTCAGATCGGCAATCAGCATCTGCATTTCCGCGATTTCGCGTTCTTGTGCGGCAATGATCTCGTCGGCAAGCTCGCGCACGCGGGGATCGGAGATCCTGGCACGCTTGCTCGTCAGGATGGCAATCGAGTGATGCGGAATCATCGCCTCCATGTAATCGACATCATCCACCGTGACCTAGCTTCGCACGAGGGTGAGCGCGACGACGAATAGAGCTGCGGCCCCGGCAAAGATGGCGATATTGAGGCTGCGGTTGCTATACATCCCAAGCATGTAGCCGAGC
>NZ_JACIYP010000318.1 GCF_014359905.1 Hoeflea sp. | reverse complement strand
TCTGGGCCGTCGCCAGAGCGACAATATCGAGGACCGCCGCGGAAATTCACCGCGCGGCGGCAACCCCTTCGGCCGCGGCGGCATGCGGCTACCCACCGGCGGCATGCGCGGCGGCGGGGGGCTCAGCCTCAAGGCGATCGTGATCATCGGCGTGATCTATCTGGTGCTCAAGCTTATCGGCATCGATCCGCTGCAGATCCTCGGCGGCGACCCGGGCGCGGTCCTGACCGGCCAGCCTTCATCGCAGGGAAACCAGATCTCCGAAACCCGCCAGGACGAGATGACGCAGTTTGTCGCGACCGTCCTGGCCGAGACCGAGGACGTCTGGAACGGCATCATGCAGTCGCAGGGCGCCGAGTACCCCGAGCCGACGCTGGTCTTGTTTTCCGGCGCGGTCAGTTCCGCCTGCGGCAATGCGAGTGCGGCTTCCGGCCCGTTCTACTGCCCGGGCGACGAGAAGCTCTATATCGACCTGGCCTTCTTTGACGAGCTCGCCCAGCGCTTCAAGGCATCGGGCGATTTCGCCCAGGCCTATGTGCTCGCCCACGAGGTCGGCCATCACGTGCAGAACCTGATTGGCGTGCTGCCCAAGTTCAACGAGATGCGCCAGTCGATGAGCCAGAGCGAACAGAACCAGATGTCGATCCGGGTCGAGCTTCAGGCCGATTGCTTTGCCGGCATCTGGGGCCACTTCACCGCCCAGAAGGGTCTGCTCGAAGGCGGCGACCTGGAGGAGGCCCTGAACGCCGCACAGCAGATCGGCGACGACACGCTGCAGCGGCGCACCCAGGGCTATGTGGTGCCCGAGAGCTTCAACCACGGCACTTCGGCGCAGCGCAAGGACTGGTTTTCACGCGGCTTCGAGACGGGCCGGCTGGAAGCCTGCGACACGTTCAACAATCCGGTGTGACAATCGGCCGGCGCAGGCATGCGCTGCGCCGCCCCTTCAAACCTCTGCGGGATGCGGCCGGTCACCGGCCTCGGCTCTCCGCCCGTCCATGCCCTTCCCTTGAAGTCCGGCATGATTTGGTAAGCCTGCGTTAAGCCTTCTGAAACGTCAAAAAATATACGACTTGCGGAGGGGTCGGGATGAACCATTGGCCCACATCCAGCAATATCGGGTTCGATGTCCGGATGACAATCCGGCCACAAAGAACTTCAATTCCCACATGATGTCGGATTTGAAACGAGTCCAGGGATCGAATGTCGATGGGCCTAACCAAGTTCAAAGTCGGAGCCAAATTCGCAGCCACTTTCGCATTGCTGATCGGTTTGTTCCTGGCCGTTGCCGGAACAACCTATTTCAGCCTGCGCACCATCAAGACCGCCAGTGAGTGGAATACCCATACCTATAATGTTCTTGATCAATCCAACAAACTGATCCTCTCCGTCGTCAACCAGGAAACAGGGATCAGGGGTTACCTCATTTCGGCGAACGAGAGTTTCCTCGCGCCCTACACCGCAGGGGTGACCCAGTTCGACGAATCGATGAAGACCCTGCTGGATCTCACCTCGGACAATGCCGAGCAGCAGGCGCGCCTGAAGCGGATCCAGGAGCTCAACATTGAGTGGCGGACCGCGATCGCCGAGCGCGAAATCGCCATGATGAAGGATCCCGCCACCATGGAAGAGGCGCTGGCGCTGGCACGCTCGGGCGCCTCCAAGGGCATGATGGACGATCTGCGTTCGGCACATGCGGAATTCGAGACAGCCGAGAGCGCGTTGCTCGGAACGCGCGGCGCTCTGCGGGCGAATGCGATCAACTTTGCCCAGATCGCGATCCTGGCCGGTATCGCTGCCATTCTGGTTCTGGGTCCGCTTCTCGCCTATATGCTCACCCGCCACATCGGCGGCGCCGTCTCGTCGCTGACCCGCGTCATGGGCTCGCTCGCCTCCGGCAAGAACGATGTGGAGATTCCCTATCGCGACCGTGGCGACGAAATTGGCGAAATTGCCAAGACCATCGTCGTGTTCCGCGATGCGGCCATCGACAAGGAGCGCGTCGAGCGTGAAGCCAATGACAACCGCAGTCTGAGCGAACGGGAGCGCGCCGAGCGCGAAGCCGCGAAGGCCGCGGAAGCCCAAAGCCTCAGCGTGGCGATCGATGCCCTTGCAAACGGCCTGAAGCACCTGTCCGACGGCAATCTGACGGTCCGGCTGGAGACGCCGTTCGCCGGCGATCTCGATCGCCTGCGGATCGATTTCAACGGTTCTGTCGAAAAGCTCGCCGAGACGCTCTCGGACGTGAAGATCAACATCAACACGATCCATGCCAATGCCGGCGAAATGCGCTCGGCAGTGGAGGATCTGTCGCGGCGCACCGAGCAGCAGGCGGCAGCGCTTGAGGAAACTTCGGCCTCGCTGGAGGAAATCACCGCCACGGTGAGAAGCTCCTCCGAGCGGGCCCAGGAAGCCAGCGACAAGGCTTCCGAGGCAAACAAGGCAGGCAAGGCCTCGACCGTGGTCGTCGCCGATGCCGTCGGCGCCATGAGCCGGATCCAGAGCGCCTCGGGCGAGATCGCCAAGATCATCGGCGTGATCGACGAGATCGCCTTCCAGACCAACCTTCTGGCGCTCAATGCCGGCGTCGAGGCCGCGCGTGCGGGCGAGGCGGGCCGCGGCTTTGCCGTGGTCGCCCAGGAAGTGCGCGAACTGGCGCAACGCTCGGCCACGGCCGCCAAGGAGATCAAGGACCTGATCGGCAAGTCGAGCTCGGAAGTCGAAAACGGCGTTGGGCTGGTCAAGGCCACCGGCGAGGCGCTGAGCAAGATCGCCGCCCATGTCGTCGATATCAACACGCATATCGAATCGATTGCGACGGCGGCGCGGGAACAGGCGACCGGACTGCAGGAGGTCAACGCCGCCGTCAGCCAGATGGACCAGGTGACCCAGCAGAACGCAGCCATGGTGGAAGAGACCACCGCGGTCACGCATCGCCTGGCGAGCGAGGCCGACGGGCTGAGCACGCTGGTGTCGCGCTTCGTCACCGACAGGTCATCCGCTCCTGTGCGCCAGGCTGCAAGGACCGCGCCCGCTGCCGCGGGATCGGGCTCTGCCGCCCGCCCGTCGCCGGCCAAGGCTATGGTCAACAAGGTCCGGCAGGCCTTCGCCACGCAGGGATCGGCTGCGGTCGAACAGGAATGGTCCGAATTCTGATCCTTCCTTCTGGTCTTTGAAGAGAACAGCCGGGAGCCTCAGGGCTCCCGGCTTTCTGCATTC
>NZ_JACIYP010000317.1 GCF_014359905.1 Hoeflea sp. | reverse complement strand
GCGATGGTGGCGGCATCGATCACGCCGCCGGTGCCATCGCCCACGGTCTGGATGGCTTCGAGTTGCCACATGGCGACCAGTGCAATGGCGAGCTCCGCAGTCACGCGCGTGTTGAGATCGATACTTTCCTTGAGTTCGTCCATGTCGTCGATGAGCCCGACAAGGCGGTCTACCCGCTCGAGCGATTGGCCGGCGTCCTCATAGCTGTTCTGGGCCGCCGCCGAGACAAGGGCACCGGTTGTTGCCTGCGTCGCCACGCGGTTGGCCCCGGGATTGCCGCTCGTGGCCATGTCCGAGAGGGTGTCATCGTCAAATCCGAGATCGGCCAGCACCCGATCCATCTGGGTTTCGATCTCCCCCGCGCCAGAACCGGACAGGCCGGAGAAATCCCCAGTCTTGATCGCCTCAATCGTGGCGAGGATGTCCCCGAACTCCTGGTCGAGCAGACCGTTCAACTCGTCTTCCATTTCCGTCCGGATGATTTCGGGAAGCTCGGCTAGGCGGGTGAGCGCTTCATAGGTTCGTTGCAGCTCCGCGAGTTGGTCCGTCAGTGTGGCAAGCTGTTCGCGGAGCTGCGTCAGCTGCTCGTTTTGCAGGATCTCGTCTTCGATCATCTGTCGCAGCTGCTGGATATTTTGCGCGATGTTCTGGGTGTCGACGACGGGCACGCCTTGCGCCAGGGCGGGGGACGGGGTGCCGAGATGCAGGCCAAACCCAAGTGTCGTGGCCAAGGCCGTTCTCATGAGCAAATGTCCCATCATTCAATCTCCCTGATCGTGAATTCCATGAACGCGCCCTCGGCCATGCGGGCGCTGGCTTGGGCCAGCTCGTCGGCGGAGAGAACGCGGGTGCGCGCCGCCTGTAGCCGGATGCGGGCTGCCACGAGACGCACGAGTTCGGCGCGGGCATAGGTGTTGAGTGCGATGCTTTCCTGCACGTCTTCAGTCTCGGAAATCCGTTCGACGATGTCGGAAATGCGCAGGGCGGCTTGGCGGATCGCGGCTGGTGAGTTGCTGCCATAAAAGGCCGCCCCATGACCCGTGAGCGAGAGGTTGGCATTGGCGAGAAACACCGGATCGATCGTGCCAAGCGCATCGATGCCGCCGATACGGCTCAGATAGAGATTGTAGCGTTCAGGGATGACCGAAACGTAGTGCTGGGTCTCGCGGAAGGGTGGCACGCCGCCATACTCGAAAACCCGGCCGGGTCCGGCGTTATAGGCCGCGAGGGCGTTGATGATGTTGCCATCAAATGTGTTGAGCTGGGTCGCGAGATAGCGCGCGCCGCCATGCACCTGCAGATAGGGGCTGTCGTAATATTCCGGGTTGATGCCAAGATCGCTGGCGGTGCCAGGCATGATCTGGGTGAGGCCATAAGCGCCAACGGGAGACCGTGCCCCAATCGTAAACCGGCTTTCCTGCCAGATGAGGGCTTGCAGCAACGCGCGCCATTGGACGGGGGAGAGCCCTGCGCGTCCAACACCCGCAAAGCCGCTGGTCTCGTGGGCAACGCGGATGATGAGCTGCTCGATGTTTTCCGCAGCATCCCCGAACATCTGCGCACCGCCGGGATTGGGGTCGATCTCGCCCGTGCCATAGACGGCTTCCACGGCGCGGTCGGGATCGCCGCTGCCGCTTTCCAGTCCCGAGACCATAGCCGGCAAGCCCTGACCGCCGAAGCTGGTCTGGGCATCGAGGATGCGTCGGAGGGTTTCCAGCTGCTCCCGTTCGATCTCGGCGATGAGTTCGCGCACTGCAAGCTTGTCGGCCTGAACGGCCAAGTCTGCCTCGCGATCGCCTGTCTCGACGATGTCACGCGCGGTCAGCCCACTGTCATTGGTCGGCACGCCTTGAGACAAGGCGAGACCGGGCAGCAGGCAAAACGCGAGGATATGAGGCAGGCTAGACTTCAACGTCGCCCTCCGGCGCGCCGAGCGGTGCGAAGTGGCAATCCTGGGCTGTCGCTGCCGTCGAGGCGAGAAAGGAAAAGCAATTGGCCTGCGGCTCCCGATACTGGGTGCAGGAGGCCAGCGCGCCGAGCGCAGCCAAAGCGATAAGAATACGGATCATGAAAGCCTCCAAAAATCTGGGCGGTCGCGGTAATCGGTGCCGACAAGCGCTTCGCCCTTTTCCATGCCGCCAAGGATCGTGAGATTGGGCCCAAGGGCGCTCAGATCGGCATCGACGACGATGGAGCCCTGGTCGTCACGGATGAGGGCGAGACGGCTGTCGCTGCCGGTGTTGAGAAGCACGTCCAGCTCCTTCTCATAGAGGTTCAGCATCGCGTAATCGGCGGCATGGGCGCGGATGTTCGGGAGCAGGATTTGCGTGGGCACGGCCTCGACGATGGTCTTGCCGGTCCGCGTGCGCTCCAATTGGCTCGCGTATTGCGTCATCATCACCGCGACGGTGTTCTGCTTGCGCGCGGTGACCAGCCAGTTCGAGAGCCGCTCGGCGAAATACGCGTTGTCGAGCGCCTTCCAGGCCTCGTCGATCACGATGATGGTGGGGCGGCGATCCTCGATCTCGCGTTCGACCCGGCGGAAGAGATAGGAGAGGACCGCCATCCGCTCCTTGTCGGCCTCGCTGTCGAGAATGCCGGTGAGATCGAAACCGACTACATCGCCTTTGAGCGAGAACGTGTCTTCCAGAGTCATCCCGAAGATCCAGCCGTAGCGACCCTCCTCGGTCCACTCGAGCAATCGCTGGTGCAGATCGCCGCCATCGTCGGTCGACACAAACAGCGATGCGAAATCCCGCCAGTTGCGCAAGGCGGGGTTCGTAGCCTGAGCGTTCTGGCGCACGACTTCTTGGATGCGGTTGGTCTGGGCAGGTGTGAGCGGTTTGTCGGCGCGATACAGAAGCGTGGCGAGCCAGTCCGAGAGCCATGCAGTGCCGCGCGCATCGGTTTCGGTCCAGAGCGGATTGAGTCCCGTGGGCTGCCCAGCTTTCAGGGACGCATAGCGCCCGCCATTGGCGCGGACCGCCATCTCCATACCGAGACGGTAATCGAAGACGAAGATCCGCGCCCCTGCTCGACGGGCTTGCGTCATCAGGAAGGCCGACAGCACCGATTTGCCCGACCCGGGCCGCCCCATGATCAGGGTATGCCCGCTGGTTGGTTCTTTGTCGGGGCTGCCTTGCTCGTGATAGGAAAACCGGTAGGCGCTCTGCTCGGGCGTTGGCAGATAGGTGATGACCTTGCCCCAGGGGGTTTTCTCCGCAGG
>NZ_JACIYP010000316.1 GCF_014359905.1 Hoeflea sp. | reverse complement strand
GATCTTCCCCGTGAAGAGGTCCCGCTCCGGTTTGAGGATCTACCGGTCCCATCCCTCCGACCTGCGTCCACTCGGTCGAGGCGACGAGCAGGGCTGCGGGATAGAGCACGTCGACGTCGCCAGACTCGTGCCAGATCATTCTCTCTGCGAGGCGCGTGGTTTCCGTGTCCCCCATCTCTTCGGCCACCGCATAAAGCTCGACCAGCGCGGTGACGAGAGCCACGTCACCCTCATATAGTTGTGACAGTTCGGACTCGATGCGCATGCGGTCGGGCAAATCCGGCCCGCCCGCCTTCCGGCCGATCGCGACCGCATCGACCCGTCCGAGCAGAGGCAGGACGAGTCGCTCTTGCGCCGCGCTGTGCAGTCGCATGAGATCGGCAGCAGCACGCGCGGCGGCGCCGATTTCGCCCGGCAATCCGGCGGTTTGTTCGAGTTCCGCCTGAAAGTCGGCGTGCACCGCGCTCAGGGCATACGGGGTTTCGCTGGGAGCCGCAATCGCAGGAACGGCGAGGGACGATAGCACGGCGGCGATGACGAGTTTCGTTTGCATGACAGCCTCCTCTCTACTCATGCGATCACTCTGCCCGCACGATCTGAGGGCTGGCTGACGAAGAATCGCGTTCGGCTTCAGCTTGCCGTCAGGAAGAAAAAGGCCCCGCCGGGACAGGCGGGGCCAGGCGGGGCCGAAGGGACGGTCGGCCCTGGGGTTCCGGTCGGTCAGGCGATGTCGCCGGGGCCGGGGGCCCGCTTGTCGCCGGTGACCATGGCGCGGGCGAGGTTCTCGTGGTGCCGGAAGGATGCCAGCACGACGCCGCCCACATGCAGCGCCACGAGCAGAAGCATCAGGTTCGCCAGCACCTCGTGGGCCTCCTTCAGCGGCCCCCCGACCTCGCCGCGCTCGCCGTATCCTTGTTCGTCCCCGTCGTCGTCGGCCCAGGCGGGCGCCACGATCTGCGGCAGGTCCGGCAGCATCGCCACGCGGCCCGGCTCCTCCATGAGCCAGCCGGTGAAGGCGGTGCCCGAGAGCGTCACGAGCAGCGCCACGATCATGGCGGCGCCCGCGGGGTTGTGGCCGAGGTAGCGCCGCTCTTTCCCGCGCGCCATGTCGCCGAGATAGGCGAGCGTGTCGCCGGGCCCCTTGAGGAACTGGGCAAAGCGCGCGTATCGGCTGCCCACGAAGCCCCAGATCAGCCGGAACGCCACGAGGCCGGCCACGGTGTAGCCCGCGACCTCGTGCACGGGCTGCACCTCGTCCGCCGTCAGCCAGGCGATCGCGAACGCGGCGACAAGCCCCCAGTGGAACACCCGTACCGCCGGGTCCCAGACCCGAACCTTGCCGGTCGTCCCGGCCTCCATCTGCGGTGCGTCGCAATCGGCTGTCTCAGTCATCGTCGTCGTCCTTGTATTCGACCTCGATCACCTCCATCGTTGCCGGATGGACCGTTACCTCGATCCGGCGCGCATCGGCGTCGCGGCCGTCGATCTCGTAGCAGCCGTCGTCGATCTTGATGCGGCGCACCGTCCAGCCGTTCTGCGCGGCCAGCCGGGCGACGGCGTCGCGCGGCTGCCAATCGGCCATCGGCACGAAGCAGTCGCCGTCCGCCAGCGCGACACTGGCGGGAAGGACCGCGAGAAAGCCGAGAATTGTCAATGTTGTCTTCATGGGCCAAACTCCTCGCCACGGCCATCTTGACGCCAGTCATGCGTGGCGAAGCTGACGGCAGGCTGAAGGCATCCGGTTTTCCGCGTCAGATTGCCTTCAGCCTCGGTTTGGATACGGGGCCACCCTGCACGGCCGCCCCGTGGCCCGGATCAGGCCGACGCCTTGCGCCCCGCCATCAGGCCGAGCCCCGCCATGACGAGACCAAGACCGATCAGCAGGCCAACCGTGAGGTTGGGCACATAATAGGTCGTATAGATTTCCCACCCGAGCAGACGCAGGACTTGCCCGACCTCGGTATAAACCCCGATCAGATGCCCGCCAAGCGTGCCGGTGACCCCGACCAGAACGACGCCCACACCGGAAAGGACAAGCATGACAAGCCGGGGGAACCCATGCCACAGCGCATCGCCCTGCATCAGGCGGGTGATCGCCAGCAAGGTGAAATAGGCCAGCGACCAGCTTGCCGTCAGCATATGGTTGCGGCCCATCGGGCTGGACGAGATCGCCTCCCAGGCCCAGACGTTGAGCCCGACCAGATAGGTCACGGCCCCGAACACGACGCCGAGCACCAGAAACAGCGGCAAGGCACGATCCGCGGCCTGCCCCAACGGCCCGTCACTGATCACCCGCAGAAAGATCAACAGCGCCGATGATAGCCATAGCGCGATGGGAAAGTGTACGAGAACAACGTGATAAGCGGCCATTTTCAGGCTCCTTTCGTGGCAGAGACGGTGCGGTTCAGCGCAACGCCGAACCCGGCGATGAGCACGACACCGGCAAGAAGGGTCAGCAGCCATTGCCGCCGGATCTGATCGGTGAATTCGACCTCGATGCCGTAATTGGTCAATTGCTCCGGGGTGTGGCGGAACCGGACCGGCACGCCCTCGGCGATACGCTCTGCGCCTGCGTGGGCCTTGGAGTTGAGCAAGGGCCAGGTCACCTGTCCGGGGTAGAACAAGGTGACATCGGTCCAGGCGTCACCCCATTGCGGCTGAGGGCCGCTGAAGTGTGCCGCCGTGATATCGGCCTCGCGGCCCAATCCCAGGCGCTGCGGCAGCGAGACATAGTGCCAGCGCCCGCCGGTCGCATTGCGGTGGATCGCAAACCCCACGTCATACATACCCAGATCGCGCAGGATCTTGTCATCCTGCGGCGCCCCGGTGTCGAGCGCACGCGCCAGGGTCACGTCCCAGTAGCCATCGGCCCAGCGCCCCTTTCCGGGGGCGGTGATGTCGGCGCGCGAGCCATCAGGCTGGCGCAGGGTGCGGCGCGGAATGACATCGCCATTCTGCCAGGCGCGATCCGCATCGAACGGGACCGAGACCTCGGGCGTCAGCGCATAGGCCTGATCCTGCGTGACCCGACCGGCCATGATGTCGTCCCAACGCAGCGCGGCAAAGCCTGTTACCTCCGGGTTGAACATCACGTTGGGTTGCGACGTCTCCTTGTCCCAATTGGTGCCATAGCTGGACCGCCCGCCGTCACCCGCGCGCTCGATGCCGATATTCTGATCGTCCGAATAGCCCGTCGGGTTCGACCGCCCGCCGCGCCAATGCCACAGGTCCAGGA
>NZ_JACIYP010000315.1 GCF_014359905.1 Hoeflea sp. | reverse complement strand
ATCCTTTTTGGCTTCGGACTCTTTGTCCAGGTTGGAGCGAATGCGGCAGCCCTTCCTCAGATCGAGGCGGCGGAGATGAGCGATTGTGCCGAGATGGCCGATAGCGATACATCCACCGATCCGGCAGGACCATGTTCCAGCATGACGCTCGATTGCGTGATTGCCATGAATTGCCTGCCGCCTCTGGCTCTGTCGAATGCGACTGAAATGGAGGGTGCGCCCCTTCGTTTGGTACCGAGCTACCTTGTTTCTGCGGCCCCGTGGTTTGAAACAGATTCACCGCGACCGGAATCGCCTCCTCCAAAACCAATCCTCACCGTCTAGTTTTTCCTGGAGGCGCGCTGCGCCTTTTGCGAGACTGACGAACGATGCAGCCGCACGAACCGGTCTTCGCCGGTGCGGCATGCTATGTCGTCAGCTCGCTCTGCACGAGTGAGATTTATGAACTGGCGAATTGGTTGGGTGCCGTTATCGGCCCTGCTGGTCGCGCAGGCTGCCCAAGCGCAGTCGGTCGGCTATGAAGAAACCCTTGCGGCGGCGCGGGCGGAACAGCCCATGCTTGAAGCGGGCGCTTTGCGCATTCAGGCGAGGCGCGATGCCGCGGACGCAGCGGACGAATTGCCCGATCCTCGCGTTCGTGCAGGCGTGATGAACTTGCCGGTCACCGGACCTGCGGCATTTGATCCGTATGCGCAATTACCGACGCAGCTCGCGGTGGGCATCGAGCAGGAAATTCCCAATCTTGCCAGGCGGCGAGCACGATACGGCCTTGCCGGATCCGAAATCGGTATTGCCGAAGCCCGTCTTGGCTTGTCCGAACGTTCCATCCTCGCCGAGGCGGGGACGGCTTGGATTGGCCTGTATTATGCCCAGCAGCGCCTCGCTCTTGCGCGCGACTCTCTGGACGGCTTGAGGGACTTCGTTCCGGTCGCCGTCAGTGCCGTCGCTTCGGGATCGGCTCGACCTGCCGAAAGTCTCGCGATCCGGCGCGAGCTTCTCGAAATCGAGGATGCCATTACCCGGATCGAGGCCGCGCGCGCAGCCGCGCGTGCCCGGCTGCAGCGCTATATCGCCGGAAGCGAGCCCGTCGCTGCGGGGGGCGCTCCCCTAGTTACCGTGGACCCGGAAGGGCTTCGGTTCGCGTTGGAGGCCAATCCGGAATTGCGTCTGGCGGATGCCGAGCAGCGACGAGCCGAGGCTGCAGCCGATTTGGCACGCGCTGAAAAGCGGCCTGATTTCGGTGTTAGTGTGACTTATGGCCACCGTAATCCCGATTTTGGCAGTGTCGTATCGGTCATGGGATGGGTCACTCTGCCAATCTTTACCGACAGGCGGCAGAATCCGCGCATCGCGGCGGCCGAAGCAGACGCTGCTGCCGCCTCGGCCGTGCGCGCCGACCGTCTGAGGGCGATCAGGGCCCGGTTCGAAGCCGATTTGGCTGCGTGGCGCAGCGCACTGCAGCAATGGGAACGTGCGCGTGACCAGCTTCTCCCGCTGGCGCGGGATCGTGCGCAGCTCGAAACCGCCAGCTTCGCTGCTGGCCGCGCCGGTCTGGTCGATGTGATCGCGGCCAAATCTGCGCTGGCATTGCTTGAACTCGAGATCCTCGAACGCGAACAGATGGCTGTCGAAGCCGCTGCAATTCTACGTCTTACTTATGGGGAGGACAGGCCATGAAAGCCGTGTTCGAACGTCTTTCGCCGCGCCAGCGTTCTTATGCAGCGGCGGCGGGTATAGCCCTGATCAGCCTGGGGGCTGGCTACGGTCTGTCGATGCTCGGCGGCGGCAGCGATGGCGGTGACGCCGCTGCCGATGCCGGCTGCGAAGAAGTGCTCTACTGGTACGATCCGATGGTGCCGGATCAGCGGTTCGACGAACCCGGGAAATCCCCGTTCATGGACATGCAGCTGGTTCCCAAATGCGCTGGTGGCGATGCGCAGGCTGGCGAAGGGGTCAGCATCGATTCCGGAATGGTCCAGAACTTCGGGGTTCGCACTGCCGAGGCCGAATACGGCGTGCTGGAACCGGAAACAACGGTGACCGGCACGCTTGCCTATAATGGCAGCGAGGTAGCGATCGTCCAGCCACGCGCGGGCGGCTATGTTCAGCGAACATACGGCCACGCCCCGCAGGATCTGATCGCAAGAGGCGCGCCGATCGTCGATTTGCTGGTGCCTGAATGGGGCGGCGCCCAACAGGAATTTCTTGCCGTGGCGGCCACCGGCGACGCGGCGCTTACCAGTGCTGCCCGGCAGCGCCTGCGACTGCTCGGGATGCCGGAAGGCGTGATCTCCTCGGTTGCTCGAAGCGGCAGACCGCAATCGACGATCACCGTCACCGCGCCGCAATCGGGCGCGATTACCTCGCTCGGTGTAAGGCCGGGCATGACCGTCATGGCGGGGCAAAGCCTCGCCGAAATCAGCGGCTACAGCCCGATCTGGCTCGAGGCCGCCGTGCCCGAGGCCCTTGCGGGAAGCGCCCGCGTGGGACAGCCGGTAAGCGCGACGCTCACCGCTTTTCCTGGCGAGCGATTTGCAGGGCGGATCATTGCCATCCTGCCGAGTGCGCAGGACGCAAGCCGGACGATTACCGTGCGCGCGGCGATGCCCAACCCCGGCCTTCGCCTGAAACCGGGCATGTTTGCGCAGGTCACGATCGCTCCTGAACGGCGTGAAGCATTGCTCATCCCGTCGGAGGCCGTGATCCGCACCGGCGAACGCACGCTAGTTATGATTACGCAGGAGGCCGGAGGATATCGCCCTGCCGAAGTCCGGGTCGGGCGAGAATCAGGCGGTCGGACCGAAGTTCTCGCGGGGCTCGCGGCAGGCGAGCAGGTCGTTACCTCCGGCCAATTCCTGCTCGATTCCGAAGCCAGCCTTGCGGGTATCGATGTGCGTCCCATCGACGATGCACCGACGGCTGCCGGTGAAGAAGGCGCACAGGCGCAGGCGGATGCGGACGAGCCGCGCACCTATCGGGCCACCGGCACGATCGAACGCATCACTGCCCGCAGCATCACCTTGCGGCACGGGCCGGTCAAAGCTCTGGAATGGCCAGCCATGACGATGGGTTTTGCCACTGAAGGTCCGGCTCAGGTTCGCGGTTTTCAAAGCGGCGACCGGGTAACCTTTACCTTCGTTCAGGCGAGCACCGGTCCGCGCATCGTCTCGATCCGGAAGACCGGCCAATGATTGCGCGGATCATTGACAGTTCGATCGCCAACCGCCTGTTCGTGG
>NZ_JACIYP010000314.1 GCF_014359905.1 Hoeflea sp. | reverse complement strand
GTCCCCAAGCCGGGCTAGCGTGTTTATGCCTTCGTAGACTTTCAGAAGGTGCCTGATGTTGATTTGCTCAGTCATGTCCTGCTCCGTGTTCGCATTTGTTAGCATATTGCTAACCAATATTTCTGACGCCGTCAACTAGCATTTTGCACGAAATGTTAGTAAATTGCGGACAGTGTAGAAGGAGACACGTTTTCCAAACACGAGGTTTCCCAATGGCCAAGACAGCATCAATCGGCATTAGAGTTGATCCGGAACTAAAAGAGGCTATCGATGCGGCGGCCAAAGAGGACAGGCGATCCGTCGCCTCCTACATCGAAAAACTGATCGCGGTTGATTTGGAGAAGAAGGGGCTTCTGCCGAAATCAAGATAGTCACCATGCCGCTTGCACATGAAGGTTATCCGCACATTTTGACAAATTTGTCAGAGACTTAGCCAACCGGCTAGGCCGCACCCGTATTGACAGAGCACAATTCACACCATTAGGCTCTAGCTTGGTCGGACAGCACCACCCGCCACATCACCACTTCGAGGAGACCGGAATTCGCAACCGGCATTCGTGCCGGTGGCAAGTTGTTTTCTCTTATTGGTGTGAAACGATGGCTGATCGTAAAGGCCCACCGGGCGTAATCTACACGTTAGGCGAAGTCGCAGCGCACTTACGCCTGACCAACCGCGGCATCGCCAAAATAGCTAAGAAACACGGTCTCTGCATGATCCGGGGTCGTGACATCTTCTTCACTGATGCCGACATACAGGGCATTAAGGATGCCCTGCGATGCCCTCCAAGTTCCTCGTTCGGGGCGCGGTTTAGTGGGCGCGTCGCTCTATCCGACATCAGGCTCTCGACCAGTTTACGCGCGCTGACAGCGAAGAGGCCGCGGAAGCGAAGCAGGACGGGGACTAAGCCATGACCGACATCATCCCTCGACTCTTAACCCGCTCGCAAGCCGCAGCCTACTGCGGCTGCGCACCCTCGACCTTCTCCATGTGGGTAGCAGGCGGCACAATACCGCCCGCCGTGCCTGGCACGAAAAGATGGGACCGAGCAGCAATAGACGCCAAGCTTGATGCGATCAGCGGTCTGGCTACAGCCGAAACCGAAGACGCTTATGATAAATGGGTGCGCGAAAACGAACAGCCTGACCATCGGCCCGCCGCTGCAGAGACCGCCCTTAGCGAATGGAAAAAACAGCAGAAGAAACGCGAGAAGCGCCGGCCGCAAATGGGGCTTGATGCCAATCATGAGCGGGTGCTGATTTATATGGTCGATTATCCGCAGTGCGACATCATCGACATCATTCCAAGAGCCGGCCCGGCGGTAATTGCGCACTTGGTAAAAAAGGGCGCCGTGAAGCGGCTGCGGCATGGTAGACTTGAAGTAACCGACGAGGGCCGCCAGGAGGTGGCACGGATTAGGAAATGGAATAAGGGGGGTTAGCGGTCGACTGTGCGCGTCGCCAACCTCTGCCAACTTATCATCCTGCAGCGGCCGCCCAATGGATGGGCAGCCGCTTCGTCTCAGGAACGCGCTCTCTTCCAAATTCAGAAAACTCCGTCACCGGCACGGCGAAGCACCACGCGCCAGTTGGCGATGGGTTTCATGATGATATCCTTATGTGGCTATGGGTTGCGCGCTGACGCAATTGCGTGTCTATTCCGCGCGCCAAAGATGGGAGCCCGCATCTATGAGCCAATCAACCCGTTATGAGGGACTTGATGCCTTGCGCGGCATCGCGGCACTGATGGTTGTCTGGTTTCATACATGGGTATTCAACAGGCTTACTCTTCCGGACTGGCTAACCCCGTTCGTCAAGCACTTCGGCCTGGGTGTGCAGATGTTTTTTATTCTCAGCGCATTCTGCCTCTGCATAGGATATCATCATCGCCTCCGATCGCCCGACGAGATCAAGCACTTTGCGGTCCGGAGGTTCTTTCGTATTGCGCCGCTTTTTTACCTCCTGATCCCGATCTGGATTGCAATCGAGTATTTCAAGCGCAGCCAGGCAACCTCGCTATATGAGGTGATCCTCAATCTCACTTTTCTTTTCAACGTGCCGCCCGCGCCAACCTTGTCCATAGTTTGGGCGGGATGGACAATCGGCATCGAAATGATGGCTTATGTGATATTTCCGCTCGCGATCATCTTAATGTCGACATTGCGGCGCACAGCCGTCGCATTGCTGACCTCAGTGTTGGTAGCTTTTGCATTTCAGGTTTCAATTGCCGGGCAAGATTTGCCGCGGGGCTACGGGTGGCAGAGCCTCACCGCCCAGACCCCTTTCTTTGTGCTCGGGATACTCTGCTGGCAGCTATTCAGGGCTATCGAGCAGCATCCGTATCGGCTCCTTATCGGAAACTCGCTGCTGGTGCTCACCTTCATCTATTGGCTTGCACTCGCGGCCTCCGGATTAGCCTCTTTCCAGACAGCAGGAGTGCCAGTCTACAAATACCTGATCAGCATCGGCTTTGCCCCGCTGATCCTGTCGCAAGTGCTGGCTCCAGCCCGGTGGATCGTCAACCCCGCCACAATCTATCTCGGGATAAGAGGCTACAGCGTTTATTTGCTTCACCCCATCGTAGTGCTTTTTTCTATCCCTTTCATCAGGCAATCCATCTATGGCGGTGAACAAGCCGGCCATCTTTGGCCATTCATCGTGTCCTGCACGATGATAAGCGCCATGGTCATTTTGGCCTCTCACTGGTCGTATAAGTGGATCGAGATCCCAGGCCAGCGCTTGGGACTTAAAAAAAGGCAGTAGGGTCACGCGACCTTGTACGTGAATGACCCAGCTATGATGTGCGCCGCCGTCCCACCAGATGTGTGCTCCGGAGCTCAGGACGGCGCAATCAGCCCTCGAAGGCCAACCCGTCAGATCGCCCGCGGAGCGCCATTCTTTTTGCGCGACTCCGGCTTTTGATGAGCCGCCAAGCTGCCATGGGGCGCCTCACGCAAACACGAAGTCGCTCGCCTCGATCAGGCCGGCCGCGCCCAGCACCGTGAACTGGCCGCCGGCAAACGTTACCAGCGCATCCGCGCCCGACGTGCTGATGGTGAGATTCGCGATCGAATTGACCAGCGTATGGCTAGCGAAGTCGAACCGGTCCGATCCGTTCTCGAACCCTTGGATGGTGTCGGCGCCGGAGTTGTTGAGGAAGCGGAACGTGTCGCTGCCCGCGCCGCCGTTGAGACTGTTGTTGCCCGAATTGCCGGTGAGGATGTTGTCGAGCCCGTTGCCGACGGCG
>NZ_JACIYP010000313.1 GCF_014359905.1 Hoeflea sp. | reverse complement strand
GGAGTTCATCCAACGAGTGTTCGCAACAATGCAGGAGACTCCCCAACACACTTACCAGATCCTGACGAAGCGTGCTGAGAGGCTGGAGGAATTATCCAATGCTCTTACCTGGCCGCGGAACGTCTGGATGGGCGTCAGCGTCGAGAATGCTGATTATCAGTTTCGCATCGATCACCTACGAAGGACAGGTGCGGCCGTTAGATTTCTGAGTCTCGAACCCCTGCTTGGATCACTGGATGATCTTGATCTAGAGCGCGTCGACTGGGTGATTGCTGGCGGTGAGAGCGGGCCGGGGGCACGCCCAATAGACCCGGACTGGGTGCGGTCGATTCGCGACCAGTGCATCCAAGCCGGAGTTGCTTTCCACTTCAAGCAATGGGGCGGCGTGAACAAGAAGAAGACTGGCCGGATGCTTGACGGAAGAACCTGGGACCAGTTTCCGATACCTGCGGGATCGAGAGTCGATGCTGCGGACTCCCAGATGTCGGTGGGCATCCTTTGAGCGACATGCAAGTCGGCATGAACGCATGATGAGCGTACATAAGGGCCATAAGAGTAATCCGCGCCTCAGGTGATCCTTTTCCAGTGTGTACCAATACTGGAAGGTTCGACCCATGAAGGAAAAGGAGGACCAGGCGGCTGCGGTCATCCCGCCCCCGGCGAACGATAACGGCCCCGAGCAAGGGGCCGCGCAAGAAGCGGAGCGGCACCTGGATACCATCGCGCGGGCCATCGGCCGCCATATTGCCCGCGAACACATCAGGGCCTGGGAGCGGGAGCGGCGGAAGCGGGCGGCCAACGACAACCGGCCAAAGGAAGAGGGGCGGGAACCGGACGGGTGAAATCCGCCCTAGAGAGAAAGGAAAGTCTTATGACCCGCGTTGCGCTATACGCCCGCTATTCCTCGGACAATCAGAGCGTTTCCTCTATCGAGGACCAGTTCCGCATTTGCCGGGACCAGGCGGCGCGGGAGAAGTGGAAGGTGGTGGGGGCCTACAAGGACGCCGCCATTTCGGGCGCGAGCGTCACCCTGCGGCCGGGTATTCAGGCGCTTTTGCAGGACGCGCAGTCGGGCAAGTTCGATGTCGTTCTGGCGGAAGCGCTGGACCGTATCAGCCGCGACCAGGCCGATGTCGCCATCCTCTACAAGCATTTCAAATTTGCCGGCGTGACGCTCGTGACGCTCGCCGAGGGCGAGATCTCCGAACTGCATGTCGGTCTCAAGGGCACGATGAACGCCCTGTTCCTGAAAGATCTCGCCGCCAAGACCCATCGCGGTCTGCGCGGCCGCGTCGAGAAGGGAAAGGCGGGCGGCGGCCTCTGCTATGGCTATGACGTCGTGAAACGTCTGAACGGCGATGGCGAGCAGGTGCGCGGCGAACGGAAGATCAACGAAGCCGAGGCCGAGATCGTCCGCCGCATCTTTCGCGAATTCGCCGCCGGCAAGAGCCCCAAGGCTATCGCCGCCGATCTCAACCGTGATGGCATTCCCGGTCCCAATGGCAAGGCCTGGGGAGACACCACCATTCGCGGCCATGTATGCCGGGGCACCGGCATCGTCAACAACGAGCTCTATGCCGGTGTGCTGGTCTGGAACCGGCTGCGCTACATCAAGAACCCGGCAACGGGAAAGCGCGTCTCGCGCGTCAACCCGGAATCCGAATGGATCAGGACCGAGGTGCCGGATCTGCGCATCGTGGATGAAGACCTATGGAAGGCGGCGCGGCAGAGGCAGGAGGAAATCGCCAGGCAGTTCGAGAATGTCACCAAAGGCGTGCGCGCCTATCGCGCCAGGCATGTCAACGAGCTGCGCCGTCCGGCCTTTCTGTTCTCGGGCCTACTCAAATGCGGCTGCTGCGGCGGCAATTACGGCATCATCACCCGCGACCGGTATGGATGTCTCAATCGCTATCGCCGGGGTACCTGCGACAATGGCCACACCATCCGTCGCGATGACATCGAGCAGCGTATCCTCTCCGGCCTCACCGAACGGCTGGTTTCGGCCGACCGAGTCGCCAAGGCCGTGCGCGCCTATGCCGAAGCGCTCAACGGTCAGAACCGGGAACGCCGGGCGCAGCTGGAGCTTGACCGCAAGACGCTGGAGAAGATCGAATGCGGCATCGCCGGTATCATGGCAGCGATTGAGGACGGCATGTATCAGCTGGCCATGAAGGATCGGATGGAGGAACTGGAACGCCAGAAGGCGGATGTCCTGGCGCGCATGGAACAGGCACCCGAGGACGTTCCGGACATCCACCCCAACATCGCCGAAATCTACAAGGCCAAGGTGACGCAGTTGAGCGAGGCTCTGGCCGATCCCGAACTGCACGATCAGGCCGCCGAGGCGTTCCGCGCGCTGGTGGACGAAGTGGTGCTTGAGCCCGGCGACAAGCGCGGCGAGGTCAACGCCACCTTACGCGGCGAGGTAATGAACATCCTCGACATTGTTTCCGGGCGCAAAATCCGAAACCGGCCCCAAGTTATAACAAAAGACGTTGCGTGCCCCCGCAACCAACGATACTTGCGATGCAAGCAGCCCGGTTCCAGAAATGGAGCCGGGTTTTTTGTTGGCTGCAAAGGAAAGCATGGCGGCGAGGTCGCCTCTGAGGATGATCACCAGTTCGCCGTTCTCGGGCACAAGCGTCACCCGGTCGACGAGGGCGCGAATGGCATCACGTGCTTCGCCTTTGGTCGTCTCATCCCGCAAGGCATCGTGAAGCGCGGCTACGCGTTTGCGGTACAGCTGCGCCATGTTGGGGTGAAGGAGAGCGGGAGGCTCCTTGGCCTCGGCGAGGATTGCCGTCAACTCCGCCTTGCGCGTCTCGAGCGCGCCTATCTTGTCCTTGAGCTGTGCACCCGGCACACCGTCGAAGATCGCTTGGATGGCGCGATCGATATCCCGTTCGATGCGCTCGACTTCTTTGCGTTGAGCGACCAGTGTCGTCCGGCGCTCGATGAGCTGCCGATTGACCTCCCGCGTAAACTCCTCGCAGAACGTCTCGAACAGCTTCGGTTCCATCAGGTGCGTGCGCAGGCCACTTAGGACCGATGCCTCCAACGTCTCGACACGAATGTTCAGCCGGTTGTCGCAAGTCCCCTTGGTCCGTGCCGCGGCGCAGCCGAGCAGGTTCTTCGAGATCAGTGAGTAGCCACCGCCGCAGCGGCCACACCTGACAAGCCCGGAGAGAAGATACTTGGGCCGGCGTCGGTCGACGAGCGGGTTGGTGCTCGGCTCTTGTGGCCCGAGCGCCATCATT
>NZ_JACIYP010000312.1 GCF_014359905.1 Hoeflea sp. | reverse complement strand
AATCTTCCTCGTGGTCACGAGAAAGATGGATTAGGAGCGCCACAAAACCTCATCCCAAAAGAGTTGGAACCCTCCATCGCTGGAAGGTTGTTGATGTTCTGAACGGGGATGGAACAAGCGAAAGGAGCACGTCATGTCATATTGGAGATTTGCCGCCATGATCGCGACCTCGACGGTCGTGATGTTCGGGCTGATGTATCTCAACACCTATCTTCTGACCCATGTTTTCTGGTCCGAAACCCGAGCCTATATGGCGCTGTTGATGGGTGCGACGATGGCGATCATCATGTTGGCGTTCATGCTTTCAATGTATTCGAGCAAGACCGTAAATGCCGCTATTTTCAGCGGTGCCGTCGTCGTGTTCGCCGCCTCGCTCTGGCTCGTACGAAGCCAGGTCACGGTGGGCGATACCAGCTACATGCGCGCGATGATCCCACACCATTCGATCGCGATCATGACATCGAGCCGCGCCGATATCTCGGATCCGCGCGTGCGCAAGCTCGCGGACGAGATCATCTATGCGCAAGATAAGGAAATCGCGGAGATGCGCTATCTGATCAACGATATCGATGCATCCGGCGACACATCCGAGACTGCAAGTGTCGAGAGCCCCCGTATTGTGAGCTTGGATCAAGCCCTGTCAACAGCAAACGTCGCAGTGCTCGACCCCGGCTTCCTGACGAAGGAGGATATCGCGCAGCTTCTGCCGAATGGCGCGGCGTGCACATTCAACTATACAACCGGCAGTCCGGCCTCACTGGCATTGGGTGAGATCGATGGCGCAGCCGTCGGGCTCGTCAAGCTGAGCGGCGATCTCGTCCGGGTCGAACAGAATGCAGCCGGCGAATTGGGCACAGAAGGCCTGTCGATCCGCCTTGGCGTTCCCCAAGACGGTGCTGCGCTCGAAACCGCAGGTACCGAACCGGTCGATGCGACTCTGACGATCGAGCTCGATGCCGGTCTGACCGCCGGATTCCGGGGATTCTACAGTTGCGGGGCATGACATGAAGCACCATTCAAGCACACAAGCGCAGTCGGCGACGCTGTACCGCATGGTCATGCCGGGCCACCTCTGCCCCTACGGTCTGAAGTCCAAAGACTTGCTGGAGAGGCAAGGGTATGAGGTTGAGGATCACCCTTTGACCACGCGTGAGGAAACCGACGCGTTCATGGAAGAGCACGGCGTCGAAACCACCCCGCAAACCTGGATCGGGGAAGAGCGGATCGGCGGATATGACGACCTTCGGGTCCATTTCGGCATCGATGCGCCGGAAGACGAACGCTCGGACACGTCCTACCAGCCGGTGATCACGATCTTTGCCGTCGCGTTCCTGATGGCGCTCGGTTTGTCGTGGTACAGCTTCGAGAACATTTTCACCCTGCGCGGGCTGGAATGGTTCATTTCGATCTCGATGTGCTTTCTGGCGGTACAAAAACTTCAGGATGTCGAGAGCTTCTCGACCATGTTCCTGAACTACGACCTGCTGGCGCGTCGGTGGGTGCGTTATGGCAAGATCTATCCGTTTGGAGAGGCTTTCGCAGGTATCCTCATGGTCGCCGGGGCGCTGACCTGGCTTTCGGCACCGGTGGCCTTGTTCATCGGCACTGTTGGCGCAGTATCGGTTTTCAAGGCGGTCTATATCGACAAGCGTGAATTGAAGTGCGCCTGCGTCGGCGGCGACAGCAACGTACCGCTCGGCTTTGTCTCGCTCACAGAGAACCTGATGATGATGGTCATGGGGATCTGGATGCCGATCAGGGTCTATCTGATCGGCTGAAAGGCGGGTGCCGTTTTCATATCCCTCGGACTCGTTCTCCCGATAGATGCGCAAGTCGGACAGCACTGCGAAAAAGGGTCAAGCTGAATGGACCAGATAATCGAAGCATTCACGACCGGGGCGGGCATGCTCTGGAAGGCGCTCTGGGCGCTCATCTTCGGGTATATCATCTCCGCAGGCATCCAGATTTTCGTGACACGGGATCAGATGGCGCGTGTTCTTGGCGACCGTGGTGCCAGGAAGGCAGGCATTGCCGGCTTCTTTGGGTTCGTGTCATCGTCCTGTTCCTTCGCGGCTCTTGCCGCGTCGCGTTCGATCCTCGTGAAGGGTGCGCATCCGGTCAATTCGATCGCCTTCCTGATTTCATCGACAAATCTGGTGATCGAGCTTGGAATTGTCCTTCTGGTCCTGCTGGGCTGGAAATTCATGGTGGCAAATTTCATGCTTGGCATCCTGATGACGATCTACGCCTATGCCCTCACCCTGATATGGCTTCCAAGGTCGTTTGTCGAAAGCGCAAAAGAGCATGCGGAGAAGGCCCAGTCCGACGAAGGTATGGAGAGGGACCAGACCATGAAGGGTTCGTTCCGCGACAAACTGCTGTCCCGCGAAGGATGGGACCGGATCGCCCGCGCTTTCTTCATGGAATGGAAGATGGTCTGGAAGGAGATCCTCTTCGGCTTCACGGTCGCGGGTTTCATTTCCGTCTTTGTGCCGCAGAGCTTCTGGAACGCGATCTTTCTGGTCGGAGATGGCGGTGCGCAGGACGCGCCGGGCTTCCTGATCGTTCTTGAAAACGCGCTGGTGGCACCGGTCGTGGCCTTCTTCACCTTCATCGGGTCGATGGGCAATGTCCCCCTGGCCGCGATGCTCTGGTCGCGCGACGCGTCGTTCGGAGGCGTGATCGCCTTTCTCGGAGCCGATCTTGTTGCTGCCACGGTGATATGGGTGCACGCAAAATATTACGGCTGGCAGTATGCGCTCTATCTTTCAGGCTTGCTGTACCTGTGCATGGTCGCTGCGGGAATACGGTGCATTACCTGTTCGCTCTCGTAGGGATGATCCCGACCGAGCGGCCTTCGCTTCAGGAAATGGTCCGGTTCAGCATCGATTACACGTTCTTCCTCAACCTGATCTTTCTTGTCATCGGGTCAGCACTGATCTGGCTTCACATCAGGAATGCCGAGGAAGACTAACCGATTGAGGCCAAGAATGGGAAGGTTCCCAGAAGCCAGTAGGCAAACCGGGACAATTGGCCGGTCATGATGGCAACGCCCATGATGATCATGGCGACGCCCGCGCCCTTGTAGAGCCAGCGACCGGCTTTGCCGATCTGTCTGACCCGTGCGGCGATGGCGTCGGTGAACAGCGCGGCCAGCAGGAACGGCACGCCCAGCCCTGCGGAATAGATCGACAACAGCCAGATGCCGTCCGACATACCGCCGGATGTCGAACTGAGCGTCAGGATTGCGCCGAGGATCGGC
>NZ_JACIYP010000311.1 GCF_014359905.1 Hoeflea sp. | reverse complement strand
CGAAATTGACCCGGTTGGCGACGATCAGGGCTACGTCGATCCGTTCCCCGGTTTCGGTAATCTCGACGATGCACTGGAGCTTGTTGCCGCAATCGCCAGCATAGTCTCCAGGCCAGATACTGTCATCGGCCAGCGCAGCCACCGGACAGGCTGCAATGAGGCAGGCAAATAGAAACTTCATGATTTTTCTCTCAAAAGGATCTCACGCCAGCCACCTTGCCGGGACCCGATTAAGGATCGGGCAAGGAACTGGATTAATGAACCCTGTCTTGCACACCGCCGTTTTTAGAGATCCGCCGCCTGCCGCAAGGCCGGAGACGGTGTGCTGCAGGCGGCGGCGGGCGCAACCCCTGCGATCGGTGGTGTCCGTGAACCGCCGGCCGTGGCGGGCCGCATCCGATGCTCATCTCCCGTCATGGTGATCGACGGGTTAAGCCGATCCCTAAGGTTTGCCGGTCCGGGACAACGCGGCGTCAAAGTCTTCGCGCTACACCTCCGGCAGATCATCTGGCTTGGGGAATTCAGCATGCACCTTTCAAAACCCGCAGTCGTTGCGTTTGCCGCGCTCGCCATCTTGTCCTCCACGGCGCGTGCCGAGGATTGGCCGAAGGCGGAGGTGGACAGGGCCATAAAACAGATTGCGGCGTTCGAGAAGGACACCGTCGAAGAGTGCGTCGCCTCCATGGACACGCACATCGTCTACGACGTCGAGCAGAGGGACATCAACGCCGACGGGGTCAACGAACTGATCGTCAAGAGCTTTCCCGATCAGCTCGGCAATGGCGTCACCGGTTGCTACGGCATGACCGGACAGAACATCTATCTGATGGCCTCCCTGAACGGCGCCTGGATCAACCTGACCAGCCATGCGGGCGATGACGGGTTCTCCTTCGTCTTCCATCCGCGCCAGCCGGGGGAGATGCCGGACATCGAGGTCACGGGTCCGGGATTCTGTTTTCCCATCCAGAGGTTCTACAAGGGCGCCTACGATCTGTGGAAGGTCTGCACCCGCGACGGAGTTCAGATCTTCGCCGATGCTGCGCCGTGGATCGATTTCGAGGTGGTTCCGCATGACTTTGGCGAAGCCGCCGCGGCCCAGCCGGTGCTTGCCGCGCCCGCCGTCGACGAGACCGACAGGCCTTTCCATGTGCAGTGGCACCAGATCTTCGATCACAATGGCTCCGATGTCGTCGTGAGGGCTGATAGGGGGACCATTGTCTATGCCACGCCGAAATCCTCCATTTCCGGCGCCGTCAGCCACGGAACGGTGCTGTTCGAGGCCGAGCCCTGGGATCCCTCCGACCCCGGCGCCACGATCCAAGGCACCGCCTATGTCTTCAAGAAGGGCTGTCCGCCCGCCCCCTACACGGTCGCCGGGCGCTATGAGGGGCCGTACAGGCTGGTGCTGAAAGGGGCGGCCCCGGTCCGCTCCAAGTCCGGATGCAAGGTCATCGACTACAGGATGAACGGCAATTCCACCCTGCAATTCCTCAGCTGGTGAGCGCCGGCGGGGCAGAGCCCGCCTGCATGCAACGAGCAGAGAGCAGGGACACGCCTTGATCGTGCAAGTCCCGCCGCCGCTGCCTTGGCGCCAAGACAGCTCCGAACATGCAGGCCATGGCGCAGTTCCTTGACAGGCGTGGAGCCAAAGGCTGGAGGCTACGCTGTCGGAACGGTCCCGCCATCGACGATCAGCTCCGTTCCGGTGATGGAGCCCACGCGGGGGGGAAGCCACGAAGGCCACGAGATCGGCGATTTCCCGGGGCCGCGCCGGACGACCGAGCGGTATGCCGCCGAGACCGTTCATGATGATCTGCTGGCCACCCTCATAGTCGGTGCCTGCCTGGTTCGCCAGACGCTCGACCAGGGCGACCGCTGCTTCCGTTTCCACCCAGCCCGGAGAGACGCGCACGACGCGAACCCCCTGGGGCGCCACTTCTTTCGAGAGGCTCTTGCTGTAGGTCGAGAGTGCGGCCTTGGCTGCTGCATACGCCGTGGTGGACTGGGGAAGCGGAAGGCGGCTCTGAATGGAGGTGATGTGGACAATGACACCGCTCTTCTGCGCGATCATGCCAGGCACGAGTGCCCGGTCCAGGCGAACCGCCGGCATCAGATTGAGGTTGAGTTCGGTGAGCCACGCCGCATCATCGAGAGCGGCAAATCCGCCTGGAGGAGCCGAAGACCCGCCGACCACATGGGCGACGACATCCACGCCCCCGAACAGGTCCTGCACGCCCTCGGCCACGCGGTCGCAGCCTTGCGCCGTGGTGATGTCCGCGCAGATATAGTGCACATGTTCGAGCGGCGCCGCCGGCGCCTGGCGCGCCGTGGTGGCGACCCGTGCACCCGCTTCGACCAGGGCCTCGACCACGGCGGCGCCGATCCCCCTGGTCCCCCCGGTCACCAGCACGCGGGCTCCTGTCAGGCCGAGATCGAAGCTCATATCCCGATCTCCAGCCGCGCGATCCTGCCCTCGTCGAGGGTGAAGCGATAGCGCAGGTCGACCGGGCTGCCCGGAAAATTGCCGGTGAGATGCGCCGTCACCACGATCTGTTTGCTCTCTTCGCTCACGGCGAACGGATCGACCTCGTAGCTGAATTTCTGCGCGGCCTCCTCCCGCCACCGGCTTATGGCGTCGCGGCCGGCATGGGTGCGGTTCTCGTCGATGACGACGGCGTTTTCGGCAAAGCACAGGGCGACCGCATCGCCATCGGTGCGGTCGGCGGCGAAATAGGCGGAGATGGCCGCGGGAAGGGTGATCGACATCTTGGGTCCTCTTCATTGTTGTCTGCCGACCCATATCGCGATACTCTGCGAAAATGACAAGAACCGACGATAAAGTAAGGTACTTACCGAAAGGTAAGCCCATCGACTACACCAGCGAGACGGCGGCCGAGGGCGTGGAAAGCGCGCTCAAGCTGCTCGAGGGCCGCTGGAAGCTCACGATCCTGTTCCACCTGTTCGGCGGCAAGATCCTGCGCTTCTCCGAGCTCGAACGCGCCATCCCGGCGGTGTCGCAGAAAATGCTGATCCAGCAGTTGCGGCAGATGGAAGCCGACGGCATCGTCCGCCGCATCGTCCATCACCAGGTCCCGCCCAAGGTCGAATACGGCCTGACCGATTGGGGCCAGGCCCTGTGCCCGGCGCTCGACGCATTGTTGTCGTGGGCGGCGCTCAGGGAGGAGTGATGGGGTGGACGAGGCGGGGAGTGATCGCTAGCTGCGCCTGGGTTCAAAGGCGGGAAGGGGGCCGGGAGCGGACTGGCAGGTTTCCGAATGCATGTC
>NZ_JACIYP010000310.1 GCF_014359905.1 Hoeflea sp. | reverse complement strand
TGTCATGCTCTTCGCGCAGCGTGTCGAAATCGTTCCACGGATCCGAGATGCGGGCATGGGTGATGCCGCAATCGATCACCTTCTGGACCAGGAGCTTGCCGATGGCCTCGGGCACCTTGCCGATGCCGGTGCGATAGCCGCCATGCAGGCGAAGTTGGGTGCGCGTCGCCCGTTTCACGCCGAGGCGCAGCCATTGGAAGGCGTCCTCGTTCAGATCGCGCAGGCACTTCTTGATCTGCGCTGCGGGGACGAAGAACTCCATCGCCTCGTATCCCGCCTGATCGAGGCGCTCCAGCGCGGTCAGCATGACGCCGGTGCGCATGTTCAGCGCCCAGAGGCTCTGCTGCCCGTCGCGGACCGTGGTGTCGATGATCCTGATGCCGCTCATGCCGTTGTCCCTCCCATTTTCATGATGCCTTCGACGCGACGAAACGTTCTGCCGCCGCTTCCAGCCAACGTGTGTTGATCCGTCCGTCACGGTAGTCCTGGTCGGCAAAGACCGTGCGCAGGAAGGGGACAGTCGTTTCCACGCCCTCGACCCGTATCTCGCCAAGGGCGGCGGCCATGCGTGCGACGGCTTGTGCCCGGTCGGGGGCATGGACAATCAGCTTGGCCAGCATGGAATCATACCAGGGCGAGACCATCCAGCCAGCCTCGACATGGGTGTCGATGCGCACGCCGGGGCCCCCCGGCATGGTCCAGCGGGCGATCCGTCCCGGTGTCGGGGCAAAGTTCCGCAAGGGCGCTTCGGCATTGATCCGGCATTCGATGGCGTGACCGTGAAAGACGATGTCGGACTGCGACAGGTTCAGCGCCTCGCCCCCCGCGATGCGCAGTTGCGTGGCCACGATGTCGATGCCGGTGATCATCTCTGTCACCGGATGTTCGACCTGCACACGTGTGTTCATTTCCAGAAAGAAGAACGCCCCGCGATCGACATCCACGATGAATTCGACGGTGCCGGCGCTGCGATAGCCGATGCGGGCCGCCAGGGTTACGGATGCCTCGTGCAACCCTTCGCGAACGGCTTGCGGCAGGCCGAAATCCGGGGCTTCCTCGACCATCTTCTGATAGCGCCGTTGCAGCGAACAGTCCCGCGCGCCAAGGTGCAGCACCGTCCCCTGGCCGTCGGCCAGAACCTGCACCTCGACATGGCGCGCATTCTCGATGTAGCGCTCGATGAACAGGGCATTGTCGCCGAAGGCCGCCTGCGCCTCGGACGAGGCGTTGGCGAAGGCGGCCGCCAGTTCTTCGGCGCGACGCACGATGCGGATGCCGCGGCCACCGCCGCCGGCCGCGGCCTTGAACAGCAGCGGATAGCCGATGGTCTCGGCAACGTCGCGGGCCTCTTGCACGGAATGCACCCGCGGAGAACCCTCGGCGAGGGGCACCCCGGCCTCGGTGGCGATGCGCCGGGCCTCGAGCTTGTTGCCCATCGCCCGGATGTTTTCGGGCGTGGGGCCGACAAAGACAAGGCCGGCCTCTTCGACGCTGGCGGCGAAATCCGCGTTCTCGGAGAGGAAGCCATAGCCGGGATGAACCGCATCGCATTTGGTGCCAAGGGCCGCGGCGACGATGCGGGCCCCATCCAGATAGCTCTGTGCCGCAGCCGCAGGGCCGATCGTGACGGCCTGATCGGCCAGGCGCGCCGCCATCGACTCCCTGTCGGCCTCGGATACGCCCGCCACCGTCTCGATGCCAAGGGCGCGCGCGGCGCGGATCACGCGAACGGCGATTTCGCCCCGATTGGCGATGAACAGCCTGCGGATCGCCATTCAGGCACCATCCGGGCGCACAAGGAAAATGGGCTGGCCGAACTCCACGAAATCGCCGTTCTCGACCAGGCGCTGCACGACGGTGCCGGAGACGCCGGCAGGCACCGTGTTGAATACCTTCATCACCTCGATGATGCCCACCGTGGCTTCGGCGTCGATGGTCTGGCCGGCGGTCACGAAGGGCTCTGCCCCGGGTTCGGGCGCGATGTAGAAGATGCCGACGATCGGCGCCTTGATCTCGACCAGGCCCGCCTCGGTCTGCACCTCACCGGCCGGCGCGCTGGCCGGGGGCGGCGGGGCAGCCTCGGATGAAGCCGGGGCGGCAGCGGACGGCGCCGCAGGCACGGCTGCGGGCTGCGCCGCCGGCGCGGAAGGGGCGGGGGCCGCCTCGGTCAGGGCCACGCCGTTGCGGCTGAGCGCGATGTGCAGATCGCCCTCATCAACCCGGATTTCGTCGAAGGACGATTTTTCCAGCAATGCCAGAATTCGGCTGATCTCGTCTGCGGTGATGGACATTTGGCCTCCCTTGTCCTTGATGTTCGGCACCAGGTGCCCGCGGCGACCCGGCCGCGCCCTCGGGCAAATTCAGTTCTTTGCGCCAGTGACGGCTTCGAGTTCGCTGTCTTCCAGTCCGCACTCGCGCAGCACCTCGGCAGTGTGTTCGCCCAGCAGCGGAACCGGGCGATCGGCCGGATCGGGCAGCGCCGCCGTCGTCTTGAAACCGCACGAGACAAGCTGCATCGCACGCTCCCCGCGGCCAAAGACCGAAACCAGGTTCTGCGCGCGCGTCTGCGGGTCGGCCAGCGCCTCGTCCAGCCGGTTGATCGGCCCGCAGGGCACATCCGCGGCCTGGAGCGCCTTCAGCCATTCGCTGCGCGGGCGCGTGCCGATGGTGCGCTGCAATTCGTCGTGCAGCGCGTCGTAATTTTCGTGACGCCGCTTGCGCGGGTTGAAGCGTGGATCGCTGTCCAGGTCGGGGCGGTCGAGCACGTCGAGCAAGGCCGCCCAGAACTTGGGCTGTGACGACAGGTGGATTGCCAGGGCCTTTCCGTCCGCCGCGACAAAGGCATAGGATTGCGACACATGCGCCCTTGACGTCCGGTCGGGGATTGTTCCGTTTGCCAGGTATTCGGCCACGGCATGGGGCTGAAACGCCAGGCTGGCCCCCAGCATGCTGACCTCGATGTGCTGGCCTTTGCCCCCGTTCAGTCCACGCGCGACAAGTGCGCCCAGGATGGCCTGTGCCGCATAGAGCCCGGTCAACTGGTCCGAGATCGGCGGGCCGACCGCCTCGGGGGCGCTCAGATCCGTCAACTGGCTCCATAATCCGCTGCGGGCCTGCGCGATCGCGTCATAGGTCGGCAGATCGCGGTCCGGTCCGGTGCTGCCAAGCCCCGAGATGGAGCAATAGACCAGACCGGGAAACTCATCGCACAGACGGCCTGGGCCGATTCCCGAGCGGTCGAGAACCCCGGGGCGGAAATTGTCGAGAACGACATCGGCGCCCGCCACCAGCCGGACATAGG
>NZ_JACIYP010000031.1 GCF_014359905.1 Hoeflea sp. | reverse complement strand
TTTCGATTGAGCATTGGCCCCTGTTTGAACCTTGTCCTGCGTGTCTTCAGCGGGGGATACGGAGCGATCGACATGGTCTTATTGAGCGTGATCGGACGCTGGCGTTTTTTCGAGCGAAGGCATCGATCCGGGAGATTGATCGCGGGACCGGCCTGTCCCGGAACACCATTCGCAGGTTTCTGCCCTTTGACGGTGGGAGCCGAAGTTCACGGTTCTGAGCGACCGAGCAAGCGCGATGCTTATGCCGGCCGATTGGCAGCCTGGCCACGCACGATGACCAGGAAGTCCCGCATGCAGGAGCGAACCATGAAGCCGGTGCAGGCGGACTTGGTGCGCGGGGAACAACTTTGCTCTTGCCAAGTTGTAGGATGACCCTATCATAGGCTTCGAAGGTGATTGCTGATCGTTCAGCCGAGATCATGGGAAGCGCATGGGACTGCCTCGCCGACAGACCGGAGACCACGCCGCGATCGCCGCGGCAAGGGACCTGCTTGGGCCGGCCGGCGTGATCGACGCGCCTGCCGACATGGCGCGCTACCTCGTCGATTGGGCGGGCGACACACCCGGCTCCGCGCTCGCCGTTCTGCGCCCGGCCAGCGTCGCAGAGGTTCAAGCCGCGATCCGTCTCTGCCGCATCCACCATCTCGGCGTTGTGCCGCAGGGCGGCAACACCGGCCTCGTCGGTGGCGGCTTCGGAGCACTGGCCCAGGCGCCCATCATTCTCAGCCTCGAGCGGATGAACAGGGTCCGGGCGATCGATCCAGCCGGCTATTCAATCTGCGCCGACGCAGGCTGCACGCTGCAGCATATCAAGGACACGGCGGAAGCCGCCGACCGGCTGTTTCCGCTGGCGCTCGGCGCACAAGGGAGCTGCCAGATCGGCGGCAACGCGGCCACCAATGCCGGCGGCATCAACGTGCTGCGCTACGGCATGGCCCGCGACCTGATCCTGGGGCTGGAAGTGGTCCTGCCCGACGGCGAGGTCTGGAACGGCATGACCGGCCTGCGCAAGGACAACCGCGGATATGACCTCAAGCAGCTCTTCATCGGCGCCGAAGGCACGCTGGGCGTCATAACCGGCGTCGAATTGAAGCTTTTTCCGCTGCCCCGCCGCACCGAGACCGCCTATGTCGGCCTGCGGTCATTCGCCGATGCGATGCAGCTTTTCGCCCGGGCCCGCGGCGTCTGTTCCGACCTGCTGACAGGCTTTGAGGTCATCGGCGCGGAATGCCTGCCCTCGGCGCGCCTCATCAATCCCGGACTCGTCACGCCCGTCGATGAAAAAGCGCCGGTCCATGTCATCCTCGAATGCGCCTCGAGCGAGGCGATCGACCTCGCTGCCCTGGTCGAGACGCTGCTGCAGCAATCGCTCGAGAGCGGGCTGATCCTGGATGCGGTCATGGCCCGAAGCGGATCGCAGGCCCGCGCCTTCTGGGCAATCCGCGAGGGGCTGGTCGAGGGCCAGGTCCGCCGCGGCTATCACGTGCGCACCGATCTCTCGGTTCGGCTTGGCGACATTCCGCGTCTTGTCGACAGCGCTCGGGCCTTCGTGGCCGCGAACCACCCAGCCTGGCTGCCGCAGGCCTACGGCCATGCCGGCGACGGCAACATTCACTTCAATGTTCTGCCGCCTGCCGGGCTGGATGAGGACGCTGCGCGCAAAGAGGGGCGGGACATCACCGACGGCCTTTATGCGGTCGTTGGCGGATTCGGCGGCTCGATCAGCGCCGAGCATGGCGTCGGGCGTTCGCGCCGCGACGTCATCTGGACGGGCCTGTCGCCCGTTCACCGGCTGCTCGTTGCCGCCATCAAATCGGCCTTCGATCCCGAAGGTCTGATGAACCCCGGCTGCCTGCTGCCGCCGAACGAGGAATTCCCATGAAAGCGCGCTCTCCCTTCATCGCCCCGTTCGAGGCGCTGCCGCTGCGGGTGGCGTCGCTGCTCAACCGCGAAATCGAAACGGGAGGATTGAATCCCGGCGCGCGTCTGCCCACGGAGAATCAGCTTGCCGAAAAGTTCGGCGTGAGCCGCAACGTGGTGCGCGAGGCCATCGCCCAGCTCCGCGCCGACGGGGTGGTCGAGGCGCGCCAGGGGGTCGGCGCCTTCGTGCTCGCGCCAGAGCAGCGCGCCGCGATCCGCATCGACCGCGAAGCGCTGAAGCTCGACGCCAATATGGAGCGGCTGTTCGAACTGCGTCGTATCCTGGAGACCGAAGCGGCCGCCCTCGCCGCCGCGCGCCGCGACCAGTCGCATCTCGACGCCATCAAGGCGGCGCTGGACCGCATGGGCGGCGAGGAACGCTGGGAGGAAGGCAGCATCGACGCCGACCTGCTCTTCCATCGGGAAATCGCCCGGGCAACCAACAACGCCTATATCCACACCTTCATCTCTTTCGTCTGCGAGCAGATCCGCCAGTCGATCCATTATGCCCGCCTGACCAACCCGCTGCACGACCTCATCGAGGTCAATGTCGGCGAACATGTGCGCATCTACGATGCGCTCGCAGCCGGCGATGCAAGCGCCGCGGCCGATGCCATGCGCGCCCACATCACGGGTGCGGCCGAACGCGTCGGCGTCCGGCTTGCCCCCTCCCCGTCCATCGAAATCCAGGAGTAGCCCCATGCCGCTTGGCCAAGCTCACAAGATCACCGACGTCTGCCTCCTCGTCGAGGACATCGAACGCACGGTCGACTTCTACGTGAACAAGCTCGGCTTCAAGCTGCGACGCAAGGCGGAGGGGTTCGCCGATTTCTACAATGAGGGCCTCACGCTCGCCGCATGGGAGCTCGACCACATCAACGCCCATTGCGGCGTCTCGAACAAGCGCGCGCCCGCCGGCGCGCACAAGGCCTGCGTCGCCATGCAACTGGATGACGCGGCCGACATAGACCGGCTCTACGACGAGCTCTCTGCGCGCGGCGTCCCCTTCTACGGCGCACCGGCCGACTATGTCTGGAACGCGCGCTGCGTCTACTTCACCGATCCGGACGACACGCTTTGGGAACTCTACGCCTGGATCGGCGAAGGCCCGGGAGACTACCACGAGGAATTCAAACCGGCGGAATGATCCGGCGGCCATATCTGGCAACAAACCAAGCGAGAGCCAATACTCGCAAACCGACAGGAGTCGAACCAATGAGTGGGAACATTTTCAGACCAAATATCAGCCGCCGTTCCTTGCTGCGGGCGGGCGCCGCACTGGCGGCCTTCGGGCCGGGCATGCAGCTCTTTTCCGGCAGTGCGCATGCCGCCGACAAGGTCGTCATCCAGTTCGACTGGCTGATGTCGAACGGCCAGATCGGCGATGTCGTCGCCCTGTCCAGGGGCTATTTCGAGGAGGCGGGGCTCGCCGTCGAATTCAGCCCCGGCGGCCCCAACTCGGCCACTGTTCCGCCGGTCATTTCCGGTTCGGCCCAGCTCGGCCAGTTCTCCGAGACGCCGCAGCTCTACGCCGCCCGGGCCAGCGGCGTGCCGGTCAAGATCTTCGCCTGCGGGTTCCGCACCGGGCCCTACGCACTGACCTCCAAACCCGGCAACCCGATCCGAACGGTCGCCGACCTGAAGGGCAAGAAGATCGGCATCCAGCCAACGGCGCGGTTCGCCATGGATGCGGTGGCTGCCAAGAACGGCATCGACATCAACGACATGACCATCATCAATGTCGGCTTCGACAAGGGCCCGCTGGTGCGCGGCGAGGTTGACGCGATCGGAGGATGGATCACCAACACCCAGGCGCTAAGCGTGGTCGGCGACGACCGCGTCGACGTTCTGCTGAGCGATCTCGGCCTCAAATCCTACGCCAATGTCTATTTCGCCACCGACACGGTGCTGGAAGAGAATCCCGAACTGCTTGCCAAGTATCTTCGTGCAGCGGCGAAGGGCTGGGAATGGACCCACGCCAACCCGGAAGCGGCGGTCGAGACGCTGGTTGCGGCGCAGCCCGAGATCGACAAGGACTGGGAATTGAAGACCGTCGACCTGATCAACCGCCTGAGCTTCGACGCCGACACCGCGCGCGACGGCTGGGCCACCTTCGATCCTGCCTCGATCGAGGAGCAGATCGCGCTCTTCGACGAGATCGGCCAGTATCCCAACGGACGTCCATCGCTTGCGGAGGTGCAGACCACGGCCATCCTCGAGATGACGGCGGCCGAGCGGCCCAAGCTCGACCGACCCGCCTGACGGCGGGGAGAGGCGCATGGAAATCGCGATTGAAGCGCAGGCGCTCGACGCCGGCTATCGGAGCGGCGACAGGACCCTTACGGTCCTTTCGGGCCTCGACCTGACCGTCGAGACCGGGGCGCTGCTGACGATCCTCGGCCCGTCGGGGTGCGGCAAGTCCACTTTCCTGCGGGTCGTGGCGGATCTGCTCGATCCGCTCGCCGGCCGCATATCCGTGCTTGGCGAGGCGCCGAGCGCGGTGCGCTCGCGGCGAGACGTCGGCTTCGTCTTCCAGGATTCCACCCTGCTTCCCTGGCGCAGCGTGCGCGACAACATCCGGCTGCCGCTGGACGTCGGCCAGGCGAGCCTGACGCGCAGGATCGAGGATCGCACCGACGATCTGCTCGACATGATGGGGCTCGGCGAACTCGCCGACCGGTTTCCTCACCAACTTTCGGGCGGGCAGCGCCAGCGCGTCGCCATTGCCCGTGCGCTGCTCGGCGAGCCGAGGCTGCTCTTGATGGACGAACCGTTCGGCGCGCTCGACGAGATCACGCGCGACCGGCTCAACGACGAATTGCTCAACCTGTGGCGGCGCACGGGCGCGACGATCCTGTTCGTCACCCATTCCATCGCCGAGGCCGTCTATCTCGGCGAGCGCGTGCTGGTGCTTTCGGCCAATCCCGGCCGGCTGCTGCTCGATCACGACCTGCGGCCGGTCAAGCAGGACGGCAACCGCTGCCGGCGCGAGGATCCCGATATCGTTGCGGCGATGGCCACCATGCGTGCCGCATTGGAACTTGCCTCATGAACCGCACCACCCTGCCCCCGATCGCCGAGGCGCTTCTGCCCGTCTTCGGCATCGCCTCCATCCTGCTGGCCTGGCAGTTCCTGTTGCCGCTCGCCGGCGTGCCCGGCTACATCGTGCCGACGCCCACGGCGATCGCCACCGTCTTCCAGCGCCAGTGGCCGCTGCTGATGAGCAACCTCACGCCGACCGTCATCGAAGCCACGGCCGGCTTCGTCATCGGCAATGCGGCCGCCGTGGTGATGGCCATCGCCTTCGTCCACAGCCGTCTGCTGCAGGCGGCCTATTTTCCTGTCGTGCTGTTCTTCAACACCATTCCGATCCTGGCGCTGTCGCCGGTCATCATCCTGATCTTCGGGCTCGGAATGACGCCGAAGATCGTGATTGCCGCCGTGATCTGCTTCTTCCCGACCCTGGTGAACATGATCCGCGGCCTCGATTCAGCCAGCGCCAACGAACACGAGCTGTTTCGCGTGCTGTCCTCGTCGCGGTGGGAAGTGTTCTGGCGCCTGCGCCTTCCACGCGCGTTGCCGATGCTGTTTTCCTCGCTGCGCATCGCCTCGGCCACCGCCGTCATCGGCGCGATCGTCGGCGAGTGGATCGGCTCCGACAAAGGGCTCGGCGCGCTGATCATCCAGGCGACCTTCAACTATCAATCCGACCGCCTCTACGCCGCGATCGTGCTGTCGTCATCGCTGTCGATCGCCATCTTCACGGTCGTCGTCCTGCTTGAAAGGCGGTTCATCCGCTATTGAGGCAGCGGCTTGCCATTCAATCCCCCGCATCCCCCAATCACGCAGCCCGAACCGTCGATGCCGTGGTTGCCCGCGGTTCCGGCACAGGCATGCTTGCGGCCAGCGGTGCACCGGCAGCAGGAACCGACTGCCTATCGGCCACAGGGCGTTTGGCCGCGGCCTTCAGGCTGTCGAGCCATTCAAGGTAATAGGCGAGCGCCGCCTGGGCCACGAGGCCGGCAAGAACGATCAGGCCGAGCGCCGCCTGGCTGCTCGCATGGGTCATGGTCCAGGCCTGCGCCAGCATCGCGAGCAGCGTGCCGGCAATGAACACCGGCAGGGCATGACGGCCCATGACCGCGAGAGGATTGCGGCGTCCCACCCGCCAGAGATTGGACAGGGCGGGCACCGTGACCAGCAGATAGGCCATGGCCAGAACATGGATGAGCCGCGAGACAGACAGGAACGTCTTGTCGAAGCCGGTGAGAACCGCTGGAAGGCCGAAGGAAACATCAAGGCCCCAGAGCGGCACCTTCACCCAGGCAAGCGACAGCAGCAGATAGAAGACGCTCAGGAGCTGCAGCGTGCCCGAAACCGGAATCCGGCCGCCGCGCCGCACATGCATGTTTGCCGCCATGCCGATGACAAACAGGAATTGCCACGACAGCGGATTGATGAACCAGAAATTGCCGCCGGGATAAGTGGGCAGCGCCACGAGGAACAGTCCGCACACCAACCAAAGCGCGCCCGAAGCCGCCAGCATCACGGCAATACCCCAGCGGGAAATGAGCAGGAACAACGGCAGCATCAGCAGGATCACGCCATACATCGACAGAATATTGTTGTAGCCCAGCTGATGGCCGAGCGTGACAAGTCCCAACAAGCCCCTCGCCGTGTCGGTGATCAACGGCCCGATGTTGATGGTGTCGAGCAATTCTGGCGCCGCATAGGTGAGCGAGATAAGGGCGAAAATGCCAAGCGTCGCCAGCGTCGAGACAAGATGGGCGACGTACAGCACCCCGGCACGTCTCAACGCCCGGATTGCCGTGAGCAATCGGCTGCCGGGCTGGAACTTCAACCCGTAGGCATAGGCGGCGGAGACCCCGGAGATCAGCACAAAGGCTTCGGCGGCGTCGGAAAAGCCGAAATTCTTGGAGCTGAACGGCTCAAACGGATTGCCTGGCACATGATTGACAAAAATGGTGATGAGGCAGAACGCCCTGAGCGCATCGATCCTGGTGTCCCGGTTCTGGGCCCGCAAGCTTGCCGGCGGCACCGTGTGGTCGACCACGTTCTCGGTCTTAACGCTCTTGCCGAAATAGGCGGGCTTGATTGCAATACCCATCGCGCTACGCCGATTCCGACAGCGGCTGCTGACCGACGGCGTGAAGCCGGTCCTTGTTGGACAGCAAGCCGCCGGCGCGCAACAATGCCGCGAACCGTCCGTTGTCGCGGTCGGCCAGCTGCTGGAACCCGCCGAACTCGACGATGCGGCCATGATCGACGAAGATCACCAGGTCGGCGTCGCAAACCGTGGAGAGGCGGTGCGCGATGATGAAGGTCGTCCGGTCCTTGCGCAACCGGTCAATGGCGCTCTTGACCAGTTGCTCGGTCTCCACATCGAGCGCGCTGGTCGCCTCATCCAGCACCAGGATGGGAGCGTCCTTGAGCACCGCACGCGCGATCGCAATGCGCTGGCGCTCGCCACCCGACAGCTGGGCGCCGCGCTCGCCAACCAGGGTGTCGTAGCCTTCGCGCTTGGACAGAATAAACTCCATCGCCGCGGCAGCCTGGGCAGCCTCGTGGACTTCGTCATTGCAGGCATCGTTCTTGCCGATGCGGATGTTTTCTTCAATGCTCCGGTTGAGCAGCCCGGCTTCCTGGAAGACCGCGGCAATCTGATTGCTGTGCGAGCGCCGCGTCATGTCACGCACGTCGATGCCGTCAATGCGAATGCTGCCGCTGTCGGGATCGAATACGCGCTGAAGCAGGTTGATCATCGTGGTCTTGCCTGCGCCGGTGGGACCGACAATGGCGACAGTCTTGCCGGCGGGCACCTCGAAGCTGATATTGTGCACCCCCTCGCCGCTGCCGGGAAACGTAAACGAGACATTGTCGAAGCTGACATGCCCCTTGAGACGGTCAACGCTCAGACCATCCTTGCTGTCGGCCCGTTCGGAAACGGCATCCTTGAGCGCGAAAAACGGCTCAAGCCGCGCGCGGGCTTCGAAGATCTCGTTGAAGAAGCCGGTGACCTGGTCGAGACGGCCGATCAGCAGGCCGGCAAAACCGGTAAAGGCAACGATGTCGCCAATCCGCATCTCGCCGCGCTGCACGAGCATCGCGCCGATGATGAGAACGATCATCATCGAGAGCGTCGCGGCCAGACGCTGCAGGGCGCTGCCCAGCGCCCACCAGGTGAGAACCGGATACTGGGACTTGAGAAGATCGTCGGTGAATCGACGCAGCGCTTCGGCTTCCTGGGCGACCCGGCCATAGCTCTGCATGACCGAAACATTGCCGATGGAATCAGCCACATGGGAAAAGACCCGGTGGTAATGCTGTTCGACCTGAGCCTGGCCTGCTTTTGTGCGGTTCATCACAAGACGGTTGATTGCCACATAGCAGGCGCCAAGACCGGCCAGCACCAAGGCCATGCGCCAGTCGAGCGTCAGCGCGGTCGGCACAAGCAACACAAGCGTGACCACGGTTGCCAGATGCTGACGCATGAAACCGAGCCACAGCGTGAACAAGGTCTCTATGGCGCGAAGCAAGGTGTGCAGCACCTGCGATGTGCCCTGGCCGTGATGCCAGGCCATCGGCATCGACATCACCTGCTCGAACGACTCGGTGAGGACGCCCGAGCGGCGCTTGTGCGCGAGGCGGTCCGCTCCACGAGCGACCAGCACCAGGGCGATGATGTTGAAACAGCCCAGTCCAGCCCAAAGGGCAATGCGCGACACGAGATCCGTGCCGGCGGAAATGGACTGAATGATCTCACCGAAGAGAATGGGTTCGGCAATCATGATCACCGCAAGGGCAACATTGGCGGCGCTGATGCCTGCCACTTTCCAGCCTTCCGCCACCAACAGCCGCATAGCCCGCATATAGATACTGAAGAGACTCACTGAACTTTCCTAACGTGCGCTGCACTCGTGAAACCGCGGATTTGCTGCACTGCGATTGAGACTTAAACGCGGCGGAATACAAGAGGTTCGTCAACTGGCTGAAACTTTGGAATAACGGCAGTTACGCAATGTGATCGAACGGCCCTTGTCTGACCTCTTTTCTAGCAACTGCTTGTTTTTGAGGCAAATTTATGGAGGCCGCGGGTGGTGGGCCGCCTCGGCCCGGATTGCGCCGCCATGCGGATAATCAGACGCACAAGCCGTCTGTGTGGTGGCTCAGGCCCGGCATAGCCGTCCAACGGATCAAACCCGGAAACCCGCAGCATGCGCCTGGTCCGTTCCAGGCACATAGGTTACGGTTTATACTGGAGACAGGGGGGCACTTTTGGCCCGAAGATTCACCAGATATCGGGGCAAGACGGTCTGGTCAGACAGTCAAGACAGACACTTTGCCCAACATCGCGTTTAGATCGGTCAGGCATGCGGAAAAGATTCCGCTGAAGGCCCAGTAAACCGTGCTGGTGGCATCGTCCATGGCCACGAGCAGCTCCTCCCCTTCCAGCCACGCATCGCCGCAGCAGATTGTCGGAGCACGAAGAGGATCGTCGCCTCGTTCAACATCACTTGTGACCCCTGCCCCAGACCAGACCAATGGCGTCAAATCAACCGGCGTTGAACTGCAACACAGGTTTACGTGACAACGCCGCGATGGCGCTTGCAGCTGACTGACAAGGCTCTAGCGTGACATCGCCGACAGGTTTCCATCGCTACGTGCAGATGTTGTATACGATGTGCCCGCCGCAGATGGTGATCCTCACACTGATATCTCCGATCTCATCATCGTTCTGGATGGCCATAATGTCGCGGTCGAGCACGACCAGATCCGCCACCTTGCCAATTTCCAGTGAGCCCTTGTAGCTGTCGCTCCGCTCGGCATAGGCCCCGCCGATTGTGTAACCCCGGAGTGCGGCCTCGAGCGAGAACCGGTGGTCCGGCACGTCCGGCGCCCAGGCAGCCCGCGTCACGGCCGAATGGATTCCCTTGAGAATCGAGATGTCGGAAACCGGCCAGTCCGACGCCAGCGCGATCGCAGCACCAGTGGCGGCAATCTTCTGCCAGGCAAAGGCGTCGCCCCACCGGTCACGGCCGATATTGCTCAGAGTCGGCTCCAGCGGCAGCCCGCTGCATCCCGGTGCGTGGGGAGGCTGGATCGAGGCAATCACCTCGAGCTCCGCGATGCGGGCGAAATCGGCGTCATCGACCAGTTCGAGGTGTTCGATGCGATGACGCAGGCCCGAAGCGCCATTGGCCGCGCGCGCCGTTGCGTAGCCGTCCAGCACCCGGGCCACCGCCGCGTCACCGATCGCGTGCACCGCGATCTGCAGTCCCATCGCATCGATCCGCGTCGCAAGTTCGGCGAATGTCTCCGCCGAAAACCGCCCGTGCGAGCGGTATCCGGGCTGGCCCGGATAATCGTGCTTCATGAAAGCGGTGCGGCTGTCGATAACGCCGTCCATGAAGAATTTCACAAAGCCCGACGCCAGCCACTCATCCGACCAGCGGGCACGCATCTCGAGCGCGGTCTCAAGGTCATCTGGCCGCATGTCGGGGACATAGTGGAACGGCACCCGCACGCGGGCGGTCAGTTCCCCCGCCGCGCGAATCTCTTCGAGCAGGTCCAGCGTGTAGACATTGCCGTCCATGTTGACGATGGAGGTGATGCCGTGTCTCGCCGCGTGCGCAAGTCCGCGTTTGAGATGCGCCAGGTCGACGGCGCGCTCGGCGGCCGAAGGTGCAAGGTCCGGTTCACGGCCGCTTGCCAGGCCCAGCATGGTCCGTTCCTGTCCGCCAAGCCGCATCACCGGGCTGTAGGCCTCCGGTTCCAGCAAGGTGCCCGTGGCCAGGCCATCGGCGCCCATCACCACCTCGTGCCCGTCTGATGTCTCGAGCCCATGCAGCACGCCCGCTGCCTCAAGTGCTGCGGTGTTGGCCCAGACCGTGTGGTGGTCATGCGCCATCAGCGCGACCGGCCTGCCGGGCAGGATCTTGTCGAGAACCAGGCGCGGCGCCGCGGCGCCGAAAATCCCGTAATCCGGCCCCTGTCCGACGAGAAGCGGCGTATCCGGTCTGGTGGCCGCGAAAGCGGTCAATTCCCTGGCAAGACTATCGAGGTCGGCGCATCCGTCGAGCTGCAGGTTTTGAAGTTCCGCGCCGCCGATGAACAGGTGCATATGGCTTTCGATGAAGCCGGGCAGCACTGTCGCCCCGCCGGCATCAATGACCTGTGTGCCGGGTCCGGCGAGGCGGGCGACCTCGTCGACACAGCCGACAGCGATGATGCGTCCGTCCTTGACCGCCACCGCCTCCGCCCGTGGCAGATCCGGATCCATCGTCAGGACCGCGCCGTTGGTAATGATCAGATCTGCAATTGCCAATGGTCTGTTCCCTTGCCTGTTGCCGTTGTCAGCTCGAGATCCCGCTCGTTCACCGGTCGCTCAGCGCCGACCGGATCGCGTCGATGGCGCGGAACGTGTCGCGGGTCAGCGACGGAATCACGTAATCCGGCCAGGTCGACAGCTTTACCACCAGCAATTCGGTCTGCGGATCAGCGTAGATCAGCTGACCGAACACGCCGCGGGCGCAGATGTCGCCCTTGTCCGCATCGCGAATCCACCAGAAGCGGCGGTAGGCTCCACCCGGCAGAACGGCTGTGTAGGGTTCCCCGAAAACCTCCCGGTCGCCGCTTTGGATACCATCAATCCAGGCTGCCGGGACAACCTGCCGCCCGTTGGCCCGCCCGCTGCCGAGCACCAGCATCCCCAGGCGCGCATAGTCACGCAGTGTCGCGTTGAAGCCGCCATCGGCAAGCGCGGTGCCGGCTTCATCGACGGTAAAATAGGCATCGCGATCCGCGCCGATGGGTTGCCACAGATGCTGGCTGACCAGTTCCGCGAGGGATTTGCCGGCCGCCCGTTCCAGTACCCAGGCAACGACGTCCGTCTCGATCGAGCGGTATTCGAACGCCCCGCCATGCGGCCTGAGCTTCGGCAGGCTGAGGATAACCTCGCGGATCGTCGGGCGCGGCGCGTTGGCGACATGCGGGCGCCAGCCGGAGGCTATGTCGATCCGGGTCATGTCGCTGCCCGGCAAGTTGTAATCCTCGGTGAAGCGTACGCCCGAGCGCATGTCGAGCACCTGGTCGAGCGTCGCGTCGGCATAGCCGCACTGCGCCAGTTCGGGCACGATGTCTGCCAGCGGCGCATGCAGGTCGACCGTGCCATCGGATGCGAGAATTCCGGTCAGCAGACCGACGACGGATTTTGCCACGGACTGCGACAGATGCAGCGTTTCCGGCGCCATGCCGTTGAGATAGCGCTCGAAAACAATGCGGTTGCGATGCATCACCAGGAAGGCATCGCCATAGCTCTCGCCCAGGAAGCGGTCGATGGAAACGGTCGTGCCGTTCTCGCGCTCGAATTCGATGCCTGCAAGATCCTCGGGGGCCTCTTCGAGATCGCTCGCCGGTCCGAACCCGCGGAACACATCCACTGTCGGAATCAGGCTTCGCACATTCTGGAACGCCCACCGGTTGAAAGGTGGAAGATCCCAGTTGGCAAGCGTTGGGCGCTTCTCCGGCGGGGGAGGAAACCCCTGCATGATCCCCAGTTGCCGGGCGGTCTTGGGCATAGCCGGTTCAACCTTTCCGGTGTCGGACATGGACAATCTTTCTATGATGGGGGACGGCGCGCGGGTTGCCCGCGCGCCGGGTTCGGGCCTACTGCTTCAGCTGGGTCCAGATCTTGTTGTACAGATCGACGACCTCCTGCGGGCAGGGTGTGACGAAATCAGGCGCCGGCGCACTGGCAGGCATCACGATCTCGGGCGCCGAGAGCATTTCCGGCTCCATGAACTTGTCGCTGCCCAGGATGCCGTTGGCATAGCGCGCGAAGTTCGACGTCAATCCGGCGTTCTCCGGCTCCATCATGAAGTTGATGAACAGTTTGGCGTTTTCGAGATTGGGCGCGCCCTTGAGCACGGCGACATTGTCCATCCAGCCGGTGAAGCCCTCTTTCGGGTAGGCGTATTTCAGCGTCGGCCGCTGGGCCCGGGCCCGCATGGCCGCGCCGTTCCAGCTCTGGCTGATGTCGACGTCCTTGGAGGTGAGCTTTTCGATCACGGCATAGTCCATGGTCCGCCAGTGCGGCTTGGCCTTGGAAAGCAGGGCGAGCACTTCACGCAGCTCATCCTGGTTGCCGTTGCAGCGTCCGTAACCGAGATAGCGCAGGCCGGCATTGATCACGTCGTTCATGTCGTTGAGCATGTTGATCCGGCCCTTGAGCACTTCCGGCGGATCGAACAGCAGGGCCAGCGTATCGATTTCGCCGTCATAGACGGCCGTGTCGACGGTGAACGAGGTGGTGCCCCACTGGTAGGGGACCGAATAGTTGCGGCCCGGATCCCACCAGACATCGACCCATTTCGGATCAACATTCTTGAAGTTCTCCATCGTGTTCGGCTTGACTTCCTCGAGCAGGCCTTCGCCGATCATCACCTTGATCATGTAATCGCCCGGCACGACGATGTCATAACCGGTGTCGCCCGCCTTCACCTTGGCGAGCATGGCCTCGTTTGAATCGTAGCCGTCCAGGTTGACCTTGACGTCAAACTTTTCCTCAAACTTCTTGATCATCTCGGGCGATGTGTAATTGCCCCAGTTGTAGACGTTCAGTTCACCTGCGGCCATGGCCGCCGACGATGCGAATGCCACGACTGATGCGGTGGCGAGAAGCCTCAATACGGTTTTCATCGTTGTTCCTCTCTTTCTTTTCCGTCCTATCGCTGCATGCGCCGCTGCACCAAGAACAGCAGCATGACCAGCAGTACCGAGACCGCGACCAGGATGGTCGAGACGGCATTGATCTCGGGCGTGATCCCGCGCCGGATGGCGCCGAGAATATAGATGGGAAGCGTGGTCTCGCCCGGTCCGGCAATCATCAGGGTGATGATCACGTCATCGAGCGAGACGACGAAGGCGAGCATCGCGCCGGCAACGATGCCGGGACCGAGCAGCGGCAACGTCACCAGGGTGAAGACCTTCAGCGGTGGCGCGTAGAGATCCGCCGCGGCCTGCTCCAGCGTCAGCGTCATGGTTTCGAGCCGGGCGCGGATCGGCATGTAGGCAAACGGAATGCAGAAGGCGGCATGCGCCAGCATCAGGTAACCGATGCCGGTAAGCCCGGTCACCTTCTTGACCAGTGCGAACAGCGACAGCGTTGCGATTGCCGTGACGATCTCGGGGATCATCAGCGGCTGGTTGATGATCCCGTAGACCAGTCCCTGGCCGGCAAACTTCTTCGTCCGGGTCGTCGCCAGCGCGGCCATGGTGGCGGCGATCGTCGAAATGACCGTGGCAAACAGCGCGATCTTGAACGACACCCAGGCCGCATTGCGGATTCCATCATTCTCCAGCGCCTTGGCGTACCAGTCGAGCGAGAACCCCGTCCACAGCACCACCGACCGGTTCTCGTTGAAGGAAAACGCGATCAGCACCAGGATCGGCAGATAGAGCGTGACGATGCACAGCCAAGCGGTCGAGGTGAACCCGGGCATCGCCTTGAGATCCCGGGCCAGCCTCCGGCGGCGGCGCGGTTTTGCCGATGCCGGCGTTGCGGGTGAAAGCTCAGCCATTGCCCGACACTCCCTTTTTGGCGGCGAGGGCATTGGCCAGCAGCACCAGGATGACCAGCGCCATCAGGATCAGCGCGGCCGCCGATCCGAAAGGCCAGTTGCGCGAGGCGCCGAACTGCATGGCGATCATGTTGCCGATCATCAGCTTCTTGCCGCCGCCCAGGAGTTCGGGGGTGATGTAGGCGCCGAGACCGGGGATGAAGACCAGGATGCAGCCGGCGACAATTCCGGGCTTGGCCAGCGGAACGATCACGTGAAACAGCACTTTCAGCCGGTTTGCGTAAAGATCGTAGCCGGCCTCGACCAGGCTGAAGTCGAGCTTCTCGAGGCTCGCGTAGATCGGCAGCACCATGAACGGCAGAAACGAGTAGATCAGGCCGATGAACACCGCGGTGTCGGTGTAAAGGATGGTTAGCGGCGACGATATGATGCCGGCCTTCATCAGCATGATGTTGATGATGCCTTCGTCGCGGATGATCAGCAGCATGGCGTAGGTGCGGATCAGCAGGTTGGTCCAGAACGGCAGCGTGATCAGGAACAGCCAGATGTTGCGCTGCTCGCGCGGCTTCGTCGCAATGAAATAGGCGGTCGGAAAGCCAAGGATGAGAGCGCCCAGCGTGGCGCCCAGGGCAAGCCCGATCGATCTGAGAAAGATCGATACATAGGCGGAGTTGAAGACCAGCGTGTCATCGAAGATGTCGCGCTGGAACAGGAACTGCACGTAGCTGTCGGTGCTGAATTCCCAGGTCACGCCGCCATAGGTGCCCGGCGTCAGGAACGAATAGACGACGGTGATCCCGAGCGGCAGGATGCTGATGGCCAGGATGATTGTCAGCGCCGGTGCAAGCAGAAAGGCCCGGGTGAGGCGCTCGTTGCGCCGGTTCTGGGCGATCGCGGCGGCAAGCGCCGTTTGCGGCTCCCGATCGCTCATTCCAGCACCCGTATCAGATCGGGCTGCATGACGGCGCCGATGGTGGCGCCGGGCTGGTACCGGCCTTCGTCAACCGCGCCCGGATTGCGGATCACGACTTCCTCGCCGGTGCCGAGCCGAAGGTGGAGATTTGTCGCCGCGCCGAAATAGACTACATTCTCGAGAACGCCGGTGAGCGTTGGTGTCTCACCCGCGCCCGCCAGCCGGACATTCTCGGGCCTGATCGCCACGCTGACCTCTCCCGAGCGGGCTGCCGTCGTTCCGAGATGCGCGGAAACCTTGGTCCCGTCTTTCAGCCGCACCGTCGCCAAATCGCCGTCCGTGTGTTCCACGGTTCCTTCGAGAATGTTGATGTCGCCGATGAAATCGGCCACGAAACGGTGCGTCGGGCGGTCATAGATGTCGCGCGGCCTGCCGATCTGCAGGATCTTGCCGGAATTCATCACCGCGATCCGGTCCGACATGGTGAGCGCCTCTTCCTGGTCGTGGGTCACGAACACGAAGGTGATGCCGGTTTCGGCCTGCAGGCTCTTGAGTTCGATCTGCATGCTTTTTCTGAGTTTCAGGTCGAGGGCCGCCAGCGGCTCGTCAAGCAGCAGCACCTTGGGCGCAGGCGCCAGCGCCCGGGCCAGCGCCACGCGCTGCTGCTGGCCGCCCGAAAGCTGGTCTGTCCGGCGTCCGGCCATGGCCTCCATCTGAACCAGCGCCAGCATCCGGTCAGTTGTCTGTCTGATCTCGGCGGTCGGCCTGCCAAGCATTCTGAGCCCGAAACCGATGTTCTCGGCCACCGTCATGTGCGGAAACAGCGCGTAATTCTGGAAAACCGTATTGATCGGACGCTGGTGCGGAGGCTTGTCCGTGATATCCTGACCCTGCAGCGAGATCGACCCGTGTGTCGGCAGTTCGAAGCCTGCGATCAGCCGCAACAGGGTTGTCTTGCCGCATCCGGACGGACCAAGCAGCGTGAAGAACTCGTTCTCGAGAATATCGAGTTCGACGCTGTCGAGCGCGGTGATCGCGTACTCTCCCTGTCCGAAGGTCTTTGACAGGGCCCTTGCCGACACCGCGGCCTTCCGGTCTCTGGCGATTTCTGTTCCGGTCATCCGTTCAATCTGCCCCCGCCGATCTGGCTCGTCATCCATGCCCGAAGGCTATGAGCCGGATGCGCGCAGGTAAATACCCCGAAGGGGATAGGCCGTTCAGCTCAGGACCGAGCGCAGGAAGTTCGACAGGAGTTCGGATTGCGAGGAAATCGAAAGCTTCCGGTAGATGTTCTTCCGGTGGATCTTGACGGTACCGACCGTGATGCCGGCCATCGCCGAAACCGACGCCGACGAGTGGCCCTTGAGAATGAGCGTTGCCACCTCGCGTTCGCGGGCCGTCAGGATTCCTTCGCCAAAGGCATCGAGCGCCGCAGTCAGCGTCCGATCGGCCGGTGTGGTCCCTGCATGGACCGGTGCGGTGTGGCCGCGCTCGAAATGCTTGCCGGTGAGAGCGGCTATGACATCGATCCTGGCCTCAAACGCCTGCACGGACCGGGCGCTGAAGCGGGGCTCATCCCCGAGCCGGCCGAGCGAGAAGAAGACCGCACCCTCGCCTTGAGGGACCAGAATGGCCATTTCGTCCCTGAGCGCGATGTTCCGGTAATAGCGGCGGTAATAGGTCGACCGCATGAACTGGTCCGGTGCGATGTCGCGCAACCGCATCGCGCCATGGGTCCGGCCGGACAGGAAGACGTCGTAAACGGGATCGAGCAGATAGGCATTGTCCAGATACTGGTCGACGACATCGCGGTGCCGCTCGGCCCTGACATTGTCATAGATATGGTCCGGCGGCCGGTTCCTGTGCAGTTGCGTGATGAAGGCGCCACTGAACGGCACGATCTTTCGCATGTAATCAAGGATTGCCGGAAAAAAGTCAGCCGTGTTGATCGCGGTTATAGCGCGAGGCAAGTCTTTCGCTGTCTCATGGAGGAAATTTTCATTCCCTCGATGTGTGTTGCTCAATACCGCATTCCCAAAAAAAATGACTTACGACTATGCATTTCCCCAGCCACGATCGGAGCCTCCGCCGCTTCTGTTAAGGAGTTCGGTACAGAGCCTTCGGTTTGCATAGCACTCCGCGAACGACGTCCAACGTCGGGTCTGACGCTTCTCTTTGCAGAAAACGCTCAGCACCTTCTCAGCGATCATTAAACAAGGTGCTCGCCATTTTTGTAAGCCACCAAATCCAAGGTTTGACAATTGTCGTCACCGCCAGGAGGCTGTGAGAACTTCTTCTTCCACGCAAAGAGCGAATGCGGGCTCACACCCAGCCGCTTCGAAACCTCCGCACCTGCATAGCCCGCTCGGCAATCTGAGCGACAGCATCCCGCTTGAAATCGTCACTGAAATTGCATTTGCCCATCATGCCCTCCTTGCCTCAAAATCAGGGAAGAAGGCGTCTACAAATCCAGGGGCTATTCACACCGGCAACGAGGGCCAGTTTATACGACGTTACAGGTTTGAAGATCCTGCGTTTCCCCACCATCCCACCGTAGATCCGTTTTTCACGGAAGTGCAATTTGAGGCCTATCGGACGCTGGGAGAATATGTGGGGGATAAAATGTTCTTGGCCGCTATCACGGGTTTTGCTCACGACAATCATGTCATCCTGGAGGAATGGTTCCATGGTTTAGGGAAGAGTTTCCTGGACCCTCTGGGCGATTGACCTGTCTCACGGTTCCGCCTTTACCGTCAACTTGAGTCCGACCCGACTGAGGACGGTAGCGGCACCAAAGGCAGACCACTCAACGGTTTGTCAAACGCCGCAAAAATACCTCCTAGTAGACTTGCCCATCCATGAGTTTCCGCGCTGTCCGCAATGTGCCAGCGCCGGCAATCCCGCCCTGGTCATCCTGTTCGATCAACACTTCAGCGGCGCCGGTGGGGTGCTCTATGCTGTAACGGCCATCCTTTGGAAGAACGGCCATCGCATGGGCGGGTGAGCCCTCGAGCAGACAGGCACTGGCGACACTGACGGCGGCAAAAACGCCAATCGTGGCGTGGCACCGGTGCGGAATGAAACTGCGGGTGTTGATCGCACCGCCAGCTCGGGCCTTTGAGACCAAAGTCATCTTGGGCACCGATTTGTCTTCGACAACTCCGAGCGCCATCATCGGACCGGCCTGAAGCCGAATCCGCTCCAGCCGCGCCTTGAGCGAAGCGTCGGCTTCCAGTTGTTCCCGGGTTTCGTATCCGGTAATACCGAAATCTGAAGCCCGCATGATCACGCAGGGCATGCCGTTGTCGATCAGCGTGCAGTCGATGCCCTGGATGACATCGACATTGTTGCCGGTCGGTAGCAGTGCGCCGCACATCGATCCGGCAATGTTGTTAAACATCAGCGGAACCGGCGCATGGGTTCCCGGAACCCCGTCGATGGCGGCGCTCCCCTCATAGCTCACCTTCCCGCCGGGTGTCGAAATCAGTGCGGTAGCCACTTCACCCGTATTGAGCATGTGAATGCGCACCGGCGTGGACTCGCCGGAAACCGCAACGAGCCCACGCTCTATCGCCGCAGGGCCGACCGCCGCCAGGATGTTGCCGCAGCCCTGCGCATCGGAAACCACCGCCTGGTCGACAAAGACCTGAAGAAACAGGTAGTCGACATCGGCATCCCCGCGTGTGGAAGGTGAGAGAATGGCGACCTTCGAGGTCAGCGGATCACCCCCGCCAATACCGTCAATCTGGCGCGGATCCGGCGAGCCCATGATCCTGAGCAGCAGTGCATCCCGCTCGGCCGGGTTGTCGGGAAGGTCGCGCTTGAGAAAATAGGCGCCTTTCGAGGTGCCGCCGCGCATCCACAGGCAAGGAATGCCGTCAGACATATTTCAGGCCCTTTTCGGCAAGCCGTGGACGCATGTCGTAGATATCCAGACCGAGTTCGCCGGCAGCAAGCCGCAGCCGTTTTGTCTCTTCGGCATCCAGACGCTTCGATGTTGCAGCCATGACGGTTTGGGCGTCGGCCCGGGGAACAACGCAGACCCCGTCATCGTCCGCGATGACGATATCGCCCGGATTGACCAGGGCTCCGGCGCATACGATCGGTACATTCACGCTGCCGAGCGTTTCCTTGACCGTGCCCTGCGCCGAGACCGCCGTCGACCAGACGCCAAATCCCATCCTGCGCAGGTCGCGCGTGTCGCGCACGCCTGCATCGATGATGAGCGCCGTGCAGCCGCGGGCCATGGCGGAGGTTGCCAGCAGGTCGCCGAAATAGCCCATATCGCAGGGGGCGGTCGGCGCCAGCACCATGATGTCGCCCTCCCGCAATTGCTCGATGGCCACATGGATCATCCAGTTGTCGCCGGGTGCCGCGGAGATTGTCACGGCCGATCCGGCGATAGCCAGATCCTGCTGGATCGGGCGCATGTTCGGCTTCATTAGCCCGGTGCGGCCCTGCGCCTCGTGCACGGTGGCGACGCCGGCCTCGCCCAGCCGCCTGATGATCTCCGCGTCGGCGCGATCGATATGCTGTCTGACAACCGGCACTTCAATGATCCTTCTTGATCGGAGGGGTTCCGTGGGTGTGGAAACTCTCGATTGTCTTCAAACCCCAGGCCTGTCCTTTCCTGCGGTCTGCCTCGGTCCAGATCACAGGTTCCCAATCCGGCTGCAAGATCAGCCGGGCGCCGGAGTTGGCCAGTTCGACACGGTTTCCCGCAGGCTCCCAAACATAGAGAAAGAACGTGCCCTGGATGGCATGCTTGTGCGGCCCTGTTTCAATGTGGACCCCGTTTTCGAGAAATATGTCGGCGGCGCGCAGGATGTCTTCGCGGGTATCGGTCGCATAGGTCACGTGGTGCAGCCTCCCCTCGCCGCCGCCATGCTCTTCGGTGCATGCCAGATCATAAGTCTTGTTGTTGATCGTGAACCAGCAACCGCCAAGGCGGCCATTGTCGAGCTGGATGATCTCGGTGACGCGCGAGCCGAGACAGGTTTCCATAACGGCACGGAACTCGGTGACATCTGTCGCCAGCAGGTTCAGGTGGTCGATGCGGCGTGGACAGGCGCCGGTCGCATGAAACCGGCTCGCCATGTTCTTGAGTGCAGGTCGGTGCGCGGCATCCGGCTGATATTTGACCGTGTCCCAGTAGATCTCGAAGACATGGCCAAACGGATCCTCGAACCGGAAGGCGCGGCCGTGGCCAAGATCGCCGTCGACCCATCCCAGGGTCTTGAACCGGCTTGCCTCGATGGCGGCCACGCGGCGTTCCAGCGCTTCCGGTGATGAAGCGCGATAGGCAATGTGACCGACGCCTGTGGTGTGGTGCCGGGTCAGCTTCAGGCTGTGGAACTCGTAATCATCCCAGGCGCGCAGATAGGCCGACTTCTCGTCCTGACCTGATACGGTGAGCCCATAGACCCGTGTGAAAAAGTCGAGGCTTTCCTCGAACTTGTCGGTGTACATCTCGACATGGGCCAGATGCGCCAGATCGAAGCAAGGTTCAGTCATGGAAATTCTCCAATAAGGGCTTGTCGCCGCAGCGCAGGCTCAAAGCTCGTCCACGGTGCGCGGAAAGATCGATTCAAACCCTTCGGCATATTTGCAGTCCCGGCCTCCGGACTGGCCTCCCGAATTGCGCTTGAAATGGTTGGCCCGGTTCATCGCCACGCGGGTGTAATACTCCCAGAGATGCTCCTGGCCCTGCATGCATTCGATGGCCGCGCGTTTTTTCTCCCACACCGGCGTGATATCGAGGAACGTATCGGGCTTCCATCCCATTTGTTCGGTCTGGTGCGGCTCGAACAGATAGAGCTGAGGCGCCCCAAGCACCTTTTCACCCGGATTATGTCCCCAGGCCTGCGCGATCATCCGGCACTCGAGCGCAACTTGCGTCGCATACATGTGGTCGGTGTTGTAGGGATCATATTTCGAGTGCGACAGCATGAAGGCGGGCTGCACCTTGCGGATGATTTCGACAACCCGGTTCTTGTCTTCGCGGACAAGTTCAAGCGGATAGTCTCCAAGATCAAGGCAGACCAGATCATGCACCCCGAGCGCCCGCGCCGCCTCCTCGGCTTCCTTGCGACGCGCATCCTTGACCTTTTCAAGCGTCATGCCTTCCTGTTTCCACAGCTTGGCGCTTTCGCCGCGCTCGCCGAAGGACAGGCACAGCACGGTGACGTCATAGCCAAGCTCGGCATGGGCAGCGATGGCGCCGCCGCAGCGCCAGACAAAATCGGCGGCGTGGGCGCTGATGACGAGCGCGGTTTTCTTCACAGGCATCTGGAATTCTCCCTTCCGGTTGGCCGATTTTTGCGCGTTCTGCGCCGCAGGGGCAATTTCAATGCCGCGCGCATGACATAATATTTTGCTATAGCGTGTGGATCGGACGCCCCAGTTCTGCCAGACTTCGCCCACGGAAACGCGGGAGACTCAAGCCATGAACCACTTGCCGGAAAGACTGGCCACCATTGGATTTGGCGAGGCGGCGGAAGCATTCTCATCGGGATGGCGCGAGACCTATCATGGCGCCATCGCCTGTTTCGATGTGAAGGTCCGCCAACCCGGAGGACGGGCTAGGCTCGAGGCACGCGCTGGAAACTCAGGCGTAACGACTGCCGAAACCGCCGCCGATGCGGTGGCCGGCGCGCCGGTCATCTTCAGCCTGGTCACCGCCGACCAGGCGCTGATTGCCGCACAGGAGTGTGCGCCGCATCTCGGTGCGGAAGCCCTGTGGTTTGACTGCAATTCCTGCTCGCCGGGAACAAAACGCCAGGCGGCTCATGTCATAGAAGCGGCCGGAGGCGTCTATGTCGATGTCGCGGTGATGGCGCCGGTTCATCCGAAACGGCACCAGACTCCTCTGCTGGTCTCGGGCCCCCAGACCGGCGCCGCGATGGACGTGCTTGAGGCGCTCGGCATGAATCCGGTTCTGGCCGGAGACGAGGTGGGACAGGCGTCCTCCATCAAGATGTTCCGCTCGGTGATGATCAAGGGGCTGGAAGCCCTGACCGGCGAATGCCTGCTGGCGGCGCGGCGCGCAGGCGTCGAGCGCGATGTCCTGGCCTCGCTTCAGGCGTCCGATCCCGGATTTGACTGGACGGCGCGGTCCGCCTACAGCCTTGAGCGGATGATGGTTCACGGCGAACGGCGGGCGGCTGAAATGCGGGAGGTCTCCAGGACCATTGCTGAGCTGGGATTGCCTTCGCGCATGTCGGACGCCATCACCGAATGGCAGGCGCAGATCGCGGGACTTCATCTCGATGGCGGCAAGGCGGATCTCGGCGAGAGGGCCGACAGGATTCTGAGCGCCCTCTCCGCGGGCACGACCATGCCATGAACCATAACATTCGCCATCTGCGGATCTTTCTCGCGGTCGCAGAACTGGCTTCGATCAGCAAGGCTGCGCAGGCATGCGGGCTGTCGCAGCCAGCCGTGACCCAGGCGATCAACAAGATGGAGGCGGAGTACGACGCCGCCTTGTTCGACCGTACACCGCAGGGGGTGTTCGCGACCCGGCTTGGCGTGCTGCATGCCGGTCGCATCGGCCGGGCGCTGTCGATCATCGACGCGGCGTTCCTGTCGGTTGCGCCCCGCTTGCGGCTGACCGCGACGGCGTCCCAGCTGGAAGCCCTGATCGCGGTTCGCGAGACCGGCAATTTCACCCTGGCCGCCAGGCGCCTCGGCATTGCGCAGCCGACCGTTCACCGCGCCGTCAGCCAACTGGAGAAGGAAGCTTTGCGGCCGCTGTTTGAGCGCACCTCGGCCGGGATCGTGGCGACGCGCGGCGGGCAACTGCTCGCCAGCGCGGCGCGCCTGATGGAAGCGGAGCTGGTTCAGGCGGACATGGAAATCGCCGAAGCGCTCGGCCGCGAAACCGGACGCATCGTGGTCGGCGCAATGCCCTTGTCGCGGGCCTATCTCATGCCCAAGGTGATTGCGCAATTCAGGCGGGACTGGCCACGGCTGCCCCTACGCGTTCTTGACGGGCCTTATGACGAAATGATTTCCGGCCTGAGGAACGGAGAAATCGATTTCCTGATCGGCGCCCTGCGCTACCCCGCCCCGATCGGCGACGTCGAGCAGACGCCGTTGTTCGACGATACTCTGGCCATCGTCGCGGGCCCCAAACATCCGCTGGCCGGCAAATCGGGACTCGGGGTCGAGGACCTCATCACTTATCCTTGGGCGGTGGCTGCCGCGGGAACGCCCACCCGCGACCATTTCGAGCGGATGTTTTCAAGCGCGGGGCTGAAGACGCCTGATAGCATTGTCGAAACGGCGTCACTCATCCTCATTCGCGAATTGCTGGTCAACAGCGACCATCTGGGCTGCGTGTCAGCCCTGCAGGCAGAGGCGGAGATCAAGGCCGGACGAATCGCGCGTATCAATTTTGAATTGTCCGACACGGCGCGGCCGATCGGGATCACCACCCGCCGCGGCTGGAAACCAACGCCGTCGCAGGCAAGGCTGATCGCGCTGGTGAGCAATTACCAAGGCTGACTATAGCGTTAAATTATATGCTCCGCATGTCTTTGGAATGGTCTCAAAGGCCCTGGACTTGTAGGGATGGCTGACATGCCGAATCTGCGTTGGTTTCGGCTTGACGATTCACCAGGGAGGATGACCATGAGTATTTCCAAAGCCATCACAGGCGCCGTCGCGGCGCTGGGACTTATGACCGGAGCCGTTTCAGCAGCGGAACTGAAGCTCGCCGACTTTCAGCCGCCGAGCCACTTCGTCGTCGACACGACCTATAAGCCGTTCGCCGAGAAGGTTGCGGCAGAAACCGATGGCGCGGTGACTGTCAGCATCTTCATGGGCGGTGAACTCGGGCCAGGCCCCAGGGAACAATACAGCCGTGCCGTGGATGGCGTGACCGACATTGCCTTCGGCCTGCCCGGCTATACCGCCTCGACCTTTCCCCAGACGTTGCTGACCGAACTTCCGGGCGTCATTTCCGCCGAGACCGGCACCGCGAGCATCCTCGCCAACATCGACATGCTGTCGGATGAATACAAGCGCGTCGTGCTGCTGGGTCTGTGGAACAATGCGCCGAACGTGATCTTCACGGCGAGCAAGCCGATCCGCACAATGGAAGACCTCAAGGGTCTCAAGATCCGGGTCCCCTCGCGCAATGCCGGCCTGGTCGTGGAGGCATGGGGCGCCTCGCCCGTGTCGATGCCTGCCCCCGAAATCTACAACGCGATGCAGACCGGCGTGATCGACGGCGCCATGACCGACGCCACGACCTTGGGCGCCTTCAAGCTTGCCGAAGTGACCAACTACATCACCGTCGGCATGGAAACGACGATCTCCAGCTTCTTCCTGATCATGAACCGCGACAGCTTCAATGATCTGAGCGAAGAGCATCAGAAAGTCGTTCTGGATGCCGGCCGCGAAGCAGCCGTCAACGGCAACGCCGCCTGGCTCGGGATCGCCGACAAGGCGCTCTCCGGCTTTGCCGCGGCTGAAGGCAAGGAAGTGATCACGCTTTCCGATGATGAAGCGGCAAAATTCAATGCCGCATCAGCGCCGGTTGTCGAGACGGTGGTCGCCGAAGCCGAGGCCCAGGGGATTGCAGCGCAAGCCTTCGTCGACGCCCTGAAGAGCAAGTGAGACAAACTTGAGCTCTTCACGTCATGATCTGGTCCATTCGGCGTCCGTCGAATGGACCGTCCGTGTGCTGACCCTTGCGTCGTCGCTCGCCCTCGGCGTGCTGCTGCTGATGACGTTCGCAGGGGTCGTCATGCGGTATTTCTTCAATGCGCCGATTCTCGGCAACAACGAGATCATCGAGCTGGCCTCGGTCGTCGTCGTGATGCTCGCCATGCCTAGTGCTGCGCAGAAGAACATGCATATACGGGTCGATGTGTTTGACGGGCCGATTGGCGCGTTCGGGCGGTTTGCCGGCGACATCCTGACACGCGGGATTTCGATCTATCTTCTGGCGCTTCTGGGCTGGCGCGCGTGGGGCAAGCTCGCCGACGCCGCCGAATATGGCGACGTGACCAACATGCTCAGCATCCCGCTCTGGCCGTTCTACGGGCTGCTCGTGCTGGGGGCTGCGCTTTACGCCATCGTGCTGGCCATCCAGCTCGTCGACATCCTCCGGTCCGGAGTGGCCAGCAATGAGTGATTTCACGATCGGGGTCAGTGGCCTCCTGGCCATGTTCGGCCTCATGGTGTTCCGCATGCCCGTGGGCATGGCGATGCTGGCCGCAGGCTATTTCGGCACCGTGCTGATCAGCGGCGGCCGCTCCGCCAACGCCATGCTGGTGACGGAAGCCTTTTCGGCAACATCGAACTACAATCTGACGGTCATTCCGCTGTTCATCCTGATGGGCAATATCGCCTCTGTCGCAGGGTTCAGCAGCCGTCTCTACGAAGCAGCCTTTGCCTGGGTCGGCTGGCTGCGCGGCGGGCTCGCCTCCGCTTCCATCCTCGGCTGCGCCGCCTTTGCCGCCGTCAGCGGCTCGTCGGTGGCGACCGCGGTGACCATCGGCAAGGTGGCGCTGCCGGAAATGAAGCGCTTCGGCTATTCCGATGCGCTGGCGACCGGCGCCATTGCCGCGGGCGGTACGCTCGGCTTCCTCATTCCGCCATCCACCGGCTTCGTGCTCTATGCCATCCTGACCGAGGAAAGCATCGGCCAGCTTTTCATGGCGGGCATTCTGCCCGGGCTGTTGCTGACACTTCTGTTCATGGCGGCCGTGGGTCTGATGACCTTCATCGATCCGAAGGCCGGGCCGCGCGGCGAATGGGTGTCGATGGCAAAGCGCATGATGGCGCTGGTCAGGGCGTTTCCGCTGCTGATCGTGATCGTCGTCTCCATCGGCGGCATCTATCTCGGCGTGTTCACGCCGGTCGAGGCCGCCGGCGTCGGCGCCGGGCTGGTCATCCTGATGGCGGTTGCCATGCGCAAGCTCGAATGGCGCGCATTCAAGCAGGCGGTCACCGCAACCGTCGGCACCACGGCGATGCTGTATCTCATCATCATCGGCGCAAGCGTGCTCAATCCGTTCCTCGCGCTCACCTATGTGCCCGCGACGCTGGGCGAGGCGATGACATCGGCGGGCCTCGGCCCCTATGGCGTTCTGATGCTGATCATCCTTGCCTACCTGGTGCTCGGCATGTTCATGGACGGGCTTGCGATGCTGGTGGTGACGACGCCAATCTTCTTTCCGATCATCACCGGCATGGGCTTCGATCCGATCTGGTTCGGCGTGATCGCGGTCATCGTCATCGAGATGGGGATGATCACCCCGCCCGTCGGCCTGAATGTCTTCGTGGTGAAAAGCGTTGCCCAGGATGTGCCGATGGCGACGATCTTCCGCGGCGTCATTCCGTTCTGGTTCGCAATGGCGGTGGGCCTGCTGTTGATCATCGTCTTCCCGCAGATCGCGCTGACGATACCCCAGGCGATGTTCCAGTAGATTTTATACCGCTCCGGTTCGCCCGGGGCGGCAAGTCCCCTTCTCAATCCCCTGCGACGGATCCGGCGGCCCTCGCCGCCTTGGCGGCCAGATCGATGAACATGCGGCGCTCGTCCGCGTCCAGGCCGGGAAGAATTTCCTTTTGAAGCTCTTCGACGATCGGCGACAGAGAAGCGACCATGGCCTCCCCCTCCGCAGTCAGCGCCAGTATGCGCGCACGCTTGTCCTTCGCGTTGACCTTGCGGCTGACCAGCCCCTTGTGTTCGAGACGGTCGGCCACGGCGCCGATGGTTGCCCGGTCCTTGGCGACCGCATCGGCGAGGCCTGCCTGATCGATCCCCGGGCTCTGTCGGATCGCGTCAAGCGCGGCATATTGCACCGGCGTGAGGTCGAAGCCTGCCTCCCTGGTGCGCGTCATGAAGACATGGGTCGAGATCTGGTGCAGCCGCCGGATGAGATGTCCGGGCATCTTGGAAACATGGGTCATCGTGTCTCTCGCTGTTCCAACTCTCGCGACAGCGCCGCGGATGGCGATGCGCAAGACCAGTCTAACTCCAAAATAATATCTGTACATATCATTTGATCTTTTGACGCTCTCGCGCTATTGATAAGTACACATATTACTTTGGGAGAGTGGCAATGCAATATCACCTCAACGGCTTTCGTCCCGGCGACCCGCACATCCACGATGCCGCTCCCGGCAGGCCATTGTCTGACCCGGATTTCATCGAGCCGGTGGATGTGCTGATCGTCGGCACCGGCCCGGCCGGGCTGACGCTGGCGGCCCAGCTTGCCGCCTTCCCAGATATCCGCACGCGGATTGTCGAGCGCAGGCCGGGACCGATGGACAAGGGCCAGGCAGACGGCATTTCCTGTCGCTCGATGGAAATGTTCAACGCCTTCGACTTTGCCGAAAAAATCCTCAAGCAGGGCTATTGGGTCAACGAGACGACCTTCTGGAAGCCAGATCCGAAGACACCGGACCAGATTGTCCGCAACGGCCGCATCCAGGATGTCGAGGACGGGCTTTCGGAAATGCCGCACATGATCCTCAACCAGGCCCGGGTGCACGACATGTATCTCGAGGTCATGCGCAACTCTGCCTCGCGGCTGGAGCCGGATTATTCCATTCAGCTCGCTCACCTCTCCGTCGATCCCGCAGGCGGCGACTATCCGGTGACCGCCACGCTCGAAAGCGCGGAGCCCGGCCGCGAAGGCGAGACATTCACGCTCAAGGCGCGCTATGTGGTCGGATGCGACGGCGCGCGCAGCGCGGTGCGCAAGGCCATCGGCCGGGAACTCAAGGGCGATTCCGCCAACCAGGCCTGGGGCGTCATGGATGTGCTGTCTGTCACCAGCTTTCCCGACATCCGCTGCAAGACCCTGATCCAGTCGGCCGGCGAAGGCAATATCATCATCATTCCGCGCGAAGGCGGCTATCTGACCCGGTTTTACATCGAGCTCGACAAGCTGAAATCCGGCGAGCGGGTGGCCAACCGCAACATCACCATTGACCACCTCATTGCGGCGGCGCAGCGCATCTTCCGGCCCTATTCACTCGACGTCAGGGATGTCGCCTGGTGGTCGGTCTACGAGATCGGCCAGCGCCTGACCGACAAGTTCGACGACGTTCCGCAGGGCGACGTTGCCTCGCGCCTGCCGCATGTCTTCATCTGCGGCGATGCCTGCCACACGCACAGCCCCAAGGCCGGCCAGGGTATGAATGTGTCGATGGGCGATGCGTTCAATCTCGGCTGGAAACTGGTCAGCGTGCTGCAGGGCCGTTGCGCGCCGGAGATCCTGCACAGCTATTCAGCGGAGCGGCAAGCCGTCGCCAAGGACCTGATTGATTTCGACCGGGAATGGTCGCGCATCATGAGTGAACGCCCCGAAGCCGGCGACGGCGACAACGGCGAGGCGCCGAAATTCCAGCGCTACTTCATCCAGCATGGCCGTTACACGGCAGGCATGTCGGTCACATACGAGGAATCCAAACTCACCGGCGGCGGCGCCTGGCAATCGCTTGCCCCGGGCTTCGAGATCGGAACCCGGTTCCACTCCGCCCCGGTGGTGCGCCTTGCCGACGCCAAGCCCGTGCATCTTGGTCACGTGGTGAAGGCCGATGCGCGCTGGCGGCTCTTCGCCTTCTGTCCCGATGAGGATCCGTCGGCCGCCGATTCGGCGATTGCCCGTCTCTGCCGGTTCCTCGCGGAGGATCCTCGATCCCCGGTCCGCCGCTACACCCGGCCGGATGAGGCCATCGATGCCGTTCTCGATGTCCGCGCTATCTTCCAGCAGGGCACGCGCGAACTGTCGCTGGAAACGCTGCCCGCCTTTCTCAAGCCGCAAAAGGGCAGTCTCGACCTGGTTGATTATGAGAAAATGTTCTGCCCGGACCTCAAGACCGGACCGAACATTTTCGACGCGCGCGGGATCGACCGGGAAAAGGGGTGCCTTGTGATCGTGCGACCCGACCAGTATGTCGCCCATGTCCTGCCGTTCAACGCTCATGAGGAACTGGCGGCCTTCTTCAACGCCATCCTGCTGGAACAGGCCGCGTTGACCTGATCCCTGGAAACTGGACCCTTTCTGTTAGAGCTTTCTGCGGCATCTTCCTGGCTGGCTCGACGATCACCAATTCAACTTCGCTGCCACGGTTTGCGGAGGCGCTTTTCATGGTGACGCGAGCGCCGCAGCCCACCAGACGTGCAGCCTCTAAGAACGGTTCGACTCGACCTGATCAATATCCTGCGTAGGACGCCAACAATATCATCGAGCGCATGATCGAGATCCCAGCAAAACCTGCGACACCCAACACTGCCGACAGGAAACCATGTGCAGTACACAGTCAAGTGACGTCTCTGTCCGTTGAATACAGGCAACATTTTTTCCTCACTGTGTTATTTCTGCAATAGCTCCGGCAGCGGATGCGAAGTAACATGAAAAGACAGCGTATCGGACAGTAAGTGATCTCTGGATCGCAGCATCAAAAGGATTCGGGGGTCGCCGCATCAAAAGGATTTGGCCCATGAAAAAACTCTTGATTGCAGCAGCACTGATATTTGCATCGACGTCGGCCTTTGCGGCTGATCCGGTTCCCTACGAGCCGACCCCGGTCGCCGAAGCGCCCGTAGTCTATGACTGGACGGGACTCTACGCAGGTGGATCGATAGGATATGGCTGGGGTGATACGGATTGGGTCTATACCCTTGGTGGCGCAACCGCACATCACAGCACCGACGGGTTGATCGGGGGCGTTCAGGCCGGTTACAACTGGCAGATGCAGAATATTGTGTTGGGCGCGGAGCTTGATATTCTGGCATCGGGAATTAACGGATCGACCGCGTGTCCAAATCCTGCATTTGCTTGTGAATCCGAGATTGACTGGCTTGGCACCGCTCGTGTGCGTGCCGGTTTTGCAGCGAATAATTGGCTGTTCTACGGTACTGGTGGCGTCGCCGCTGGTGATGTGACGATCCAGACCGTCAATCCTGCTCTGGCAGTTCCCGTTAATGGAAGCAGCGAGACACTGGTCGGATGGGCCGCGGGTGCTGGCGTGGAATGGGGTTTCCTTCCAAACGCTTCGATCAAGGCCGAATACATGTACTATGATTTGGGCGACGACATCTTTACAGTGGATGCCGGTTTAGGGGTGAACGCTGGCGTTAGTCTGCATACGACGAAGATCGGCCTCAACTGGCGGTTCTAAAGCGTTTCGCACATAACCAGATTCGGGATTCCGGTTTGGCGTGAACTGTGATTCACTTTGCCCGTGGAAGGAGAAGTGCCACGGGCAAGCCACATCCGATCGAGTTGCGTGAGCGTGTCGCTGCATTTGTAATTGACTACGACCCTTTCATAGCGACGCGAGCGCAACTGCTCCGTTTTTATGCGCCGGAAAACTGTTCCGTTTAGCATTTCCTAATATCGAATAACTGCTTTCTTTATTACAAGATTTAAAATTGGCTGGGGCGCCTGGATTCGAACCAGGGATGGCGGTACCAAAAACCACTGCCTTACCACTTGGCTACGCCCCACCATTGTGCACGGACAAGCCCAAGGCCTGGCCGACATATTCCGGACGCGGTCCGGAAGTCCCGGGGAGATAGCAAAAGACGGGTGGGATCACAAGCGCGGAAAATTCTCGACGCAAAGGATTTTCACCGCAAACAAAAACCCCGCGCAGGCTGTCGCCGCGCGGGGTCTCTCATTCAGGCATATCCGTGGGGACGCGGTGTCGTCCGCGCCTAGCTGCGGAACAGGCGGGCGATCTGCCAGCCGGCGGGAACCACGGCCGCAGCCAGCGCCGCCTTGATCACGTCGGTGACGATGAACGGGCCAACGCCCCAGGCGAGCGCCTTTTCCGGTCCGAACGCCAGCGCAATCCAGGCCGCGCCGAGAGCCAGGATTAGCGCGGTGCCGGCAAGGTTGACGGCGAACAGCTTGAAGGCGTTGCGGTCAAGCCCGCGGTCGGCGGCCCAGCCGGTGATCCCTGCGGCAAGCACGAAACCCGCGAGATAGCCGCCGGTAGGGCCTGCGAAATAGGCGAGCCCGCCGCCACCCGTGAACACCGGAAAGCCCATCGCGCCTTCAACCATATAGGCAGCCAGCGTCGCCAGGGCGAGCTTGCGGCCGAAGGCTGCGGCGATGACGAAGATCGCCAGCGTCTGCAGCGTGGCCGGAACCGGCCAGAACGGCACGGTGATCTTGCCTGCAAGCGCGAGCAGGACGCTGCCGGACAACACCAGCGCGCCATAGGTGGCGTAACGGGCGGCTCTGCTTTCCGGGGCAAAGGTCTCGACAAACGAGAGGACGGGGGCAATGGCCATGGATCAATCTCCGGATGGTTGTCGGGAGCGGACCATCGAGCCCGCATCTTCAAATCGGTATATTGACTTAACCGGCTGACAGCAAGACAGTCCGGCCCAAATCAATGGCCGTCCACAATCGGCCGAAGCAAGGCATCGGCCTTGAAGCCGCGCATTTGCGCATCCCTGCAAGCGGAGAACGCGAGAACTGATGATCGAACCCGAATTCGACCGGGCCTTCGAGCCCGCCCATGGCCAGGCGGTACCGGTTGCACAGGACGTGCTCAGGGTGACCGCGCCCAATTCCGGCCCGCTGACCTTTCACGGCACCAACAGCTATATTGTCGGGCGCGACACGCTGGCGGTGATCGACCCGGGTCCGGAGGACGAAAGCCACTGGCGCACGCTCCTCGCGGCCATTGCAGACCGGCCGGTCAGCCATATATTCGTGACCCACACCCACAAGGACCATTCGCCGCTCGCCGCAAGGCTGAAGGCCCTGACGGGCGCCACCGTGGTTGCCGAAGGACCGCACCGCGCGGCGCGGGCGTTGCATGTGGGCGAGGTCAATCCGCTCGCGGAAAGTTCGGACATGGATTTTGTGCCCGATATCGCGGCCGGACATGGCGACCTGGTGAGCGGCGATGGCTGGACGATCGAAACCCTGCACACGCCCGGCCACACGGCCAATCACGCGGCGTTTGCTCTTGATGGAACCGGTCTGGTCTTTTCGGGCGACCATGTGATGGCGTGGGCCACCTCGATCATCGCGCCGCCCGATGGCGCGATGGGCGATTTCATGGCCTCGCTCGACATGCTGGGCTTACGCGACGACAGCGCCTACCTGCCCGGACACGGCGGGCCGGTCAAGGAACCCCGGCAGTTCGTGCGGGCGCTGAAGACGCACCGGCGCATGCGCGAGCGCGCCATTCTGGCCCGCGTCGAAAAGGGCGACCGGCTGATTGCCGACATAGTCAAGGCGATCTACCGCGACACCGATCCGCGGCTGCATGGCGCCGCTGCCCTGTCGGTGCTGGCCCATCTTGAGGATCTGGTTGGCCGCGGCGAAGTCGTCACCGACGGCCCGCCAGCAATCCATGGTTCGTATCGCCCTGCCTGAGGTCTGGCATTACCCGCCGGCGATGCCAAGCAGCCGTATGTCCAGATCACGGAGGAAGGTGCGGATCAGTTCGGCGTTCAGGCCGAGGTCATGGTCGCCGTCGCGCGTCGCCACACGCATGTCGACAAAGGTGGTCTCCTCCTCCTCGACAAGCCGGATCAGGATATCCTGCGGAATGCCCAGGATCAGGGTCCGGGCTTCATACTGGATGAGGGCATAGGTGGGAAGCGGCTCGGCCGGCTCGTTCTCGATATCGGGACGCGGAAGCGGAAGCGGCGCGCGCGCCGGATCGGCCTCGCCGGTGGATGCGGGCGAGGCGTCTGCGTCCGGCTCAGCCGGCTCAAGTCCGTCAACCAGCAGATCCACACCGACATTGTCCACTTGCGTCCATTTGTTTTCCTGCGTGACCGCGCGCACCGCCAGGATAACGCGGTCGATCGCCCCGTCATAGCGCCTGCCGGTGACCTGCGGATAGGCGGCCGCCTGCAGCGCGCGCGCCGCCGGATCATCGCCGTTTGAGCGGGGCAGCCAGGACGGCGTGATCGGCGGCTCTTCAAGCCATTGCGGTGCATCCGCGATATCGGTCGAGACATCGTGGATCCTGGGCAGCTGCACATAGCGGCCGGCTGCAAACCCGACAGGGCCGAGCACCATCAGCGCCATGACCATGCCGCTGAAGGCGGCGTGTCCACCCTTGGCCCCGATTTGCCAGAGCATGAGGAAGCCGATGATCGCCAGGCCGAGCACGATGACCGCCAGGAACGACGCCAGCAGGACAGCGGCCACCGCATTGGGAAGCACGAGTATGCCACCCCGGTGCAGAAGCAGCGCCATGAAGGCCAGCAGCAGGGCGAACCGGCCCAGTCTGCGGGACCAGCTGGCGGCGACGGAGCTTGGCCGGTGAGGTCGGAACGGCATGGCGGCGGCCAGGTCTCCGGAAGATTTGGCGCGCGGGATGCGAGCCTGGTTGAGGTGGCTTTCATTAACGGCTCACGGCAGCCGCGGCAAGCGCCACACTTCAGCCATGCTTGAGCGCAATCTTCATTCGCAGGGGGGCAGATCAGCCCGGACAAACAAGAAAAGTCCGAAGGAGATCCGCCATGACGACAGACACCATATCCGCGCCCATGCAGGCTCAGACATCATCGGCCTCCGCACGTCCCGTCGCTCCGGACCCCGGGGAAGCCTTCGCATTCTCCGATCAGACCGCAGCCCCGATGCCGCTCGACCTTGTCGAGCTTGAATTGGCGCTGGATCTCAGCGGCATCCGCGAACACGGGTTCTGCGAAGCCGTGCGCGAGGCCGCAACCACGGTCAGGGGCGAATATCTGTTCGACCTGCCCGCATCCGGACTTGCGGACGACGCCCAGCGCATCGCCGTCGTCTGCCTGTCCCGCGAGGAGGGCGGGCGCTTCGGCCTGGTGCTGCTCAGCGCCGATGGCGATCAGGCCAGAACCATCGAGCCCGACGAGACCACCGCCGGACTGGTTCAATTCGCCAGGGCCTTTGTCGGGGTGCTGGAAAAGCTCTGAACCCCAGGCTGTCACAGGTTCGATCCAGGCCAACGCCCGCGCGGCAGTTCAAGGCTGTCCCGTCTCAAGCGCAAGCAGGCTGCGTCGCTGGCGTCATCGCACGCGCCGGAGGCAGATCCGTTCGCATGCACGCCCCGCCCTGTGATCCGGCGCAATGGGTAGGCGTTGCGACCGACCATGGCAGGGCCTCTTCCTGCCGACATCTGCGGCAGTCCATCTGGTTTCTCCTGCCGGCATCGCAAAAGCCCGTGCACGGACTTGCCGACATGGGTTAGTCTCCGCTCACTCAAGCGGCGGGAGACGGCCCTGTGGACCTGACACAGACAGAACGTGACATGCTGGCGGGCCAGCACGGACCCGCGGCAGCGGACGCACTCGGCCTTGTGCTGCGGTTTGCCGAAGCGGTCGGCGGCGACCGCCTTTTGCCTTGCGCCAGCGCCCATGTCGACGGTTGCCTGTATCACGGTCAGGCAAGCCTCGACTTTGTTGAGAGGTTCGTGGCGCTTGGGGGCCGCGTGAGGGTTCCCACAACGCTCAATGTCGGCTCGGTCGATCTTATTCACCCCGGCCTGTTCATCGGCGACCCGGCGCTTGGCGCAGCGGGAAAACGGCTGATGGAAGCCCATGTCGAGCTTGGCTGCACGCCGAGCTTCACCTGCGCGCCCTACCAGACCCTGCTGAGGCCGAAATTCGGCGACCAGCTGGCATGGGCCGAATCCAACGCCATCGTGTTCGCCAATTCGGTCATCGGCGCGCGCACCAACCGCTATGGCGATTTCATCGATCTGGCCTGCGCGCTTTCCGGCCGGGTGCCCGATTACGGCCTGCACCGGACCGAGAACCGCCGCGCTGGCGTGATCGTGGAAATATCAGGCTGCGGGCATGCGGCACCGGACCAGGCGGGCGGCATCGCGGTGGCGGCGGGGCTGTTCATCGGCAGGGAATGCGGCGACACCATTGCCGCGATCACCGGGCTGCCAGCCTCGACCAGCGAAGACGATCTCAAGGCGCTGGGCGCTGCGGCCGCCTCGTCAGGCAGCGTGGCGATGTTTCATGCGGTCGGCCTGACGCCGGAAGCGCCGGATCTCGCAACCGCCACCGGCGGCCGGCAGGTCCCGGTCGCGGCCACTCTCGGACCTGAGGAGATCGCGGCGATACTCGACAGGCTCGGCACCATGCCCAATGGCGCGCCGCTCACCGCGGTGGCACTGGGGACGCCGCATTTTTCCCTCTCCGAGTTCGACCGGCTGAGGCCGATGCTCGATCTCGCGCCCTTTGCCGTGCCGGTCTACATCAACACCGGCCGGCATGAATGGGAACGGCTCGTGGCCGACGGTCGGGCGGCTGAGCTTGAAGCTGCAGGCGTCACGGTGGTGGTCGACACCTGCACCTATGTCACGTCGATCATAAGGGACTTCTCGGGCGCGGTCATGACGAACTCGGGAAAATGGGCCTATTACGCGCCGGGCAATCTCGGCGTCGACGTCGCCTTCGGCACGCTGGCAGACACCATGCTGTCGGCCAGGGCCGGACGGGTGGTCAGGGCATGAGTGCGCGGTCGCTGGTTCATGGCCATGCCGCCGGGCCTGTCCTGAAGCTTGATGATCCCTTGAGTTTCTGGGGCGGTTTTGACAGCGCCAGCGGCAAGCTGATCGACCGGTTTCATCCCCAGCACGGTGCCTGCCTGTCGGGCGCAATCCTGTTCATGGCGCGGGGTCGCGGATCCTCCTCCGGCGCCTCTGTTCTCGCAGAGGCGATCCGGCTCGGAACCGCGCCGGCGGCGATCATCCTGCTTGAGGATGACGCCATCATTGCCACCGGCGCGCTGGTGGCGCAGATGCTCTACGGGATCGATTGTCCGGTGGCGGCGATCGGGGATCCCGCCGAATGGCACAGCCTCTCTGCCCTGCCCCGACTTGCCATCGAAGCCGGACCGGACGCCGTGCGGATCACTCAGCCGGCATGACAGCGGCCTGAGGCGCATCGCCGCTCCCGACCGTTCTCAGCGCAAGCTGGGCCAGCGCTGCGCCTGCAATCATCGACGCCAGGCCAATCAGCGACGAGACCGCCAGCACCGAGCCGCCGGTCAGGCCCGCGCCGATGGTGCAGCCGACCGCGAGGATGCCGCCAAACCCCATCAGCACGGAGCCGGCGGCATAGCGCCAGATCGACGGCACGCCAGGCTCAGCGAAGGTGGAGAGGCGAAATTCGCCGGAAACAAGCGCTGCCACGAATGCCCCGAGTATCGCGCCGATGAGCACGCCCTGATCGAGCCCGGCCATGCCGCTGCCAAGCGCCAGTTCGCCGGAGGTGGCCAGCGGACGGATGAAGGACAGGCTTTCGGCCTGGATCGGGTCGAACACCTGCGTCGAAAGCTGCCAGGTGAAGTACCAGCCCGCAGCCACCGTGAGGCCGATCATGGTTCCGCCCAACAGCCGCCAGAACGACAGCCGCGCCTTGAGCGCGAAGCCGAGCGCCACGACGGCCAGGATCGCACCGAGGCCAACGCCGGCCGACCGTTCGAGCCCGGCATGGGCGAGAAGATCATTGCCGCCGATGGCCGCCGTGCTCCAGAACGCGCCAATGCCGTCGCGCAACGGCACCAGCAGACCGCTGTAGGTCGCAAGCGCGGTCACGGCTATGATGGCGATGGAGAACACGCCGCGCAGATTGCCCGAGGCGCTGAGCACAAGCAGACGCGACACGCAGCCCCGCGCCAGCACCATGCCGACGCCGAACAGAAGGCCGCCGATTAGGGCGCCGGACAGGCTCTGGGCGGTGGAGAAGAAGCGGGTTTCGGCGACATCGATCAGGCCAGCGCCCAGCAGCGCCTGCACCGCCAGAATGGCTGCGGCAAAGCCCGCCGCCCAGGTGGCCAGCGGCTTGAGGTCGCTTTCTCCCATGGCGGACAGAACCGCCGAGCGGGTGCAATAGCGGCTGCGCTGGGCGAAGACGCCAAAGGCCAGGCCAAGAACGAGGCCGCCCACAAGCGCGGTGTAGGGTTCGCCGATAAGATCGATCAGGGGAACCAGATCCATCGCAATGATCTCCTTGAATTATATTTTCAAGATACAAGGATCAGAGGCCAATGAGATGGGCGGCAATTGCCGCGCTGCGTCGAGAATTGGTTTTCTATTCTACGGAACACGGGAATGTTGAAACCCTGATCCGGTCCGCCTGTTTGTCCTACGCGTTGCGGATTTTCTCGATTGCCGCCTGCGCCGCCGCGAGCCGGGCGATCGGCACCCGGAACGGCGAGCAGCTGACATAGTCAAGCCCGATCGAATCGCAGAACCTCACCGACGCCGGATCGCCGCCGTGCTCGCCGCAGATGCCGAGCTTGATGTCGGGGCGGGTCGCCCTGCCCTTGTCGGAGGCCATGCGCACCAGTTCGCCGACCCCGTCGATATCGAGGGTGACGAAGGGATCCTGCTCGATGATGCCCTTCTGCTGATAGGTCATCAGGAAGGAGGCGGCATCATCGCGCGAAATGCCGAAGGTGGTCTGGGTCAGGTCGTTGGTGCCGAAGGAGAAGAATTCGGCCACCTCGGCGATGTCGTGCGCCCGAATGGCGGCGCGCGGCAGTTCGATCATGGTGCCGACCAGATAGGTGATGTCGACACCCGCCTCGCCGATGACGTCGCGCGCCACGGCGTCGATCCGGGCCTTGACGAAATCGAGCTCCTCTCGGAGGCCGACCAGCGGCACCATGATTTCCGGCACCACCGGCGCGCCGGTGGATTTGGCGGCTTCGACGGCCGCCTCGAAGATGGCGCGGGCCTGCATTTCGGCGATTTCCGGATAGGAGATCGCCAGGCGGCAGCCGCGATGGCCGAGCATCGGATTGAACTCGTGCAGTTCGTCGACGCGCTGGCTGAGCTTGTCGACCGAGACGCCGATGACGGACGCCACTTCGGCGATCTCTTCCTCGGTCTTGGGCAGAAACTCGTGCAGCGGCGGATCGAGCAGGCGGATGGTGACCGGCAACCCCTTCATGATCTCGAACAGCTCGATGAAGTCCGACCGCTGCATCGGCAGCAGCTTGGCGAGCGCGGCGCGGCGGCCGATTTCGGAACCGGCCAGAATCATCTCGCGCATGGCGGTGATGCGGTCGCCGTCGAAGAACATGTGTTCGGTGCGGCACAGGCCAATGCCCTCGGCGCCGTAGGACCGCGCGGCGCGGGCATCCGCCGGCGTCTCGGCATTTGTCCTGACCTTCATGCGCCGGGTCGCGTCCGCCCATTCCATGATCTGGCCGAAATCGCCCGACAGTTCGGGCTGCAGCATTGGCACGGAACCCCGGAGCACCTGACCGGTCGAGCCATCGAGCGTGATGACGTCACCGGCCTTGAGGGTGGCGCCGAGCGAGACCAGTGTGCCGTTGCGCGCGTCGATCCGCAAACCGCCAGCGCCGGAGACGCAAGGCGTTCCCATGCCGCGCGCGACCACGGCGGCGTGGCTGGTCATGCCGCCGCGCGAGGTGAGAATGCCTTCAGCCGCATGCATGCCGTGAATGTCCTCGGGGCTGGTCTCGACCCGCACCAGAATGACCTTGCGCCCGGTCTTGGCGGCTTCCACTGCTTCCTCGGAGGTAAAGACGATCTCGCCGGTGGCCGCGCCCGGCGACGCAGGCAGGCCCGAACCGAGAATGTCGCGCGTGGCATGGGGATCGATGGTCGGGTGCAGCAACTGGTCGAGCGAGGCGGGATCGATGCGCATGACCGCTTCCTCGCGGGTAATCAACCCTTCGGCGGCCATATCGACGGCAACTTTCAGCGCCGCCTTGGCGGTTCGCTTGCCCGACCGGGTCTGCAGCATCCAGAGCTTGCCCGACTGGATGGTGAACTCGAGATCCTGCATGTCGCGATAGTGGCGCTCGAGCCGGTCGCAGATGGCGATGAATTCGGCGAAGGCATCGGGCATCAGTTTTTCGAGCGACGGACGGTCGGACCCCGCCTCGAGGCGCGCGGCTTCGGTGATAGATTGCGGCGTGCGGATGCCCGCCACCACATCCTCGCCCTGGGCGTTGACGAGGAACTCGCCATAGAGCTCCTTCGCGCCGGTCGAGGGATTGCGGGTGAAGGCCACGCCGGTGGCGGACTGATCGCCCAGATTGCCGAACACCATCGCCTGGACATTGACCGCAGTGCCCCAGGAAGCCGGGATGTCATGCAGTTGCCGGTAGGTGATGGCGCGGGCGTTCATCCAGCTTGAAAAGACAGCACCGATGGCGCCCCAGAGCTGCTGCTGCGGATCCTGCGGGAACGGAATGCCGAGTTCTTCCTCGATGATCGCCATGTAGCGGGCAATGATCTCGCGCCATTCATCGGCCGAGATGTCGGTGTCGAGTTCATGGCCGAGCCGCGCCTTCTCGTCTTCGAGAATGTCCTCGAACACCTCGTGATCGAGCCCCATCACCACATCGCCATACATCTGGATGAAGCGGCGGTAGCTGTCGAAGGCAAAGCGCTCGTCACCGGAATCGCGGGCGATAGCGAGTACGGTCTCGTCATTGAGGCCGAGATTGAGCACGGTATCCATCATGCCGGGCATGGAGGCGCGTGCGCCCGAGCGGACCGACAGCAGAAGCGGCTTTTCCGGATCGCCGAAGGTGCGTCCGGCAATGGCCCCGACCTTGACCAGGGCTTTGGTGACCGCGGTCTCCAGGCCATCGGGCATTTTGCGGCCATTGTCATAATACCAGACGCAGGCATCGGTGGTGATGGTCAGGCCGGGCGGCACCGGCAGTCCGAGATTGCACATTTCGGCAAGGTTTGCGCCTTTGCCGCCCAGAAGATTCTTGTCCGCAGCCGAGCCTTCCGCCTGCCCGTCCCCGAACGTGTAGACCCATTTCGTCATGCAAATCGTCTCCACCACCGCGCCGTATGGGATGCACCTGAACGGCCATGAAGCAAGGCTTATGCGCTGCAATGCAACAAGGTCAACCCCGCCAAAGGCTCCAGGCCCGTCTATATCGATTGAAACGCGCCAGCCGTCACGGACAAGCCGGGAAAACCCGCCGCCGTACAGGTTTTTCAAACAGTTGCATTGCGCTTGAGCCAGTCGAGCAGAATCATCGCATCGGGGTTGGGCTGCTGGTTGGCGCGCGGCGTCGGCCGCACATAGAGCCCGCCGGGAAACGTCAGGAATCCGGCGGGCGCGATCAGCTCTCCGGTTTCGATCATGCCCGAGATCAGGAAGCGAGGCGCCATCGCCGCGCCCATCCCGGAGCGCGCGGCCTGGAAGGCGAGATAGGAATGATCGAAGACCTGGTTCTTGCGGGCTTCTATCGCTATTCCCGTGCGCAGCGACCAGGCCTGCCACATCGCCTCGTCATTGCGCCGGTCGATCCGCGTCTGAAACGACAACACGCCGTCGGCGAGCCTGTGCCGGTAGGTCGGCGCCAGCACCGGGCCGATCTCCACGTCGCCCAGCGAGACGGAGCCGTGCCAGGGGTCGGGGCTGAGCAGCCGGTTATAGGAAAAGGTGAGGTCCGACTGGCCCTCATATCCCAGGCTGCCGCGCGGCCCGACCATTTGCAGCGAGACGTCAATATCGGGGTGGTCGACGCCGAACCGCGACAGCACCGGAATGAGCCACGTCCGGGCGAAGGTCGCGCTTGCCAGCACCGCGCCAGGTTGTTGGCGCTGATGGCGACGCCGCGCCTGTGGCTTGAACGGTTCCTGGAAAGGCGGCGGATGGCGCGCGACGCCGAGAGCTTCACCGACGAGATGCTGCGCGATTTCGGGCTGAGCCGGCGCGAGGCCCGCGCGATCGCGCGCACCCCGTTCTGGCGCGCGATCGATGAGGCGCGCGCGCGCCCGGCCGACTGTCACGGCGCGTCACCACGGGCAACGCAAAGTGATAGTTTACCGTGCATAAACGCTGTCGATTAACGCGCAGAGATATGGACCCCGGCGGCGGCGCGCATTAACAGGGCTTACAGATCCGTCCGCATGGGCTCACGGCGGAAAACCATCCTGTCTGAGCCCGGGGGCCTCCATCCTATGTCATCCGCAAGCCGCGAACCCGTCCGTTTTGTCGATCTTGCCGCCCAGCAGGCGCGCATCCGCGACCGAGTCGATGCGGCCATCGCCCGGGTGCTCGACCACGGCCAGTACATCATGGGTCCGGAGGTCGCCGAGTTGGAGCGGCAATTGTCAGCCCATTGCGGTGCGACCCATTCGATCGCGTGCTCCTCGGGCACGGACGCGCTCGCCATGGTGCTGATGGCTGCTGAAGTGCGTCCGGGCCAGGCGATCTTCTGCCCGGCCTTCACCTTTGTCGCCACGGCGGAAGTGGTGGCGTGGCTGGGCGCGCATGTCTGGTTCGTCGATGTCGATGCCGACACCTTCAACATGGACCCGGCTTCGCTGGAGATCGCGATTGCGGCGGCGCGGGCGGCCGGACACGCACCGGTCGGAATCATCCCGGTCGACCTTTTCGGCATTCCGGCCGACTACGACCCGATTTCGAAGATCGCCGCGCGCGAAGGACTGTGGGTGCTGGGCGACGGCGCGCAGGCCTATGGCGCGCGCTACCACAACCGCCGGGTCGGAACGCTGGCGATGGCCACCGCCACCAGCTTCTTCCCGGCAAAGCCGCTGGGCGCCTATGGCGACGGCGGCGCGATCTTCACCGATGACGCCGAGCTTGCCGAGATCCTGCGCTCGATCCTGTTCCACGGCAAGGGGACGAGCCAGTACGACAATGTCCGCATCGGCATGACCGGCCGGATCGACACGATGCAGGCAGCGATCCTGATCGAGAAGCTCGCGATCTTCGACGACGAGATCGAGGCGCGCAACCGCATCGCCGCGCGCTATTCGGACCTGCTCAAGGGCCATGTCGCCACCCCCGTAGTGCCCGAGGGGCTGCAGTCCGTCTGGGCGCAGTACACGGTCAAGCTGCCGGACGGCGCAGACCGTGCCGCCATCCAGGCGCACATGAAGGACCTCGGCGTGCCGAGCGCCGTCTATTACGCCAAGCCGCTGCACCGCCAGGACGCCTACAGCCACCACGGCGTGGCCGGCGGCGCGCTGCCGGTGACCGACATGCTGTCGGCCTGTGTGCTCAGCCTGCCGATGCATCCCTATCTGGATGAGGAGACGCAGGACCGGGTAACGAGTGCGTTGATCGGCGCATTGGGTTGAGACTGCAAGCTGCCTGATCAGGGGTCAGGCCGTGGTGACCGTGTAGTCGCGGCTGCCGTTCCAGATCAGTTTCCAGCGCGCACCCGGACGCACATTCTGCACCAGATGCGGCTCGAAAGCCGCGATGCAGGTCCCTCCTGCGCGGCGCACCGAGGGATAGATGACGCCGCGCGATCCCGTCTCCCTGAGCGAGCGGGCCAGCGCTTGCCCTTCCGGATAGGCATGCGACGGATCGGGCGAAAGCCATGGCGCATCGGCGGGTTCCTGTCTGAGATCGTGAAAATCACCCATGAAGCCCGCCAGCAAAGCCTGGTAGATCGCAGCGTCGTGGAAATGATTGATCCTCTCCAACTCCCGCGTGCGGTGGTAGGCGACCTCGGCCAGCGCCGTCAGGTCCTCGAAGCCCGCATACCAGGCGCCGCGTGCGGCATCGTTGAAGCGGTTACCCTCGGAGCGGGTATAGGCAAAGGCCGCATTCACATGCGTCTGGCCCCAGGCGCGGAACAGGAGTTCGCGCGGATCCAGACCCGCGAGCCCGACTTTCTCCGCGATCAACCGCTGGCTGGTCAACCCCTCGATCGCAGCCAGGATGGCGAGATCCCCGGCGTTCTCGACGAGCGGCGTCAGCACCGGCGGCTTGTAATAGGCGGTGGGAATCAGGCGAACGGTGGCTTCGACCATGATCGACGCCAGCGGCAGCGTCATGCGCCGCCCCGCAAAGCGTCAACATAGGTGCGGGTGGCCAGCATGGCGGGAAGACCACCCGCAATCATCGTCTCGACCGGCGGCTGTCCGCCGAACAGGGGACCGGTGTTGGGCATGATTACCCAACGGTCGGCAAGTTCGTCGCTGAAATAGAGATGAAGGCCCTTGTAGAGGCCGGTGGCCGCGCTGACCCGCATCAGTTGATCGCGGCTCAGGCGACCGGACCAATCGCCGGTCTTCATCCGGGCGAAAGTGCGGGGGCTGATGTCGAGCAGTTGGGCTGCGGCCTCATTGCCCAGACGCCATGCCGCGGCGATGCGGGAATAGGCGGTGGCCGATACACGGGCGATGCGCGCAGGCTCAATGCCCGCGAGCGAAACCGCGTCTTCGGGGCCCATTGGGGCGAGCGGCGTCGGGTGGGCTGGTTCGATTCTTGCCATGTGACGGACTTTATCACGCCATATGGCAAGAATCAATGGTGACATCCATCGCCGCTGCCCCCTCCCCGCAACCGGGGAAAAGAGAGCGCCGGCGCAATCAGTCTTCGTCGCGGCCGGTGATGGCGAACGTGGTCTTGTCGAGTTCGAGATCGTATTCCTTGCCATCGGAGTGGATCGCATCGTCCACGTCCCAGACCTTGTCATCGTCGAGCTCGATTTCACCCCAGGAGGTAAACCCTTCGGCCGTCAAGGCGGCTTCGATCGACGCGCGCTCCTCGGCGGTGGGGGCGCGATCGTTGGCAAATGCGGGCGCGGTCAGCGCGGCAAAAAGGATGGCGGCAAAAATGGCGGCTGTGCGCGTCATTGGTGTCTCCAGCCTTGGACTTCGGATTGATGAGTCGAAAACTCGACAGGCCCTCAATGGCTTGGCGGCTGAACGGTTCCGGTTTGTCGCCCGGTCGCGACACCCTGCCGCAGCCGTCAGCTCGCGTCGCGCAACTGCTCGGCCGTCTGCAGATCCACCGACACCAGCTGGCTCACGCCCTGCTCGGCCATGGTGACGCCGAACAGGCGGTTCATGCGGGCCATGGTGATCGGATTGTGGGTGATGATGACGAAGCGGGTCTCGGTGGAGGCGGCCATCTCGTCCATCAGGTTGCAGAAGCGCTCGACATTGTGATCGTCGAGCGGCGCATCGACCTCGTCGAGCACGCAGATCGGCGCCGGGTTGGTCAGGAACACCGCGAAGATCAGCGCCATGGCGGTCAGCGCCTGCTCGCCGCCTGACAGCAGCGTCATGGTCTGCGGCTTCTTGCCGGGCGGGCGGGCCAGGATTTCGAGCCCGGCTTCCAGCGGGTCGTCGGATTCGATCAGCATCAATTCCGCCGTGCCGCCGCCGAACAGATGGGTGAACAGCCGCTGGAACTGGGCGTTGACGACATCGAAGGCGACGAGCAGCCGCTCGCGGCCTTCCTTGTTCAAGCCCTGGATGCCGGCGCGCAGCTTCTTGATGGCGTCGATGATGTCCTCGCGCTCGGTGACGATGGTGTTGAGCCGGCCTGAGAGTTCGGCCTGCTCCTCCTCGGCGCGCAGATTGACCGCGCCCAGCCGTTCGCGCTCGATCTTGAGGCGTTCGAGGTTGCGCTCGATCTGGGCGGGATCCGGCATCGGCGCATCCGCCGCAAGCCCTGTCAGCCGCAGGGCATGGTGGGGCTCGCAATTCAATGCCTCGCGGATCCGCGCCTCGCCCTCCTCGCGGCGTTCGCGCGCGGCCATCAGCCGCTCCTCGGCGCGACCGCGCGCCTCGCGGCCCTGCGACAGCGCGCCGATCGCCTCGGTGGCGAGCTTGTCGGCCTCGCGCGAGCGGGTCTCGGCCGCAGCCAGCGCATCGGCCGCGTCGCGGCGGCGCTGCTCGACCTCGCTCAGTTGGCTCAGCAACTGGCGGCGGCGGGCGGCGACCTCGTCGGGCGCGTCGGCAATGCCTTCCGCCTCCGTCGCCGTTTCAGCCAAGCGGGCCTTGAGCGCGGCCAGGTGGCTCTCGGCATTGGCGGCGCGCTCGAGCCAGCTTGACCGCTCGGCGGCAATCGCTTCCAGCCTGCGGCCGCGCGCGGCGTTTTCGCGCTCCAGCCCCTCATGGGCGGCGCGGGCCTCGGCCAGCGCGCCGCGATCGGTTGCGACCTCGGCATTGACCTGCGTCAGCGCGGCATCGAGCTGCGAGAGATCCGGGCAGGCCTTGAGCGCTTCCGTGGCCTCCTCAAGCCCGGACACCGTTTCCGCGAGCTGCGCGCCGACCTGGGCGCGCGATTCGGTCAGCACCGCACGGCGGTTGGACAATTCGCCCGACGCGCGTTCGGCACTCGCCAGCTCGTCGCGGGCGCGGCTCACGTTGCGGCTCGCGTCGCGGATCAGGTCGCGCGCGGCGCGGCCCTCGGTCACGCGGGCGGCAACCGCGGCTTCGCTTCCGGTCAGCGCTTCCTCGGCAAGGCGCAGCGTCCTGGTCGCCTCCACCACCTCGGCGTCGAGTTCGGCCAGCCGGTTCTTCTGCTCGAGTCGCATCGCTGCCGGTGTCGGTGCATCGGCCGAGGCCACATAACCGTCCCAGCGGAAGATCGCGCCATCGCGGGTGACGAGCCGCTGGCCCGGTTTCAGCACGGCATGCAGCGCGCGGCCGTGATCGGCATCGGCGACGAGCCCGATCTGGGCGAGACGGCGGGCCAGTTCCTGCGGCGCGCGGACATGGGTCGACAGCGGCGTAACGCCGTCGGGAAGCGCCGGATCCTCTCCGCCAATCTGCATCATCGCCCAATGGGCGGGGGCAGCCGGATCGAGCGGCAGGTCGAGATCGTCGCCAAGGGCCGCGCCCAGCGCCGTCTCGTAGCCCCGGTCGACCTTGATCTTCTCGACCACAGGCGGGAACAGGTCCGAGCCCTGCCCGGCATTGAGCATGCGGGCGATGGTCTTGGCCTCGGTCTCGATGGCGTTGAGCTTCGCCTTTGCCTCGGTCACCGGCTGGCGCGCAGCAGCCTCCGCTTCGCGGGCCTGCTCGAGAGCGGTCTCGATCCGGGCGAGTGCGGCTTCGGCGTCAGTCAGCGCCTTCTCGGCGATCTCGGTCTCGCTGCGTTTGGCGGCGGGATCGGGGAGACCTGCGATGCGCTGGGCAATGCCCGCGAGATCGGCATCCTGGCTGGCGATCTGCCTCTCGAGCCGCGCCTTGCGCTCGCCCGCCTCGCGGATCACGCGATCAAGCTGGGTGCGTTCGGCGGCGGCCTCCGCGCGTTCGGCGGTGACGATTCCGAGCGAGGCTTCGGATTCGGTGAGTTTCGCCCGCGCCGTCTCGAAAGCGGCTTTCAGCGCCGCGGATCGTTCGCCGCTGCCTTCAAGCGCCAGCTTCAGCTCGGCTTCCTCTTCGGAAAGCCGCTGCATGATCCCGGCATTGTCGGCAATCAGCCGTTGCTCGCGCTCGATGTCGGTCTTGAGCTGCGCCAGGCGCCGGTCCAGTTCCTCGCGGCGGCGGGTGATGCGTTCGGCTTCCTCGTCAATCTGGGTGCGGGCGATCTGCAGCCGCTGCAGGGCGGCGGCGGCGGCGGCTTCGCCATCCCGGAGCTCGGGCAGCTTGTGCGCGGCGATGGCCTGGTGCTTGGCGGCCTCCATCTGCGCCTGCGCCAGTTCGGCGACACGCGAGGTGGCCTGCGAAAGCGCGCTTTCGGCCTCGCCCTCCTGGCCCTTGGCGATCGACCAGCGCAGATGCAGGAGCGTGGCTTCCGCCTGGCGCACTTCCGCCGACAGGATCTTGAAGCGGTTGGCCTGACGCGCCTGGCGCTTGAGGCTTTCGATCTGGGATTCGAGCTCCGAGGTGACGTCATCCAGCCGCTCGAGATTGGTTTCGGCGGCCCGGAGCCTGAGTTCCGCTTCATGCCGGCGCGAGTGCAGGCCGGAAATGCCGGCGGCCTCTTCGAGCAACTGCCGCCGCGCCTGCGGCTTGGCCTGGATCAGCTCGCCGATGCGGCCCTGCCCCACCATCGAGGGCGAGCGGGCGCCGGTGGAGGCGTCGGCGAACAGGAGCTGCACATCCTTAGCGCGCGCTTCCTTGCCGTTGATACGGTAGACCGAGCCGGATTCGCGCTCGATCCGCCTTGTGACCTGGATCTCGTCGGCATCATTGAAGGCGGCAGGCGCGGTGCGGTCGGAATTGTCGAGATAGAGGCCGACTTCGGCGGTGTTGCGGGCGGGCCGGTTGCCGGAGCCCGAAAAGATCACGTCGTCCATGCCCGAGGCGCGCATGTTCTTGTAGGAATTCTCGCCCATCACCCAGCGCATGGCTTCGACGAGATTGGACTTGCCGCAGCCATTGGGGCCGACCACGCCGGTCAGCCCGCGCTCGATGAAGAATTCCGTCGGCTCGACGAAGGACTTGAAGCCCAGCACCCTAAGCTTGTTGAATTTCATGACCGGCACTCCCGGTCACGCAGGCGCATCGGCACACTGAAGCCGCTTCCGCAAGACAGTCGCGGAAGAGCAATGCGCATTGCCCGCCTAAAGCAGCGGGTCGATGATCGCCGACATGGTTTCAATCGACATGTTCCCCGGATACCGCTTGCCGTTGATGATGAAGCTTGGCGTGGACTGGATACCAAATTGATCTGCGGCCTTGGTTCTCACGGCATTGACATCATCCAGAAGCTTCTGGTTCGTCAAGCAAGCCTCGAAGGACTCCTGTGTAAAACCCGCCAAACGGGCGATTTGCAGCAATGCTTCGCGCCCGTCGGACGCCGTCGCCCAGGTGCGCTGTTGCGAGAACAGCACATCGACCATCGGGAAGAACTGCGGCTCAGGTGCGCAGCGGGCCAGCATGATGGCAGCTGCGGCGCGCGGATCGAACGGGAATTCGCGCAGAATGAACCGCACCTTGCCTGTGTCGATGTATTTTTCCTTGAGCGGCTTGAAGTTGTTCTCGTGAAAATCGGCGCAATGCGGGCAGGTCATCGACATGTATTCGACGATGGTGACTGGAGCGTTCTCCTCGCCCAGCGCCATCTCCTTGAGCGGGCCGGGCTCGAGCACCTTGGCCATGTCGACATCGCCATCGGCCTTGGGCGCTTCGACAGCGGCCGTCGCCGGAGCGGTGGTCTGGGCGGGCGCAGTGGTTTGCGCCGGAGCCGCCGTTTCGGCCGGGGCAGGCGTTGCGGCCGGTTCGGCGGCTGCCGTTGGCTCGGCCGGCGCGGGCGTTTCCGCGGGAGCGGCTGTCTCTGTCGTCCCGGCGGCTTCGGTTTTTTCCTCAGACGAATCCGAGCAGGCCGTCAAGGTCAGTGCCAGCAGCGAGATCGCTGCGGCGGCGGTCAGTCGGGACGTCAAACGGAACATGCTAATCACCCACTTCATGTTTGAATTCGTGCACGCGCGCACAACCCGTTCGGCATCCTGCCCGCGCCCGGCGCCCGTGATGTCTTGGCAGCCAGTCTTGCACAATCTCCTATAACGTCAAATGTGGCCAAACAAGTGCGCGGCGATCACTGACCCGTGATCACGCGCGCGGGGCCGCTGGCGCCGCGTGTCACTCCGGACGCTTCGGGCGGCGGCTGATCACGCCGGCGCCGAGGCGCGCGAGCGCCTCGCGCAGCTTCGGGTCCTCGACCGTCTCCACCATACCGGCAAGACGGCGTTTTTCACCGGCATCAAGCGGACGGGCCGCAGGCTTTCGTGTCGGAACATGGATCGCCTTCTGGACGATGCGGATCTGCGCGATCGCGCGAAAGCCGAAGAAGCTGTTGACGCGAGCGATCAGCTCCGCCTCCTGATGCATCAGGAACAGGGCGCGCGCGCCTTCGCAGGCCACCGTCAACAGACCGGGCGAAAAGCCGCCGCCGGTCTCGTCCGGCCCGTCCTGGCGGGGCCAGCGGATCTTTTCAGGCCGGGAGAACCCGGCAAATTGCTCGCCGGCAATTTCATCCCACGAAGCCAGAAGCAGCGTATTGATGCCTGCGCGCCTGGCCAGGATCGGGTCGATCAGGCCATTGGCGATCTCGGCGATCTGGACGCTGCCCTTGCGGGTGAACGGTTTTGCCACAGTTCTGCCTCTGCTTGCAGGCCCGCCGACGCATCGCCCGACCGGCCCCTGTCTGATGACCGGGATAGCGCGAAAATGCGATCATGGAAAGCGCCGAGCGGGCGCACCCCACACCGACATGCCGCGGCCCGGCTGGCAAATGAACCAAGCTCCGCATGATTTCGCGCGCCGTATCCCCCTCTGATGGAACCATTGTGGATCAGAACAGTTTGATTGGTGCAACGCCGCATTTCGGCGCGATC
>NZ_JACIYP010000309.1 GCF_014359905.1 Hoeflea sp. | reverse complement strand
AGCATTGGGTGCACGCCGTGGAGTTCATCAAACACCTCGGCAATCCGGGCATCCTTGGTCGGTATCGTACCTATCTCGTGCGTAAAACTAACGAGGCTATCTTCTGTGGCCGAGATATCGGCCACACGCGCCAGAAGGCGTAGCCAATTGGCATCCGTCTTGCCCTCAGGGATGACAACTGCCGGGTTCATAATAGCGGTGACAGTTGCATCTCTGTCAGACAGAAACAGTCCACGCTGCGGGCTGGTCGCGTTTGTGCCGAGCGGGGCTGCGAGAAGCCGCGAAGCGGTCAAGCACCCAGCATCATTTGCCAAAAGGACCAGCTGATGAGGGCCAGGTACGGCGGCCACAGTGGGCGAATGTGTTGTAACGATGGTTTGGGACGCGTGCTTCTGCATCAAGTGCAGCAGGCGCCGCTGCTGTGGGGGCGGGATATGCAGCTCCGGCTCCTCGATACACATGAGGAAGTTTTCGCCACTTGCCGTGCGCAAAGCACCAAACCGCATCAGCAGTATCAGCGTCTGAAGCGAAATCAGGCCGCTGCCGTGCCTACGAGAGGGAAGTGGCATCTGACCGCCTTCAGAGAAATGTGGAATGACCGCTTCGAGCACACCTTCGCTGTCTGTTGAAGTCAGGCGGAGCTTGAGTTCCGTCTGACGGCCAAAAAGGCTGACAATGTCCTTGTTCACCTCGTCAATGAGAGGCTTCATTTTTTCGTCTGCTTCAAGCGGTGCCTCGGGATTACGCAATCTATCCCGTTCTTCGAGAACGGCTTCGGCCGGCTTTCCACCAACGTAGGTTACCGCACGGCGAAACAGTTCCGACCCAAAGGAAATCATCCTGTCCCAGGTCCGGCTTGCCGGTACGAGAAAGAAACCCAGCTCCTTGATTAGAGCTATGGGAATCTGAGTGATGTTTGCATCATCTGCAAACGGGTCGCCCTGCTCCACATCGTCGAGGAAGTAGCGGATGCTCTCAACCTCAAGACTCGCATGATCAAAGCGAGCGCAGAAGGCGATTTGACAAACAAGAAAGTCGTCTTCGGTTTGCTTCGCCGCCGAAAGGGTACCGTTGGTAGGGTTGATCCACTTGGGAACCGCACGACCTGCGCGAAACCATTCCGGGTGACGGGCAGGATCATTGGGGGAAAACTCGGAAATGGTCGCAACAATTTTTATACGGTCCGCCGCCTCAGGACATGACCCATAGAAATCGTGTTCGGTCAGGGAGCGAACGAGACGATCACGTCCAAACAGGAGTGCAAGGGACTCGATAATCGTGGTCTTGCCGGAATTATTCGGCCCGATCAGCACGGTGAAGTCACCGAAAGTGACTTTACCCGATTTTATGCCTCTGAACCCCTCAACCTCGATTGCGTGAATGCGCATCCTGCCCCCTTACTGCCTTGTCGTTGCTATCCTTGTCCGCATGGCGTCGCCAATCGGCCCAGCAATTTCGGCCGGAAAGTCCTTTGGCATGGCTTTGACAGCACGCTCCAAAGCTGCATCAGCGCTATCGGCCAAAGTAGCGAATACCTCTTCGACCTTTTCCTCTTCCACACCTGCCGCCTTGGCGTTTTGCAGAAAATGGCGCGGCATAATTTCGTAGATCGGATAGTGACGCTTGTCGCCAACAGCCATGGCAAGGCGAAATTCTTTTCGCTGAAGCTGTTTTGCTGCGTAGTTCGGTTGCGTAGACATGATGTCGTAGAGCGGGGTCATCCGATAACGTCCCCCCGGCGTGAGAAAAAGACTGAAGTTTTTAGCGTGACCGTCAGACGCACCAATCAACCAGAAAATGATCTGCGCCTTGAGAAAGGCAAGACGGTCTTCTTCGGCATAGTCACTACCGTTGAGCAGGTTGAGGCACTCCCGAATGCCGGGGCCACCATCATCGTTGTACTTGATGGTTGGCGGCACGGAGAGTGCCTGGCAGAAATCCTCCTGCGGCACTCGTAGCAGGCGTCCATCGCTGGCCTTCAGGCGATCAAAACGCTCAACCGCCAGAACGCGCACATCGTCGAAATTGACAATCTGGCTTTGCGCCACGTCGAGGCCTAGCTCCCTGCAGAGGGTAAGGCAGAAATGCTCGTTCTCAACACTGAGAGTCATATCGAGCCCATTGGGTAACTTGCCCAGCTCAGGCTTCAGAATATGTGTGGTGGGTGTCGTACCCTTAGGCAGACACCAGCCATTATCCCAAAGCAACGCGGTTTTCTCCTGAGCCCCAGCAATAGAAATACGCAACTCCCGCTCACCATCAGGGCGAATACCCAAGGGCGCGGTGGCGAGATTTCTGATGATATCGGCAACGTCGGCATCGCTGAGCGGCACACACTCCGGCGGTCCCGGCGGGGTGATATCGGCCCCTTCAGGCACAAACTGCAATGCGCCGACGCAATCACGGCCGATCTTATTAAGAAGACTGAAGGCGTCCGTCCCTTCTGCACCGACCTTCTCTGCGACCTTGCGCCGGATCTGGTCGTTGTCGGGAAGGAGGTTGTCGAAAAAGGCTGAAACTTCCGCGCCGGAATAGCGCTCTTCTCGCAGCGGCAAGGAAAGTGAAACCGGAATCGCACGTCGCTCGTCTGCGAGCCATTCTGCATCATAGACAAACGAAACGGCACCATTGGCAGCGCGATCCAGCACGCCAACGAGCCGCCCGTTGAGGGCGACCGAAAGGCGAGCACTCTTGCGCGCGCGGGCCATTAAAAGATGCCCTCAATATCGCTGTGAGACCCTTTGGTACGCGGCTGAATGACAACCTCAAGGTCGAGCGCGCGCAGTAAATCCATAACGGTGCTGAGCTTGACGGTTTCGAGGCCGGTCTCCACCTGAGAAACTGTCCCTTGTCGTACCCCTGCCCGCTTAGCTAGTTCTGTCTGGGTAAGGCCATGCGTACGGCGAAACCGGCGCAATGCGACGCCGAGCTGCTTTGGTGATCTGACGAGTTCCGACATGACATAATTCCCACTTGTTTTGAGAATTATACGTCATAGCGTATATAACGTCAATATCCGTTATAGCGTATAATATTACTTTATCGCCTAGAGCGTATAACAGAGCATGGCGGCCGAGGGACTGACCAAATCACTTCGACACACCTCCCTCATCATTGAGAGGGTAGAGAATGTCCCTGTAGGGCGGGGGTAAAGCCGCCGAAGTAGAGGCGGGTAGCGAAGCAAGATTGGCCCCCTGCAAGGGCCGCGACAATGCGGAGCCCCCAGAGCTGCTTAGCTGCACCGACACTTCCGAAAGCGGGTGCTTGATGAAATGCTGCTTGAGAGCATCCGCAATACCCTTTTCCTTACTCGTGCTCG
>NZ_JACIYP010000308.1 GCF_014359905.1 Hoeflea sp. | reverse complement strand
AAGGTTGCGGCAGTCTTCAATGCTGAAGCCGAGCGCCCGGGAACGGCCGAGAAACGCGAGCTTGTGCGCATCGCTTTCACGGAATGTGCGATAGCCGTTCGTGCTGCGAAGAGGCTTCACAAGCCCGACATCCTCGTAGTATCGGATCGTCTTGGCTGGGAGGCCAGAAAGGGCGGCGACATCTCCAATATTCATGATCAGGTTCTCCTTATTCAGCGGCGACAGGGTTAGGGGATAGTAAAGTGGCCTCTTCACCACCGCGCGCTCTGGCTTCTTCCATGATGGGACGGACCCTGCGTAGCCGAAGGGCGTTGGTCAGCACGAAGACCGAACTCAGTGCCATGGCTCCGGCAGCCAGGACTGGCGAGAGCAACAAGCCGAACGTGGGGTAGAGCACACCCGCAGCCACCGGGATCAGCGCGACGTTGTAGCCGAACGCCCAGAACAGGTTCTGACGGATGTTGCGCATCGTGCGGCCTGATACTTCAAAGGCGTTGACCACGCCGCGTAGATCGCCCGACATCAGCACCACATCGGCGGATTCGATGGCCACATCGGTTCCCGTGCCGATGGCGATACCGACATCCGCATGTGCCAGCGCGGGGGCGTCGTTAATGCCGTCGCCGACGAAGGCGATCCGTCGGCCCCCTTGGCGAAGCTCGTTTAGTGCGGCCACCTTTCCATCGGGCAGAACGCCGGCGATCACGTGGTCGATGCCGGTTTCGCGTGCGATGGCATCGGCTGTCTCGCGCTTGTCGCCGGTGATCATAGCGACCTCCAGCCCGAGGCGGTGCAGCGCGCCAATGGCGGCCGCGCTGGCGGGTTTGACCGGATCGGACACGCCGATGACCGCTGCAACCCTGCCATCCACCGCGGCAAACAATGCCGTGCGGCCCAGCACGGCCAAGCGGCCCTCCGCCTCGACCAGCGACCCGATGCTCAGTCCTTCGCGGACCATCAGGCGATCTGCACCGACAAGCACCTCGTGGCCGGCAACCTTGGCCCGAACGCCGTAGCCCGTGATGGATTCGAAGCTCTCGACGTCGTGACGTGCCGCGTTCTCGGCCTGGGCCGCGCGCACGATGGCTTCGGCGATGGGATGCTCGGACTGCGTCTCGACCGCCGCCACCAGTGCCAGGATGTCGGCCCGGTCGACCCCGTCGGCCAGGACCATATCGGTCAGTTCGGGGCGCCCTTGGGTGACGGTGCCGGTTTTGTCGAGCGCGATAACATTCACCGACGTCAGTCGTTGCAGCGCGTCGCCCTTGCGGAAAAGCACACCCATCTCGGCTGCGCGCCCAGTACCGACCATGATCGAGGTCGGCGTGGCCAGTCCCATGGCGCAGGGGCAGGCTATGATGAGAACCGAGACCCCGGCCACAAGCGCGTAGGACAGGGAGGGCGAGGGGCCGACCAGCAGCCAGACCAGAACGGTCAACGCGGCCAGTGCCATGACCGCCGGCACGAACCACAGCGTGATCCGGTCCACCAGGCCCTGGATCGGCAACTTGGCGCCTTGCGCCTGCTCCACCATGCGAATGATTTGCGCGAGGGTCGTGTCGGCGCCGACACGTGTGGCGCGGAACTGGAAGCTGCCGGTGCCGTTGACGGTGCCGCCGGTGACCGGATCGCCCTCGGACTTGGAGACGGGAACCGGCTCTCCGGTGATCATGCTCTCGTCGACATGGGCGCTGCCTTGCGTGACGTCCCCATCCACCGCAATGCGTTCGCCGGGACGCACAACGAGGATGTCGCCGGTGCCGATCCGTTCGATGGCGACGTCCTGCGGCTCCCCGTCCACTAGAACTCGCGCAGTGCGGGCCTGAAGGCCAAGAAGCTTCTGGATCGCGGCACCGGTGCGGCCCTTGGCGCGCGCCTCCATCCAGCGGCCCAGAAGGATCAGCACGACGATGACTGCCGCTGCCTCGAAGTAAACGGCACGGGACGCCACGGGCAGCAGCGCAGGCGCAAAGAGCGCGGTAAGAGAATAGAGATAGGCTGCGCCGGTGCCAACGGCGACGAGGCTGTTCATGTCGGGCGCGCCCTTCAGAAGCGCGGGGAAGCCCTTGGCGTAAAAGTGGCGTCCGGGCCAGAACAGCACAACTGTCGTCAGTGCGAACTGGATCATCCAACTTGTCTGGTGACCGATGGTGCGGCCGATCATCTCGTGCATCCCCGGCACTAGGTGTGCACCCATCTCGAGCAGGAAAACCGGCAGCGCCAATGTCGCAGCGAAGGCGGTCTTACGGGCCAGATCGCGCGCTTCGCCTGCCTTGCGGGCGCTGTGCTCCTCGGGCAAGACACTGTCCGCCGGTTCAGCAGGGTAGCCGGCGTCTGTGGCAGCTTTCATTAGATCGGAGATCTTCATCGCGCCCTCGACATAAGTCACGGTTGCGGTCTCGGAGGCGAGATTGACGTTGACCTCCAGAACGCCAGGCACTGCCGCCAGCGCCTTATCGACACGGCCGACGCAGGACGCGCAGGACATGGACGAGACGTTCAGGCGAATAGTCTGCGTCCGGACGGGATAGCCGGCCCGATCCAGCGCGTCGATCAGCTCCGGTATCCGGGTTTCCGAGTCGATTCGGACCTGCGCAGTTTCGGCCGCAAGGTTCACATTGACTTCTTCGACCCCGGGCAGCGCCGAGAGCGCGCGCTCGACCCGACCGACACATGATGCGCAGGACATGTTCTGGACAGAGACCCGCAGGTCTTGTGTGACTGGCATGAGCGTCTCCTTCGTCTCTGGGTAAGATATCTAGGGCTTCCACCAACTGGAAGGTCAAGCTTTTCAGAATATTTTTTTGCCCTTGACCTTCCTCCGCTGGAAGCGCCCACCTGAAGATAAGAGAGAAGGAGACGTATATGAGCAGCTTCACAGTTCCGGGAATGAGTTGCGGGCATTGCACCGCAACAATTGACAAGGCGATTAGGTCTATTGACCCAACTGCGACCGTTTCGTGCGACTTGAGCACGCATACCGTTTCGGTCGAGAGTTTTCTCAGCGTCAGGGCGGTGTCGGAAGCGATCAAAAACGCAGGATACGATGTGTCGGCGCCAGCCGCGATCTGAATAACCCTTGGGACTGCAATTACTGGTGCAAAACTTGCCGGATCACGTACCCAGCGTCCTGTCGTGCCAAGTCGATTAAGCGCACTCGACCAAATGATTGTCCTTGGATGGGCGGTAACTCGATTGCGTCATACCTTCGCTCGACAACCAGTCCAACTTTTCCTCGACCTCAAGATATTCAGCGCCTTTCTCGGACGCGGTTCAGTTGCCTTCCTGCTGTCGCTGGTCAGCACTTCGTTCGGCTTGAATAGCGCGCTGACGCCCCGGCCACGTTGAT
>NZ_JACIYP010000307.1 GCF_014359905.1 Hoeflea sp. | reverse complement strand
CCACCGGCAGTCAGCAGGCGCTCATAAGTCTCTTTCGACAATTTCGGAACGATGTGCCCGCGCACTGTTTTGTTGGCCTCGTCCATTTTGCCGAAGCGCAGGGCCGCCCGGTAGCTGGGCACCCACGGCGGGCCGACTTCTCCTGATGCTTCGAGAATTTCCAGCGCTTCCTTGTGCGCGGGGTCGATCCGATCGCGCCAATGCTCATCGTCGCGTGGCTTCGCCTTCTTCTTACCAAACAGACCAAAGACCATCGCCCCCTCCCGCGCTGTTCACTTGACTTGTGTGATGCTGAAACCCTAGGCCGAGTCCGCAAGTCATGTCATCCACTTATCCGCCGCTCATCAGCCCACGGATCGTGCGCGTGCAGCAAATCAGCGTCTGAAAAAGCGGAGCGTTACTCCGCACAGGTGTTGAATCCCCCCGATCTTCGCGATTTTTGCAACCAATCAGCGGTGCAGGCTGTAGCTGCCCATTGGTGCATATGTCGTGGCGTCCTCCAGCGGTTCGCGCGAGAGCCGCGCATTCACGGCCTTATCTGTTCGGACCATCGCATCGGGTCCCGCATGGGCAACGGCGCGGCACGTTGCTTTTTCCCCTGACGCACGGCGTGCGCCATTCCTCGCGCTGCAAAAAGCGCCGTCCTTGCCGTCCTCCACTGTGTTTCGGTTCCTGCGGAATGCCGCCTCCGGTCCTCCGCTGCGCTTTGGCCTCACAAGGCCGCGAAGCGCGCGGCTCCCAACCGCAAAAGGAGGATCGACACATGACACATAAGAGCAACCAACGGGCAGACGTTTACAGCCAGGTCACTGACCGCATCGTCGCCGCAATCGAAGCCGGGCAGGGGACATTCCAGATGCCTTGGCATCGCAGCAGCTCCGCGTCTCACCGGCCGCAGAATGTTGCCACCGGCGCGCACTACCGGGGCGTGAACGTGATCAGCCTCTGGGCATCGGCTGAACTGACGGGCTTCTCATCCGGTCTCTGGGGCACATACCGCCAGTGGCAATCCGTCGGAGCGCAGGTTCGCAAGGGCGAGAAGTCCAGTCTTGTAGTCTTCTATAAAGAGCTTCAAAGCGACGACGCGCCCGACGCCGATGATGATGGCGAGAACGGACGCAAACGCTTCGTTGCCAAAGCGAGCTACGTCTTCAACGCCGATCAGGTGGACGGCTATGCGCTGCCGGCAGTACCGGCACCGGCCAATCCCGCTGAAACTATCGCCCATGCCGACGCCTACATCCAAGCGACCGGCGCTGTCATCAAGCATGGCGGCGAGCGGGCCTATTATGACCGCGTGGCTGATGCCATTCAGGTGCCCGAGCGGGGCCGCTTCCTTGGCACTGCGACCAGCTCACCCACCGAGAGCTACTACGCAACGCTGCTTCACGAGCTGACCCACTGGACCGGAGCATCCAACCGGTGTGACCGGCAGTTCGGCAAGCGGTTCGGCGATAACGCCTATGCGATGGAAGAGCTTGTGGCCGAGCTGGGCGCTGCATTCCTGTGCGCCGAGCTTGGCATCTCACTGGAGCCGCGTGCTGACCACGCCGCGTACCTGGGCCACTGGCTGGAAGTCATGAAGGCCGACAAGAAGGCCATCTTCACCGCCGCCAGCCAAGCCGCCAAAGCGGCTGACTATCTCGGCAACCTGCAACCCAGCGAGACAGAGGCCGCCGCTTAGGCGGCCTCTACTATTTTGTGCCAGCTATTTCAGGACAGCTTTTCGAGTGCGGTCAGACGGTATTGTGACATCGCATCCCCTCATACGGCGAAATAGAGCTATCTAACCTATTGATTTATATACGGTTAGTGAAAGCGTTGAAAAACAAGGCCAATGAAGGTAGTATAATTAATAAATTAAGCAGTGTGACATTATGGCGGATCAGATACAACAGTACCTCTCGGAACATGGTCCTTCGCGGTCTTCGTTAGTCGCGGAGGCCTTGATTGCGTCCGGCTTGACGGCAGAGGCGGCGCGGCAGCGCATATCGCGTGCGCCGAAGCCTGTTCGGCGTTTTCCTATTGCTATGCTGCCAAAGCGTGAAACTTTTCTTTACCTCGAGAAGGATCGGAACAGCGAACGCTTCTGGGCCAACTTCATGAGAGACCTGAGGGCAACTGGGTCGGTTTTCGGCATCGCCATTGATGGCATGATTGCCCGAGGGGGTCTCATACGTAGGGATGACTTCCCGGTCATCAGCTCTGCGCCTCTTATTCCCGTGGCAGGACAACTGTCTGTCGAGGCGGTAGCCAAAGGGCTGCTTAGAGCTGGCTTCGTGCGCGAAGTTTATTTCGACAATGTAGCTCATTACGAATTGCCGATGTCATTGGCGAACGCTTCGCTAACAGGACTAAGGGCGCGTGACCTGACGGAGCGTATTCTACTTGATGGTATTCGGGAGTGGGCGCGGAAGATTGGCCTAGTCAGCTTTAACACTGTGCGAGTGCGCGGCGAGCCTGAATTGAAACCCATTGGTCCATTTGCATTTGATCTCGCGGGACCAAGCTATCTCTTGCCGCTTCTGGGGCCTGGTAAGCCGGGCTTTGTGGTGGCCGATGTGTTCGCCGAAGGCAGGCTTGGAGCGAATGAAGTCCAGTACTTTGTCCGCAAAGCTAGAATGCTGAAATCTACCCTTAAGGATATCGGCGTCCTGTCCATCATCGTTGCTGATGAGTTTTCAGGTGCCGCGCTTACAGCGGGTCATGCTGCCGGTGTTCTCATGGCAACGCCGAAGGACCTGTTCGGCAAACGGGTCGGCGCTGCCATCACCTCCCTGATGGAAGTGCTGAAAAATGCTGCGGCGTATGCCTCTTCCAGCCCTGAGCGGCTCATGTCCCTTATGGACAACCTCCTTGAGATCGAGGGACGAAATGGGAATCTCCGAGGAGTCCTTTTCGAGCTTGTGGCGGGCTATCTGGCCCGTTGCGATGCCGTATCCATCGACATGAATGTGATGGCCAAAGACCCGCAAACCGGAAAGCCAGCCGAAATTGATGTTCTGAAGGTGACACATCAATCGGCCTCAATCACTGCCATTGAGTGTAAGGGCAAGGAGCCTGGCGGCGTTTTGACGATTGGGGAGGTCAATGAATGGCTGGAGAAGATTCCGACTATTCGCGCCTACCTGCGCGGCCATGACAGGTTTCGTGAGGCTGAACACCGTTTTGAAATTTGGACCTCCGGTACGATAGAGCCCGCTGCTTTGTCACTTCTCCAGAGTGAAAAGGCAAAGCGAACCAAGGCGCCAATCGACTGGAAGGATGGTCAGGCGGTGTTGAAACTGGCGAGCACGAGTAAGGAAAAGGGTATTGCGGATGCTCTCAAGCAGCATTTCATCAAGCACCCGCT
>NZ_JACIYP010000306.1 GCF_014359905.1 Hoeflea sp. | reverse complement strand
CGGCGCGGTGCGCCATTCGGTGCCCGTGGCGCGCGCCTCGGGGCGGTTGTCGGCCAGACCTTCGCCCATGTCATGCAAGAGCATGTCGGTATAGGGCCAGATCAGCTGGAAGCTCTGTTCGGGCTGATCTTCCAGCCTGTGAGTGACGAAGCTGGGGCGGTGACACGATGTGCAGCCGGTCTCGTGGAACACCTCCCGGCCGCGCAGAACCTGCGGGTCGTCAGGGTTCCGCCGAGCGGGCACGCCGAGGTTGCGGCTGTAGAAGGTAACAAGGTCCAGCCCTTCGGCATCCACCTCGAAGCCGCCCTGACCGGCGTCGTCACCGTGGATGGCGGCGCGGCAGTCGGCTTGCGCTTCCGTGCAATCGCCCCAGTTGTCGGGAAAGAGCGGGGTCGAAATCCCGATATCGCCCGCAAAGGCCGCCGCCGATTGCTCGCGGATTGTCGGCATCCCGGCCTTGTAGCCGAAGCGGCCCAGCATGGGCTGGCCGAATTCTACCGACCAAACGATGTTGGGCCGACCGGAGATGCCGTCGCCATCGGTATCCTCGGGGTCCGCCAGCGCCAGGATGTCGGCCGCCGGGATCGCCTCCAAGAGGCCAAGGCCGATCATCTGCGGCGCGACGCGCGGGCTCAGCATCGCGTCCGGGTGCAACGGTCCATAGCCGAGGTCCTCTGCGGCATAGGTCGGCCGGCGCAGGGTCGCGGTCTCGCCTTCCGACAGCGCGACCTCAACGTCCTCATAAGTGATGTCCAGCCGGTATTCGGCCGGATGACCGGCGGTGCCGAAATCCTGCAACTGGCCACCGTAGACAGGATCGGGCAGCGTGGCGAGATAGTCGGCGATTTCGGCCATCTCGGCGGTCATCGGCGCATCGGCCAGCGCCGGGATCGAGATGCGCAGGAACATCGACACCGCGTCGTCATCAGGCCCCTCGGGCGGGTGGCCGCGCCCGTCCTTGATATGGCAGGACTGGCAGACGCGTGCGTTGTAGAGCGGCCCCAGCCCATCCGAAGCCAATGTCGAAGACGGCGCCGACACCCAGAGCTTGCGGAACAGGCCGTTGCCTACCCGGAACTCCAGTTCGCGGTCGAAACTGATGTTGCCCGACGGAGCGGAAAACGCATCCGCCGTTGTGCGGGCCCGCACGGTGGCGGCCCCGCCGGGCAAATCCTCGAACGCGGCTGTCAGAGACAGGTCGATGGGCAAGGCCGTCACGGCGGCAATGCGCGCCGCCTCTTCCGGCGTGCGGGGGATCACGTTCAGGTGCGGGTCACCAAGATCCTGTGCCGCCGCAGAAACAACGCTCAGAACGACACCGGACAAACCCGCCAGGACGATGCGGTTACTTGGCCTCGTCCATCGGCAAGGCGTTGAGAAGGGCATAGCGTTCGGCTCCGAGCTTGTCGAAAAGATCGAGTTGGGTTTCCAGGAAGTCGATATGCCCTTCCTCATCGGCAAGCAGCGTCTCGAACAGCTTCATCGTCACATAGTCGCCCGCCTGCGCGCAGTATTCGCGTGCTTCCTTGTAGAGCGCGCGGGCCTCCTGTTCCGCGGCCAGGTCGCATTCCAGCGTCTCGCGCGGGGTCTGGCCGATCCGCAGGGGGTCGAGTTTCTGCAGGTTCGGATGTCCCTGAAGGAAGATGACCCGCGCGATCAGCATGTCGGCATGGTGCATCTCTTCGATGCTTTCCTCGCGGCTCTTTTTCGCCATGCGGCCAAGGCCCCAGTCTTCCTGCAGACGGAAATGCAGCCAGTATTGGCTGACCGCCGTCAATTCGGACCGGATCGCCCGGTTAAGGTAGTCGATGACTTTCTCGTCGCCCTTCATCGTGGTTTTCCTGTGTTGATTCGAGGCCTTGACGCAGACCGCGAAGGTGCATGGGGACTTCCAGATTATCGTTCTGGCGCATGGTGGACAGGAAAAGCGGCATGCAGGATCCGCAATCCGCCGCTTTTCCCAGGGCGCGGTAGATCTTGCCCGGAGTGATGATCGTGTGGGGGTCGGCCGCGCGCATCCAGTCGATCGCCGCGTGAACGTCGCGATCGGTGATAGACTGGCAATGGCAGATGATCATCGCGCCGGCCCCATGATCACTGGAAGACGGCTGCGGGGTTGTCGAGGCTGTCGGACCCTTCGAAGGCGATCCCGTCAAGGCCAAGCGCCGTGACGATCCGCTCGATGCTCCGGGTCTGGTCGATCAGGCCGTTCACCCCACCCATGATCAGCGCCTCGCCCTCGGCATTGCCCTGAGCCAGCATCATGTCATAGGCGAACCCGCCTTCTGCCGCCGTCTTGATGGCGCCGAGCGCGGACATGGTCGTGTCCAGTCGGCCGCGCATCTCTGCGTCAAGGGCCGTGTCGGTCCCGGCCACGAGATCGGCCAGCGATGCCCCTTCGATCACCGATCCGTCCGGGCGGACATATCGGCCCAGATAGACGTTCTGCACCCCAAGCCCGTCGTAATAGTGGCTGTTATGCGTGTTGTCCGAGAAGCAGTCGTGCTCCTCCTCGGGGTCGTTCAGCATCAGGCCAAGACGCATGCGTTCGCCCGCCTGTTCGCCATAGGACAGGCTGCCCATGCCGGTCAGCATGGCGACGAGGCCCGCGCGCTCATCCGCCATGACTGCAGCCCGGGCTTCTCCGCCCTCGGCCCACTGACCGGCCATGAACTCCAGATCGCTGACCAGCAGAGCGGTCGCCGCCGTCAGATAGTCCGCCCGCCGGTCGCAGTTGCCACCCGTGCAGCCTTCGCCCTGCACATAGTCGGTGTAGGGTCGATTCCCCGCGCCGGGGCCGGTGCCGTTCAGGTCCTGCCCCCAGAGCAGGAACTCGATGGCGTGATAGCCGCGCGCCACGTTCGTCTCGATCCCGTCGGCCTCGTTCAGCGTGTCGGCGATCAGGGCGGGCGTGATCTGGCTCGCGTCGATGGCCTGACCCGCGATGGTGATCTGCGGGTTCGCGATGACGTTCAGCGCAGCGAGCGCATTCGCATCCGTCGGCCCGCCGTAGGAAGCATCGACATAGTCGATCAGCCCCTCGTCCAGCGGCCAGGCGTTTACGCGGCCCTCCCAGTCGTCGACGATGGCGTTGCCGAAGCGATAGACCTCGGTCTGCTGATAGGGCACTCGAGCGGCCAGCCAGGCCTCGCGCGCCGCCTGCAGCGTCCCTTCCGAAGGGGCCGCGACCAGCGCGGCCACGGCATCGTTCAGCACGCGGGCGGCGGCGAGGCTGTCCTCGTATTTCGCCTGCGCGATGTCGGCATAGGTGTCGAGCACATCGGCGGTCGTCTGGGCCGCAGCGGCCTGCCCAAGCCCGGCGGCGAGGGCAAGCAGGCTGATGCTGAATGCGGTT
>NZ_JACIYP010000305.1 GCF_014359905.1 Hoeflea sp. | reverse complement strand
CCATCCTTTCGTGGTTCTGGAACAGCGTGCCCCAAAGCCCAAGGAATATGTTCTTGTCCGCCGTCAGCTGACTGCGCGGGTCGAAGTTGCGGACATCGACCTCCAGCATGCCGTTGGGCGGCATTGGCGGCAGCTTCCAGACGATGCGATCGTGATCGTTGAGCACCGTCCACCCTCCGCCCTCCACGAACTGCCCGCCCTGCACCTGACCACGGCTGCGGCCGTGCAGCGCATCGAACAGCACGACGCGGCCGGGCTTCTCGCGCAGGCGCGCATAGTAGATTGCCGTCGCGCCGTCCTCGAAGGTGACGTGAAAAGCGACGCCTTCCGGTCCAGCCGCTTCCTGGTTGAGTTTGAATATCTTGGGTTTGCGGCCGCCGAGTTCGATGTCGCGCGAGATCACCGGAAAGCGCTTGCCCTTGCGCCATGCGTAGATGGCCTGGCGACCGCTCGGGCTCTCTCCGATGAAGAACACACGATCGCCGTGCATGGCCGGTGCACGGAAGCCACTGAAGTTCTCGGCGCCGCCGGAGAATTCGGCATCGACGTCGATCACCTTCTGCAGCTGACCGTCGACCCGGGCATAGACACCGCTTTGCGCCTTGCCGTCCACTGCCAGACGGAAGGCGAAGTTCCCCGTCTCGAACGAACGCTCGAACGCTGCGTCGTTGAAGCCGAGAAAGGTCTCGCCGGCCCGCCCGGGTACGGCACTGCCGGTATCCAGCAGCGCGACCAGCCGCTCTCCCTCCCCGCTCCATATGCCGGGGCGGCCATCGGTCGAGTAGGCGGTGATCAGCGATCGCCCTCCCGCGGTCGAGGTGTCGTCCATGCGGCCGAAGCGTTGATCGCCGCCCGGAACGGATTGCAACCAACTCGCGACGGCGTCCAGGCGCTGCGACCGCAGATCGTAGCGATAGCTGCCCTGATAGGGACTTTCGGCATCGGCACGCCCCTTGTCCGACGCACGCCCCATGAAGACAAGCTGCTGACCGTCGAAGGCCGGGCGCTTCAGATAGGCGAAACGCAGGTCAGAGCCCGGCATCACTGTCGTCAGATCGACGATGCGGCGGACCTGCCCCGCTTCCGCCAGATAGATGCCCTGCTGGCCGTCAGCCCCCAGCCCGCTGAAGGCGGTCACGCCGCCGACGGCGACCGGGGCGCCGCCAAAGCCGGTAAATCGCCCCTGACCCGCGGGAATCGCGGTCGAGCTGTCGACCACGGTGCTCATCCGGCCGCGGACACTGCGATGGATGCCGATGCGTCCATCGGCACGGCGCCCCACGAACACGATTGCGTCACCGTCCATCGATGGCGCAAACGGAAACTCGGTGAATACGCCGCCCTCTCCCGCAAACACCGTGCTGCCGTCGGCGACCAGTTCGATATCGATCAGCGGCAGCGGACCGGCGGCGGAGGCCGAGGCCGCCGCAAGGATTCCCAACGCGGCAAGCAGCGGACGCAGGGTGCCCGCGATCACAGCGGAATCTCCAGACCGATGCGCGCGGTCAGCGGCTGCGCAGGCGTGATCGACAGCAGGTTGTTGCCGAAGTAGTAGCGGCGGTCGAACAGATTGTCGATGTTCAGGCGCCACAGCACTGACCGTTCGCCGACGCGGTGTCGCAGCGTGGCCCCCACATCGACGCGTGCGTAGCCGGGCAACTCGGCCGTGTTGGCCGCGTCGGCGAAAGTGCTTTCCTGAGCGAACACACCGCCGAATACCGACACCCCGCACAGTGCGCCCGCAAAGTCGTACGAGGTCCACAGCCGTGCCGACTTGGCCGGCACCGTCTGCGGCTTGCGCCCATCGTTGGCGCCGCCGATCACGTCGGCATCGATCACCGCATACGACGCGAACACGCGCCAGCGGGGCATCAGCTCGCCGATCAGTTCGAACTCCAGGCCCTGATGGCGCTGACCCGGAATCAGCCGGGTGAAGTTGTCGCCCGCATCGTAGAAGGCCACGTTCTCCCGCTTGATCTCGTAAGCCGCGGCATTGAACTGCAAGCGGTTGTCGCGCGACGACAGCTTGAAGCCCCCTTCGATCTGATCGGAACGCTCCGGAGCCAGTATCTCGCCCGCGTTGGTCCCCTGCGACGCCAGCCCGTTGGGCTTGAAGCCGCGACTCCTGCTCACGTAGAGCGACAGCGGCTCTATCGGTCGATACACCAGACCGAAGCGTGGTGTCACGGCGCTTTCCGTGACCGTTTCGCGAACCGGCGTCGCAGCCGACAGATTGATCGTCGTCTCACGGAACTTGTCGGCGCGCACACCGACCATGAAGTCGATCTGGTCGGTCAGTCCGATGAAATCCTCGGCATAGATGCCGCCGTAGCTCGTATCGTTGAGCGTGGGAGCGGTATTGAGCGTGACCGGCAGGATATTGATCGTCGCCGGATTGAAAATGTTGCTGGCGTAACTGATCTGGTTGCTCGCGAACAGGGTGCGGTCAAGTTCGGTCAGCTGCACGCCGAGCACCGTGCGGTGACGCATGCCGAACAGCCGGTTATCGCCAATCAGGTCGAAACTGAAATTGTGGCTGTAGGCATCGGTGGTCTGACGGCGTTGACGCAATGTGTAATTGCCATTGTTCTGATTCAGGTTGGCTTTTGACGACTCCAGACGGTCGATGTAGTAGTCCTGATAGGTGTACTGGTTTCGGATTTTCCAGTTCGGCGACAGAATGACATTCAGGTCGTAGCCAAAGGTCTGATTCTCCGAATCATGGTGACCGTTGCGCAGATCCAGATTGCGCTTCCAGGGAATATCGGCCGGGCGACCGTTGTAGATGACATGCCCGGTATCGTAGGGCACATCGATTTTCGCGTAATCCGCGAACAGCGTCAGCTTCGCGAAATCAGAAATCTTCCAGTCGAATGATGCGCCGCCAACAAGGCGATCGGTGTAGATGCCGTCGCGATAATTGTCGCTATTCTCGCTGGCGACATTCACGCGATAGCCGAAACGGCGGTCCTCGCCGAAGCGTCCGCCTGCATCGAGATGCTGATGACTGTAGCCGTGTGTCCCGGTATTCAGGCGCAGCGTCGCGAACCGCTCGTCGGTCGGACGTTTGCGCAGCAGGTTGACCAGACCACCCGGCTCGGCACGCCCGTACTGCAACGAGGCGGGACCGCGAAAGAATTCCACCTGTTCGATCAGTTCGATCGACGGCGAGTGCAGGCCGAACAGCGGCTGCCCGTCCCACAGATAGCCATATGAATCGTTAAGCAGGAAACCGCGCGAACGGAACGCGGGTTGCCGGCCGGCGTTATTGCTCTCCTGATTGAGTGAGGCCGAATTCCTCAGCACATCCGAAAGATCTCTGGCCCCTTGTTCCTCAATGATCCGTTTAGGAAAAAC
>NZ_JACIYP010000304.1 GCF_014359905.1 Hoeflea sp. | reverse complement strand
CCGCCGCGATTTCAGGGATCATCGGCATGTAGATGCCCACCCTTTCGCCCGGTTTCACCCCGCGCGCGGCAAGCGCCGATGCCACGCGCGCGGTCTCGGCGGCAAGCTCGGCATAGGTCCAACAGCGGCGGCTTGCATCCTCGCCGACCCAGTCGATCACCATCTTGTCCGCCAACCCCTCCTCGATGCGCGCATCAAGGCATGTCTCTGTCAGGTTCAGAGCGGCGCCAACGGCCCATCGGATCGATTCGGGTCCCTTGAAAATATCGCGAAGCTGTAAGTAGGGGCGGCTGAACCGGATGCCGGCATGGTCGATGATCCGGCGCCAGAACCAGTCCGGCGCGGCGTTGGCGCGGCGGACGAGATCTTCATAGCTGTCCGCGGCACAGTCAGCCAGAAAAGCGGCAAGCGTACTTGAACGCTGAATGTCGGGAGATGGCTGGAACATCCTTGACCTTTCTCTAAGCCAGACAAGGCCGCGCCTGTGGCACGGCCTTACGGCTGTGCCGTATCACATCGCATCGCGACGCGATCACCCGTGCATCGACAAGCCACCTGAAACCGAAATGACCTGGCCTGTGATGAACCCGGCGTCGTCGGATGCCAGAAAACAGATGATTCCCGGATAGTCTGTCGGCTTTGCCAGCCGCTTCATCGGAATGGCCCGCTTGAGACCTTCTGCGATCTTTTCACCGCCCTCACCCTGAGCAATCTGGGCAAAGAGCGGCGTGTCGGTCGGGCCTGGCGCGACAGCGTTCAACTGGACGCCTTTGCGCGCCAGTTCCCGCGCGACCGTTTTGGTGAACGAGATGATCCCGCCCTTGCAGGCCGAGTAAACGGCCTCTCCCGACGAGCCGACGCGGCCGGCGTCCGAGGCGATGTTGATCACGCGGCCGCCACCGTTCTTGACCATGCCCGGCAACACCGCGTGGTGCATATTGAGCGGGCCGTAAAGGTTGATGTCGATAACCTTCTTCCAAAGGGCCTCGTCCGTGTCGAGGAACGGTTTGATCTCGTCCCATCCCGCATTGTTCACCAGCACATCGATCGGGCCTCCGGCCTCGACTGCGGCTACGGCCTTGTCGACCTGGGTGCGGTCGGTGATGTCCACGTTGAATGCTTGCGCCGTTCCCCCCGCTTGCTGGATCAAACGGGTCGTTTCATGCGCTCCCTCGTCGTTCAGGTCAAAAATCGCAACCTCGGCACCTTCTTCACCGAAACGTTCGCAAACCGCGCGTCCGATGCCGCTGCCGCCGCCGGTTATGATCACGCGTTTTCCCCTTAACCCTCTCATATGGAGGTCCTCCTTTTCCGGTATCATCTTGGTAAAGATCTTGATTCGAAGCGTCTCATCGTTCATTCTAACAATTGTTAGATTTATTGCAATGGACACTCTTGTGGCAGACAAGTATCGACAGCCAATGGTACGATCGTTTGATGCAATCAAGAATACGGAAGACGATCTGAGCAAATCAGAGAGGACTCGCGGGGAGATTCTTTCTGCGGCGGCTCACCTTTTCCGGCACGAAGGTTTCTATGCGACAACGATGCGCGACATCGCGCAGAAATCTAGAATAGAGGCCGGAAGCATCTATTATCATTTTGAATCAAAAGATAAAATTCTGAGTGAAGTGCTGGATATCGGGGTTCGGGAACTCTACGAAAAGGTCAGCGCCATCGTCCGATTGGCAAAGATACCGGACTTTCGCAAGACCTTCGCCATTCTCATCGAAACGCACCTCACCTTTCTCTTGGCTGACAGCGACTTCACCTCGGCCAATATCCGGAACTATCCGATGCTGTCGGATGAGGCCCGCGCCCCACACCGTGAGTTGCGTGCCGCGTATGCAGAGGTATGGAGCAGTTTTCTGAAAGACGCGGAGCGTGCCGGCCACCTGAGAAGCGACATTTCCATAACCGCGATCCGCCAGTTCGTTTTGAGCGCAATGAACTGGACTGTTGAATGGTATGATGTGGATCGATATCCCGTGAGTGTCCTCTCGGACCGTATGAGCAAACTGATACTCGACGGAATGTGTACGCGCCACAAAGCTAACACAGAGGGGCAGAAGACAAGCGCCGCCATTCCCGTCCAAGCAGCTAAATCGATCACCAAGGCCGCAAATACCCGCGCGGAAATCCTGAGGGCGGCAGCATGCGTGCTAAGGGACAATGGCTACAAAGCGACAACGCTAAGACAGATCGCGACAGAAGCCGATATGAAGGCAGGCAGCGTATACTACCATTTCAAATCCAAAGAAGAGATCGTAAACGAGGTTCTGAACGCCGGATTGAGCGATTTGCTATCTGGTGTCAGCGCCGCAGTCGAAGAATTTCATAAGCCATATGACCATCATGCAAGGATCGCGACCGCAATCTGGACACATCTTCATTTTCTCTTCAAGGCAAGCGAATTCACGTCTGCCAACATCAGAAGCTACGGTATGCTACCCAAACATTTCAGGGAGCGACACAGGAAGATTCGACATGAATACGGACGACTCTGGGACAGGGTTCTTCGCGAAGCGCAGCAAGACGATGCTATCAGGTCCGATATCAAAATTGTACCCCTGCGTCAGGTTATGTTGGGTGCCCTGAATTGGACGGTGGAGTGGTTCGATCCCAACAAGGCAGAAAAGCAGGGGTATCTTTCACTGCCCGAGTTTTCTGACATGCTCATTAGGCTTCTTCTTGAAGGGATCTGCGACAGGGATAACGCCAGTTGCGCCACGCAAACAGGAATTTAATGATCGCAACTATTGCGATCAGACCAAAAGGAAGTGGTAAAGCCCTTCCGCGACTGGTTTTTCTTGGTCCGTCTGCCATGCCATCACCCTCACGCTCGCGATGCGCTTGCCTTTGCGCGTCACCGTAGCGCGGGCATAGAGCGGGCCTCTCACGCCCGGCCTGAGATAATCGACGGTAAGATTGATCGGCTTGGCAGGGACGTCCGCAAAATCCGGCTGAACAGCGATTGCAGAAGTGGCTTCCATGAAGCTTGCGATTATGCCGCCGTGGTAATGCTCCATGACCGGGTTGCCGATATGGCGTTCTAAAAAGGTCATCTCAGCTTCGGCATGGAGACTGTCCATGCTCTGGACCTCGAAGTTGAGAAATCGGAAGAACGGCACCCGGGAGACATTTGCATTGACGATTTGCAAGGTCATCATGTTCATTTTTCCCTTGTCATGGCGTCAAACAGGCTGGTTTCACCGCGCGTCAAGGCAAACGAGGCGGATCCGCGGGCAATCTCCGCATCCTCATGGCCATCGAACCAGATATTGCCAGAATTGAAGGCGATATGACGAGTCTGACGATAGCAATGGGCACGCACGAAGATATCTGCTCAGGAATGTGCT
>NZ_JACIYP010000303.1 GCF_014359905.1 Hoeflea sp. | reverse complement strand
TTCCGGCAACGGGAAGGTCAAGGGCTGTCACCACAGAAAGGATCGCTTCGGCCAATAAACCGGCAACTCCAATCGCATTCGATGGATGGGGTATGGTGTCGGTGGTAATAACCCTTGCCGCACCGGCCGACAGGATGGCGTCCTGCGCGCCGTCCGCGAAGACCGCGTGGATGGCCAGGCAGACGGGCGCGGCGGTTCCGGAGGCAAGCAACCTTTCGACGGCGCGCGCCATCGTGGTCCCGGAGGATGCGATATCGTCAAGGATCACCGGTGTGCCTGACTGCAGCGCCGTGCTTTCGGGCACGCTGACATCGACCCTGCGGTCGCCGGACCTCACCTTGCGCAAGACCTCGTAGGGCCGTCCGGCCAACCGGGCCACCTCGGCCACCCATTGCTGGCTCTCGCTATCGGGACCAAGGAGAACGGCGTCGGGTAGGTTCGTCTCGATCCAGCTTGCAAGAAGCGGGGCCGAGACGGCGCGCATCGCCGGAATCGGGAAGACATCGTCCAGCCGCGCGATGCGGTGCAGATGCGGATCGACCGTCACCATCCAGTCGAAACTCTCCCCCAGGAATTGCGCGAACAGCGGCGCGCTGACCGCCTGCCCGGCTTCGAAACGGCGGTCCTGCCGCATGTAGCCGAGATAGGGGGCGATCAATCCGACGCGGCGTGCGCCCATCTCGCGGGCCGTCGCCGCGGCGAAGCGCAAAGGCAGGGCAAGGCGGTCGGGATCGCGCAATGTCGCCAGCAGCGCCACGTCGGCCCCGTCCAGATTGCCGGGCAGCGAGATCAGGCTTTCGCCATCGGGGAAACGGTGCCAGTCGAGCTCGCGCAGTTCCGCCCCGATCGCGGGGGCCAGATCTTCGGCCAGCGGTCTCATCTCGGGAAATGTAACAAGGATCATCACACCTCCTCGGACAGCGTGAGCACGCCGGTTTGGGACTCGGCATAGGCGAGGGCATAGGCCAGTTCGCCCGGTGTCTCGGCATGGAGTTCATAGAGCGGCTGGTCCTTGTCCACACGATCACCGATTCGCGCCAGCAGGCGAATGCCGGCGCTCTTCTGACGCGGGGCACCGGCCAGCTTGGCGATGCGCGCGATGCGTCGGTTGTCGATGGCGGTCAGCTGGCCCGCATGAGGGGCGCGTATGTCGATGCGCTGTTCCGCGCTTCCGGGTTCGCGGAAACCGCCCTGTGCCGCGCAGATTGCCATGAACTTCGCTTCCGCGGCGCCACTGTCGAGGAGCGCCTGCGCACGGTCCCGTCCCTGCCCCGCCGCGGCGTCCGGCGCGAGGTCCAGAAGATGCCCGGCCAGGTCCAGCGACCGTTCGCGCAGATCCACAGGCGCGTCCGGCGTGCGCCGCAGAACCGCCAGCACGTCCATGGCTTCCAGCGCCGGACCGATGCCCCGTCCCACGGGGGCCACACCGTCGCTGATGTGCAGCGCCAGGTTCAGACCCAACGCCTCGCTCACCGATGACAGCCGGGCACCGAGGGCTTCGGCGGCCCCGGCCGACCGCACCTTGGCCGTGGGTCCGACCGGCAGGTCGATCAGAACGTGCGTGGCACCGGCCGCCGCCTTTTTCGACAGCACGCTGGCCACCAGCTGACCGGTGGAGTCGAAATCGAGCGGGCGTTCGACACGGATGAAGTGATCATCGGCGGGGCTGAGCGCGAGCCCGCCGCCCCAGACGATGCAGCCGCCTTCCGCTTCGACCACCCGGCGCAGCGCGGCGGCGTCCAAGGCGACTGGCGCCATGACCTCCATCGTGTCGGCCGTCCCCGCCGGCGAGGTGATCGCACGGCTCGACGTCTTGGGGATCAGATACCCCGCCGCCGCGACGATGGCGACGACGATCGGCGTCGTCCGGTTGCCCGGCAATCCGCCGACGCAGTGTTTGTCGAGAACGGCCCGGTCCCCCCAGTCGAGCGTCTGCCCGGCATCCTTCATGGCGCGGGTCAGCGCCACGGTCTCGACCTCGTCCAGCCTGTCGCCCGCACAGGCGGTAACGAATGCGGCAAGCTCGAGATCCGAAAGCCGATTGTCGAGGGTGTCGCTGACGATTCCTGCGAAACCGGCCTGATCCAGTCTTTCGCCATAGGCTTTCGCCCGGATCATCGACGCGGAAGCGGGCGGTTCAGGGTGCGAGAACGCGGCCCTGTCCCCCGCCTGCGCTTCAAGGGCCGCCCAGGCGGAAACTGACAATGCCGCCTGGTCCACGGCAAGCCATGCCCCACGACCGACCACATTCAAGGTGGCAATGATCCACCGGTCCTTAAGGTCGATCCGTATTCGAGTCTGGGCCGCAAACCCCTCGGAGCGGCAGACATGGCAATCCTCATGCATGTAGACGACCGGTTGTCGGTAGGTGTCTATGCCGGATGGGATAAGAGAAAGCGTATCGGTCATCGCGGCCGGTCCAGATAGACGGACTCGAGGTGCTCCGGGACGCGCACGGGTCGCTCAAGCTCATGTTCGACGCGGAATCGCAGGGTGTCGGCAGCCGAAGGTTCCCCATGAGTCAGATAAGTCATCGCGGGGGCGGGACCGGCGGACATCCAGCGCAGGATCTCGTCGGCGTCGGCGTGCCCGGAAAAGGACTGGAGCTGAACCACTTCGGCCTCGATCGGGAACTCTCGTCCGAACATGCGCAAACTCCGCGCTCCCCCGGCCAGCGCCGCGCCACGCGTGCCTCCAGCCTGAAAACCTGACAGCAGGATCGTGTTCCGCCGATCACCACCAAAGCTTGCAAGATGGTGCAGGATACGCCCGCCGGTCAGCATGCCGCTGGCGGATACGATGATCATCGGACCCTGGCGCGTGTTCAACTCCTTGGATTGCTCGACCGTGTTCACGCGTTTGGCGATCTCGAACATCGCGACGCAATCTTCGCGGCTGACGTGATGTTCGTCGTGGTGGCGGTGATAGATCTCGGTCGCGTCCACCGCCATCGGGCTGTTGAGGAACACCGGGACGTAAGGAATGTCGCCCCGTCCCATCAATCGTGCGATATGCAGCATAAGGCCTTGCGCCCGTCCGACGGCAAAGGACGGAATCAGCACCGTGCCGCCACGGGCAAAGGTGCGTTTGAGGACCGGGGCCAGCTCGGCCTCGGGGTCCGTATCGGGATGGGACCGGTTGCCATAGGTGGATTCGCAGACCAGCACATCGGCCTCGCCGAATGGTTTCGGCGGTCGCATCAGCGGATCGGGATCGTGGCCCAGATCGCCGCTGAAATGGACAACCCTGCCGCCGACCTCAAGTCGGATCTGGGCCGCCCCAAGAAGATGTCCGGCCGGAATGAAGCTGGCCGCGATGCCGTCGCCCAGTTCGATCCTCTGATCGAAAGGGTGCGGATCAAGGCGATCCAGCGCAGCCTTTGCATCCT
>NZ_JACIYP010000302.1 GCF_014359905.1 Hoeflea sp. | reverse complement strand
GCCTGCCTTCGTTCACCCAGGCGAGGCTGCGCAGATATACCGTAATCCGGATGACGGTCAGCGACATCCACCCGGACACGAACCACAGCGCCGACCAGGCGCGTGAGTAGTCTTCGGAGGATTTGGTGAAGAAGCTGACCGCCACGAGCGTGACGCCGACGCTCGACCAGGCAACCGTCATCCGCTTCAGGCTTTCGGTGGCATTCGTCAGTACATCGAAACTGTAGGCACGGAATGCGTGAAAGAGGTTTACCGCGACGAGGGCCCCGAAGAGGGTAACGAGAACGTAGTTCGGCCAGAAAATGTCAGGTGCCCGCACGAGCCAGAGGGAATAGGCGAGCGCACTCGCCGTTACGATGGCGGCCATCTCGACAGCCGCGACCGCCCCGCATACCACAGGCTCGGATATTTGCTTCGGGGCGCTGCGCGCGCCGGTGGCGCTGGCCTTGATCGACGAAACCGATCCTCTCATGCGAGGCTCTCACTGTTCATGGACCACTCGAACCTGTTTGGCATCGCGGTGGCGCAAATGGTGTGATCATGGCGCGCGCGAGCGTGACCAGTTCATGGCCGATGCATCGCCCTGTGTGACCCTTTCGGGCTTTGGCGCCGGCGCGGGGCCATGGAACATGCCGTTGAAGAGTTGCGATGAGAACGTTCGTGGAGTGCGTCCCGTCAGGAAACGGGCAATCCCGCAAGGATCGCAAAGCGTTTCCGGGCCTGCCGATACGGCCGCCTCGATGGCGAAGGCGAGTTCCGAGGGCGATGTCGTCTCGCAGGTGGTGCCGAGGCGATAGTCATGCGCGAGCTTCCCGAGAAGACCATAGCCCTGCGTCAGCACCGGCTTACCCGCACCGGCCGCCCAGAGCAGAATGCCGCTCGAACCGACGAAGCGCTGATAGGGAGCGAGCACCACATCGCAATGCCGCGTGAATGCCGATATCTCCTCCGTCGAGAGATGCCGGTCCTCGACTTCGAGCCAAAGCCCGGGATTGTTCTGCTGCACTTCGTCTCTGAGCTCGTTCACGGCGCCTCTGATCTCGGGGGCGATCTCGCCGGCGATGAAGATCGCGGCGCGGCTGGCGGTCTCCACATCGAGCGCCCGCAGCGCTTCGAGAAGAACGAGCACGCCCTTTCTCTCGGTGAGCACGCCGAAGAGGAGAAAGGACGTCCTGCCGGCCGGAAAGGGAGACGGAGCCGACGCAGCAGCGGCGCCGTCGTCGCGGGGATGTGCCGGATCGGAAAGCGGCTTCGTCTTGTCGCCGCTGACATAGTGCCGGGTGCTGTAGGAGGGAAAATAGGGATCGAGCGAAAACACGGCCTTCACCGCCCGGTTGCGGAACATGAGGCGGTAGAGAATATCCTTCCGCAAATCCCGCAGGCGCTCGCGAAAGCTGAGGCGGCCTGGATTGTCCGTCTGGTAGTGAACCGAAGGACGAAACAGGATGCCGGAAACCTTGCGGCCGCCGAAGCCGAGCCCGAGGGCGAGGGGCAGCGAAAGGTGATCCATCCCGAGGAACAGGCCTTGCGGTGCGCCGCTCTCGGCGAGATGCCGGCGCATCGTCCGCCAGCGGGCAAGTCCGCTGACGGCAAGACGCCGGTGCATGCAGAGCTCCGTCTCTCGTGAAGTGAGCGGGTGCAGTTCCGCATTGTGCAGCTTGCGGGTCTCCATCCAGGCCGAGAGCTTTTCAGCAAGCGGCGCGGGAACGGCGAGGGCGAGTCTGGCGGGATGCCGGTCCGTCGCCGAATATTCGATGATGTGTTGCAGCCATTCGAAGGCATGGCCTCGCGCATCCGGCTCCAGAATCAGCAGCTCTGGCGGCATGTCATGTTTCCTTGCGGTTGCTGTCGCATTGCGTGACGGCGTTCATGAATTCGCGCAGCACATTCGCCTTTGTGTGATGGGTCTCCACATAGGCGCGTCCGTGTTGGCCGAGCCGGTTGCGCAGCACCGGGTCCGCGGCAAGGCGTCTGACGGCGGTTGCGAAGGCTTGCGGATCGTCCGGTGGCACGCAGAGAAAGGCATCCGTCGTTTCCTGGAGGCGCCATATCTGACTGCCCTGGCGGGCGGTCGCAATGAAGGGCCTGCCTGCCGCCATGATCGCGTAGATCTTCGAAGGAACCGCGAAGTCCGCCCCGTCGGGGTTTTGCGGAACGAGATGTATGTCGCCGTCGCTCAGTGCCTGGTTCAGCCGCTCAGGCGGCGCGAGCGGCTGGAACGCCACATTGTCGAGATTCTTCTCCCGCGCGCATTCGGCGAGTGCATCGGCCTCTCTGCCGCCACCCCGCAGGACGATCCGGATGTCCGGGTCCGTTTCCTTCAGAATGCCCGCAAGCCCCAGCACCTGGTGCAGCGATTGTTTGCGGCCAAAATTGCCGCTGTAGAGCAGCGTCAACGGGCGGTTCGCGGGGGCCGGCAGCGGATGGATGGTTTTGGTGTCGATCCAGATAGGAAGTGTCCGGATCGGGCGCTTCACCTCCAGCGCCTCCAGTTGCCGCTTCATCTCCTCCGACAAGACGACGATGAGATCGGCACGGTTCAGCGCCGTCCTCTCGATCAGGCGCAAGGTTTTGATAAAGGCGTTTCCGCCCGCTATGCCGAGACCTCCGGCGAGGCCGGATTCGATGTCGTGAACCAGAACGATGTGGCGCCCGCCCCGCGCGCGGGCGCAGATGGCGAGCACGACCGAGAAGATCGAGGGCGAGAGCGAGATGACGAGTGCCTGCCTGGCCACGGCGCCGCGCGCGAGCAACGAAAGGCCTTGCACGAGAAAATAGCCGGCGGAGGCAGCCCTTTGGAGCGCGCCGCCACCCTTCGGCACGCGCGTTGGCAGGCGCCGCACAGCCACCTCGTTCAGGACCTCCCGGTCCTTGTCACCCGATCTGTATTCCTCGAAAACCTCGTTCGCGGGGTAGTGCGGTCTCGACGTCAACACCTCCACGGCAATGTCGTTCAGCCGCAGCCATTCGGCCATGTCGCCGCAAAACGGCGCCGAGCCGATGAGTTCCGGCCGGTAGTATTGCGTCACGAAAAGGGCGGGGGTGGGAAGCGGCACGCTGCTCATCTACCGCAACCTCGCTGCCGTTTTCTGCCGCGCGGGATATCTATAGTGAAGGCCGACCTCTGCGTAGCGCTTGTAAAGCTTGGGGTTGACTTGCGCGAGGGCGATGCCGGCGATTTGAGCCTGCGTTCCCGCGAACTGGCGAAGCCCGTCGAGGACGACGTCTTTCGGCGTCTTTCCCCACCGCACGACGAAGACCGTCGCGTCGGTCATCTGCGCGTAGTGAATGACCTCCGCGCCGACAAGAACGGGCGGCGCGTCGAGGATCACCGTGTCGTAGTGCTTGGAGAGAGACGCGAGCAGCATGCGCAGGCGCTGAACGTCGGGCAGCATGTTCTCGCCGTTTGGGGAGCGGCCCGCGAAGATTGCAGAT
>NZ_JACIYP010000301.1 GCF_014359905.1 Hoeflea sp. | reverse complement strand
AAGCCGGGCCTTACGATAAGCCAGCGCGTCGTCGAACAATGGCGTTCTTCGGGAGAGCCCTACGGCATCATTGTTTCCGTGAATCCCCTGAGTTGTGCTCTCCTGCAGCCCGCCTTGCCCGCGGGCTTCTTTTTGCCTGTTCATTGGCAAGCCCTCCGCACGCTAGTTGCTGCGAGCATCGCGGCGGCCGCCCGCTGACGGCCTTCGCTGAGGCGTTGCCCTTTCGCATACTCGCGAACATCGCCCATGCGATAACGAACGCTTTTGCCACCGATGCGGACATAAGCGGGGCCACCGCCTTTGCATCGATACCAGGCGAGGGTGCCATCCTTGAGGCGCAGGAATGCAGCCGCCTCCGTAGCGGTCACAAGGGCGTCATCAGGAAGGGAGTGAAGCTCGGCCAGTTCTTCTGAGGTGATTTTCTTCGGTTCGTGTGTCATATCTGCGGCTCTCGGATTCCCAGCATGACGGAACTGTCATGGGGGACATCCGCAGCCGTATCGCCGCAGATCGGACCCGAACCTCTGTTGTCATCCAGAGTGGGTCTCGGCTGATTTGGCCGCCGAAAGCCTTATCGACGTTTGCAGTCGACGAACCAAATATCTCAAAGATTTCTCTCGGCGAAAACCAACACTTTCCAGGCTGCCCAGGTGCTCGTCTGTCGTGTCGAAACAGCTCTGACAGCTCAGCGTCAGGCGAAGCTGCTCCGCAAGTACCACACGCGACCAGAGCAGACCATGCGGCATCTCGGGCCTAGAAGCCGCCACCGTCTTCAGTTAGCCTTCCTGCAAAATGCAGGAAGCAGGCTAATGACACCTTTTGACCCTCTGGCCGTGGAAAACGTCGGCGTTACTCTGGCCGTTGAATTGCTCGAACAACCCCTCCATTCGCTACCTCCCTCCGACCGTTTCACCGGGGCCGGCGTTTACGCGCTTTACTACACGGGCAATCATTCCGCTTACGCCGATCTTGTGGCCCTAGATGATGGCGCAGGCGGGACGAAGTACCCCGTATATATCGGAAGTGCTGTCCGAGAAAATGCCAAGCAGGGTTTCAATCCTAGACCTACCGCGCAAGCCAGACTCTGGACGAGACTCGGCCACCACGCTGACTCCATTCGTGAAGTCGAAGCAGCAGGACTTGACACCGATTTCAGACTAGAGGATTTCCGCTGTCGGTTCCTTGTGCTGCAAGACGCATATATCACCTTGGCGGAGTCAGTGCTTATCGCCACGTTCCGGCCAGCGTGGAACGGGATGGGCTTCGGCAGCAAAGTCGTTGGTGGTGAACGAATGTCGGGGCGCCCGTCCCTTTGGGATTCGCTTCACCCAGGGCGCGGGGGACGACCAGTTGGCACGCCCGAGCGCCAGACTCTCGCAAGGGCACAAATCGGCGACAGTATTCAAAGGCTCGGGCAGGAGCCTGCAGATGAACGGGCAGCCAGGATGATGGAACGGATCAAACGGTTCCTGTGAGGCTATCGCGTACTTTCTGGATTACCACCTGCGCTAGCCTGGTTGGAACGGCGTTCCCGAGCTGGCGCATGGTCTCGGTCCAAGACCCATGGAAGATCATTTCATCGGGGAAGGTCTGCAGTCGGGCAGACTCACGTATCGTGAAATAGCGAACCGAACCATCGGGGCGGCGCAGCATGTTCTCACCACCGGGCACTCCATGCACCCCGGCCTTAAGCGTCTTGGCAGGTTCGTCTAACGGACTACCGGTGTGGCCAGGGTATGACCGCGCGCCCGGCTGGAATCGATGATCGCGGAACTGAGCTACCGCCAACAATGGATGAAGCTCAGGATCGGGCAGATCAGCAATGGCATCTCGCACAGTTAGCCAAGGGCTGCCGGCCGGCTGCTGCAATAGCTTCAGCGCGCGAGCTCGACCTGCTGTCTCGGCCGGTCGGTCGCGCTTCGCCACTTGGTGTCGATCCCAGTATTCCCCGCTACGCCATTGGGACCAAAGCAAGGCGTCCTGCGAATGGGTATGCTCGGGGAAATGCCACTCCACATTGGTATCAGAGCGAAACCCCACGATCAAAATCCGTTCGCGTTTCTGCGGCACGCCATAATTCGCCGCATTAAGGACTCGCATTACAACGTTGTATTGAAGGCCTTTAAATTTTCCCTTGGTTTCGTAATCTTCCAGTCGCACCAGATGATCGTGCCAGGTCTCCCCCGACTTCGCGACCAGTTCGGGATGTCTAAGCTGAAGCCTGATGTATTCGAGATAATTGGCAAACGCGCTGCGGGTAAGGCCCTTCACGTTCTCGAATACGAAGGCCCTCGGGCGAAGCTCACGAATTGCTCGAATGGCCTGCGGAAACATATCGCGCTCATCTAAAAACGCTCTGTGCAGCCCACCCATAGAGAATGGCTGGCAAGGCGGACCACCTGTAACCAAGTCGATGGACGCCTCAATCTCTGAAAATTTAATCTGCCGGACATCTCCTTGCACCAAAGGCCAGCTTGCGAATGGCTGCAAGCCCGCCTTCTGGTTTTGTCGGATCGTGTCGCAAGCCCACTGATCCCAATCGACCACGAGCTGGGGTTTGAACCCCGCTTGGCTGACGGCCATGCCAAGCCCACCGGCGCCTACAAAAAGTTCTACTGCATTCATGGGTCGAGAAATTCTCTGATTCTTTTTTCAAGTGTCTCGATCTCTCGGACCTGACATTCCCAAACTGTCAGCACCTCCCATCCGAGATTTTCGAGACGAGACAGAGTTTTGGCGTCGCGTTCTTTGGTGGCGGATAGCTTCGGTAGCCAAAAGTCCAGTCTCGACTTCGGCAAACGCGCTAAACGACATTCTGGGTCACCGTGCCGATGCCAAAAGCACCCGTGTATGAAGATCACTTTGCGGCGGGTGGGGAAAACAAGATCGGGTTTACCAGGTAAATCCTTGCGATAAAGGCGGTACCTGTAGCCCATTCCGTGGACGAGACGCCTAACACGCAGCTCTAGCTTCGTGTCCTTGGAGCGAACTCTACTCATTCGCTCACTACGCTGTTCGGGTGTAAGCGTGTCCATCCACCTCACCTGCCGGTCTATTACCATATCGTAAGGCGGCAGCAATCGTCAGCTGAGCAAAGCAAAAGGGCAACCCTTACGGGTTGCCCTTTATCGACAAAATGGTGCCGCTTGCCCGACTCGAACGGGCCACCCCATCATTACGAATGATGTGCTCTACCAGATGAGCTAAAGCGGCATCGGCTGTCGGTGTTGTTCAATTCGTGTTTGGGACGCTCCCTTGTTTCGAATCGAATCGGCTGCAAGCCTAGTGCCGCAAGGCTTACAGCCGACTCACCGAGACAAAGTGCACCGATTACGAATGCGCTGCTCTACCAACTGAGCTACACCGGCGCCGGGCGCGGATTATCCGGGGTTACGCGGCCGGACTCAAGCCCGGCCGCGCATTTTCCTGAAAAAACGCCAGGCTCAATG
>NZ_JACIYP010000300.1 GCF_014359905.1 Hoeflea sp. | reverse complement strand
GGCGATGTTCCCCCTCTCTAGTCTCCGCTCGCACCAAGGGTGCTCCCGCCGATTCACCAATTCCTCGCATGCGCACGGGTCTGTCTCCGATGTTCCATGAAGGGCAGGGCGGCGGGATTGTCGATTGAACAAGGGGTTGAGCGTGACGACGAACAGGGGACGCGGGACTGCCCGTAAATCCGGGATGGAAATTTCAGAAGGCAGGCGGCAGGCGAGGCTTCTTGCCCTTGCGGGTGCGCTCGCACTTTTCGCGGCGGGGGCGGCCATGGCCGATCCGATGGAGGATGCGTCGGCGCTGATTTCGCAGGGAGACGCCGCCGGTGCCTATCTGATCCTGAAACCACAGGAGCGGGCGGAGGCCGGCAATCCCGACTACGACTATCTGCTCGGCATCTCGGCCATCGATTCGGGCCGTCCGGCGGAAGCGGTTGCCGCGTTCGAGCGCGTTCTTGCCGTGAAGCCCGATCATCTGGCGGCACGCGCAGAGCTCGGCCGTGCCTATATCGCCATGAACGAGCCCGAAGCCGCGCGGCGCGAACTCGCCACCGTCGAGGCGAGCGACAGCGTGCCGGACAGCGTGCGCGAGACGATCGACCGCTATGTGACGGCGCTCGACACGGGCCTCTCGGGCGGCGGTACGCGCATTCGCAACAGGCTGACGGTCCGTGCCGGCTACGATTCGAACATCAACAATTCGACGAGCGACAGCCGTATTCTCATTCCCGCTTTCGCCGGTCTCGGCTTTGCGACCCTCGGCGCGGGCGCGACGTCGGAGGAGGACGTCTTCGGCGAGGTCTCCGGCCGCACATCGCTCACACATGGGCTTGCGATCGGCAAACAGCTTCTGCTCGATCTCAGCGCGTCCTACCGGGCGAATTCCGATTTCGACCAGTTCAACCAGGGGATCGCCGGGATCAATCTCGGCTACTCGCAGCAGACGCCCGATCACGGCACCTTCGCGATTTCCGCGCAGGCGCAGTCCTATTGGGTGGACGACGAGGCCTATCGCTACACCTATGGCGCGCTCGGGCAGTGGACCTTGCGCACGAAGGGGCTGACCGACTACGCCGTTTACCTGCAGTACTCGAAGCTCAACTATCCCTCGAGCAGCGTGCAGAATGCGAACCGCTATACGGCGGGCGCCACCGTCGGTCAGAGCCTCGGGGGCCCGCGCAATCCCTACATCTATGGCGGCGTCTATGCAGGCTACGAGAAGCTCGTGGACGGCAATTTCGATCATCTGAGCTACGCCTTTGGCGGGCTTCGCGCGGGCGGCGAAATCGATCTCATGCCAAAGCTTGACGGCTATGCCAGTGCGGCGATCGAGGTCTCCGAATATGACGAGCCTGATCCGCTCTTCCTCGAAGAGCGCTCGACGATCCGCGGCGATGTCGCGGCGGGCTTGCGGTATTCGCTCCGCGATGACCTGACGCTTGGCGGCGAGGTCTCCTATACGCGCGCGGACAGCAACATCGTGCTCTACGACTATGACCGCGTTGTTGCTTCCGTCTCACTCAGTCTCGATTTCTGACATGCAAGGAGCCAACCCCATGCGCAAATCCATCCCGAACCGGCTTCTCGCAACAACTGCGCTTGCCGGCGCGCTCGCCTTCACCGCCCACCCGGCCGCCGCGCTGCCTGTGCTTTTTGGCGGCAGCGTCCAGATCGGCGGCCAGAGCGGCACGATTTCCAACGTCGAACCCGGACAGACGGTAACGGCGACCGAGCTTCTGCAATTGCAGGCGCCGGACGGCAGCATCGTCACGATCGAGCCCGGCTCGGTCTTTGTACTCACCGGCGAAGGCGACAATATTTCCTTCGAACTTGTCTCCGGCGCGATGCGGATTGCCTCCAGCGGCACGCCGATCTCCATTTCACGAAACGGTGTCACCATCGTCACCTCCGGCGGCGCTTTCAGCGCTTTCGGCGGCGAGGACGGCGGGCTCGAAGGCCGCGTCAACCAGGGCAAGGTCATGGTGGAGAACGCCGGTGGCGACCGCGAATTTGCGAGCGGCGAGGGGTATGTTGCGAGCGGAACCGATATTGCGGGCACGTTCACGCCGCCTGCGGCCAACGCGCCGCAATATGCGCAGCTCGGCACGGCAGACGCTGACTATTCGCCCGCCGATGTTCAGGGCAGCGAAGGCGCCGCGATTGCGGAGCAGGCGGGCGGTGGCAGCAGCGGTTATGGTGGCACGCCGCCCGTCACCGGCGTCATCGTACCCGTGACCGGTACGGAATATTCCGGCTATGTCATTGCATATGCCGCGGACTCCATCGGCATCGATGCGCGATCGCCCGGTACGGTCACGATCGGCGCCGGTGGCGAGCTCAACGAATACGATGTAACGCCCGGCTATGAAGAGCGGCTGGAGCGCAACTCCAACGACTCGCTCGAACGCGGCAATTCCAACGGAAATATCTTCATCGAACGCTGGGCCGGTGGCGAGACGAACGGCGACTACTACAACAGCTTCAACGGCACGACGTTTTCGAATCTCGGCCGCACGAGCCATCAGGGCTTTCATGTTCTCTATGGCCAGCCAACGCCCGAGGCAAATCTGCCGGCAAGCGGTGTCGCAACCTATACGCTCGTTGCCGCAACGAACCCCACAATGGACAATGGCCGTTATGCGCCGGGAACCTTTGACGGCGAAATCGGTATCGCGTTCGGTCCGGCATTCAATGTCGGTGTCGATTTCACCGTCGATATGCCGGGCGATCATGTCTATGTGATTCAGACGCCGGGCGGCGCTGCCGCGCCGTCGCTGGCGCCGCAATATACGGACCTCTCGCAAGGCGTCTTCGGCGCATACAACATTGCCGTGCCGCAGGGCGGTGACGCCTGCCCGACCTCGGCCTGCGGCGCCATGATCTACGGTCTCCTTGCCGGCAATGCGGGAGAGGATCTCGGCATCGTCTATCGCATTCAGGACTTCTCGGCGCCGGTGGACGATCTCTATCGCGGCACGCAGATATCCGGCGCCGCCGTCTTTACCCAGACTCCCTGATTCCCCCTCGGGATGAGCTTCACTTGACGGCCGGGCGGCAACGCCCGGCCTTTTTTCGCGCCGGTTCTAGCGATGCGGCCGCATGGTTCGCTCAAGCGCGAGCAACATGTGCGCCTCGATCTCCTTGCGCATGGCGGCACGCGCGGAGGACGTTCCCGGCGTGACGAGATAGAGATCGACGAGATTGCCGATCATCACATTCATGAAATGAAACCGTGCCTTGTCGATCCGCGATGAGGGCGAGAATTTCTTGAGGAAGGGTGCGATCCTCTCGCCGATGATCGTCACATTGGCGGGATTCTGCTCCTCTTCCATGGTCCGGATCGTGCGCATGGCCTTCAGAAGCCCCGCATGGGCGGGGATCGCTTCGGCCTCGTCGAGATAGACATGAAGGAGAAGGCGCGCGGCTTCTTCCATGCTCGTCTCCGCGTCGAGTTCCGCCAGCCGTTCGA
>NZ_JACIYP010000030.1 GCF_014359905.1 Hoeflea sp. | reverse complement strand
TAAAAGTCGGCCACTTGTGGCGCGCGCATGAGACCGCCGGGAGGGCGTAGCCCGAGCGGGGGTCTCATGTGCGCGTTGCGATTTTCTGAGAAGGTTTCAGCCGGCCTTTCGGGCTCGGCTTTGGGCGAGGCGATAGCTGTCGCCGTTCATCTCGAGGATGCTGACATGGTGGGTGATACGATCCAGCAGTGCGCCGGTCAGGCGCTCGGATCCGAGCGTCTCCATCCATTCGTCAAAGGGAAGATTGCTCGTGATCAGGGTCGCACCTCGCTCATATCGTTGCGAGACCAACTCGAACAGCAATTCCGCGCCGGTCTTGGAGAGCGGCACGAAGCCCAGCTCATCAATGATGAGAAGCTGGTAGGCGGCCATCTGTTTCTGGAGCCGTAACAGACGCCGCTCGTCGCGCGCCTCCATCATCTCACTGACGAGTGCTGACGCTGTCGTGAACCCAACGGACATGCCCTTCTGGCAGGCGGCCAGGCCGAGACCGAGCGCTACATGGGTCTTGCCCGTGCCGCTGGGCCCAAGCGCAATGACATTCTCGCGGCGCTCGATCCATCCGCAACGCGCGAGCTCCAGCACCTGCATCTTGTTGAGCTTCGGGATGGCAGTGAAGTCGAAGCTGTCCAGACTTTTGACGACCGGGAACCTCGCCGCCTTGATGCGGCGCTCGACCTTGCGCCGATCACGTTCGATCATCTCCCGCTCGGCAAGCCGGGTGAGGTATCCGACGTGATCGACGCCCTGGGTGGCGCATAGCCGAGCCAGCTTCTGGTACTCGCGCTGGAAGGTCGGCAGCTTCAGGCTCTTGAGGTAATGGGACAGAAGGATCTCCGGTGCTTCGGTGCTCATGCCGCTTCCTCCCCTTCAACACCGTCAAGTAGGCGCATGTAGGACTTCGCCGAGGTCGTCTCGACCGTCGCCTTCGGCAGGTAGGGATAGATGGACAGGTCCAATCGCGGCGGCCGGCGCTCCACCCGGCAAAGGATCAGATGTTTGACTGCGTCGAAGCCAATTGCTCCAAGCTGGATGGCCTGCTTCACCGCTGCATGCAGGTCAGCAAGCTCGAAGCTTTCCATGAGACGCAGGACTTGCACATACTCACGCCGGCCATGCTTGTTCATCCGCGCCTCCATCAGCCGGCGCAGCGTGGCGAACTCCTCGGGCAGGTTCCAGCCTTGCAAGGGCGCTGCCTGATCCAACGAATTGATCTTCTGTTCGATCAGCGGCAGGTAATGCACAGGATCGAAGACGACGTCCTCCCGCTCCCAGCACCGTGGATGACGAGCGACGATCTCGCCGCGGCAGCCGATCACCACCTCATCGACATAACCCCGGACCCAGACGTCCTGATGGCCATAGGCAACCGGGACCGAGTAGTCGTTGGTCTTGTAGCGCACCAGCGACTGGGCCGTTACCTTGGCGCTGGCCTGGTCACAGGCATCGAAGGGCGACGCCGGTAACGCGCGCATGGCGGCCAGATCGCGCAGCAGTCGCTCTCCGATCGTCTCGCTCTCGCCGCGCAGCCTGTCTCGCTGGCGCTTGCGGCATTGCTCCTCCAGCCAGGTGTTGAAGGCTTCCCACGTCGCAAACTCTGGGATCGGCACCATGAAGTTGCGCCGGGCATAACCGACAAGCCCCTCGACACTTCCCTTGTCGTTGCCTTTCCCCGGACGGCCGTAGCGGTCCCGGATCAGGTAGTGGGATAGAAAGCCGCTGAATAGCCTGGCGCGCTTGCGCGTGCCATCGGGCAATATCTTCGCCACCAGGCAACGATCGTTGTCGTAGACGATCGATTGCGGAACGGCCCCGAAGAAGGCGAATGCATGGATGTGACCGTCCACCCAGGCCTCCGACACCGCCGCCGGATAAGCCCGCACATAGCAACCGTCGCTATGCGGCAGGTCGAGCACGAAGAAGTGCGCCTTCCGCTCCACGCCGCCGATCACCACCATCGCCTCGCCGAAATCGGCCTGCCCATGCCCCGGCGCATGCGACAGAGGCACGAACACCTCCTGGCGACGTTGCTCGCGCTCGCGCATGTAATCCTTGATGATCGTATAGCCGCCGGTAAATCCGCGCTCGTCCCGAAGACGGTCAAACACCCGCTTGGCCGTATGGCGTTGCTTGCGCGGCACCTTCATGTCCTCATCAAGCCAGTGATCGATCGTCGAAACAAACGCATCCAGCTTCGGCCGCCGGATCGGTGATTGACGCGGTAGCCCGGCGGCGTCGAATACGACATCATCTTGGCCACGCTGTCGCGCGATATGTTGAAATGCTTTGCTGCCTGACGCCGGCTCATTCCTTCCGAGCAGGCCAGACGGACCTTCAGATAAAGTTCCACGGTATAGATCCCCAACCCTCCTGCTGTCGTTGCAGAAGGAAAATAGGTGGCCGGGTTTTACGCCGCCCGAAGCGGGACAATCCCGCCGCTACCGTGGACTAATTTTGCACCGCCGCTCTTTATGGATGGCGTCCTGGACCATGCCCGGATCTCCGTCGATCAACCCACTCTCGGGGTCGGCTACGCAAGCGTGCCGCCGCTCCGTCTTCGCCTGCGCGGTGATCGCGACCGTCCCTGGTCCTTTGAGGAGCCATCGAGCGGGATCGGCCCGCTCCGGATGGAGGTTTCTCATATGGCACAGGATCTTGCACTCGCTCAACGCCACGCTTTCGCACTTTCCCGCACCCTCATGGTTCCGATTACGCTGTTCAGGTCGGGCAACGAATTCGGAGTTCTTCCGAGCGACGAACTTGATGACGAAGACGATCTGGAGATCGTGCATGAATACGTCCCCGGCGGGTTTCACTGAGACCCTTGGGAACCCCTGAGGTCCCTTGCCCAGACCGGTATGCCGCTTGCGAGCGGCAGGCCGCAAGGGAAGCTTCGCCGCGGCCGGATGCAAATTTGCACCTTGCCGGCCGCGCCCTTGCCCCCTTTTGCTCTTCGCGACCGACGCGGATGTGGCCCCCGCCTCTGCGGGGAGACACAAGCAGGAAAGGACGGCCTGACGGCCGGAGATGACATGAAACGCCAGGATCTGGAAATTCTAAAACAAGGAGTGCCGTGCGCCACACTGCTCGGCAAGGCAGGCTTTGCCGTCGATGCGCAGGAGAGCACGCGCCGTGCCGTCAAATGGCGCCGTGATGCCGAGATCATCATTGTCACGCATGAGGGGCGCGGATGGTTCGATCCCTTGAGTGATGCCAAGGGCGACGTGTTTACGCTCGCGACCCATCTTGATGGTGGAGATTTCAGGGATGCGCTGGCAACGGTGGCCGACCTGGTCGGTCATGATGCGGTGATTGCCAACTGGACGCCGCCGTCAGCGGTCCCAAGCGCCCAGCAGGAGATTTCAACGCGCTGGACCACTCGCCGAGCACCAAGACTCGGCTCGCCCACCTGGACATTCCTGGCGCAGCAACGATTTCTGCCCCTGACAATCCTCAAGGCCGCTGTCGAGCAAAATCGCCTGCGAGAAGGTCCTCAAGGCAGCATGTGGGCCGCGCATACCGACGAGGCCGGGGTCGTCACCGGCTGGGAAGAGCGCGGCCCGGAATGGCGCGGATTTGCGACCGGTGGGTCGAAGATGCTGTTTCGGCTGGGTTGGCAAGATGCTGTCCGGCTTTGTGTGGTTGAGGCGGCAATCGATGCGATGAGCCTTGCCGCGATCGAAGGTCTTCGCGACGGCACACTTTATCTCAGCACCGGTGGAGGCTGGTCACCCAAGACCGACGCCGCGCTGCGGGCGCTTTGTTCCCGTCCGGAGGCACTCCTTGTTACGGCGACCGACGCCAATATTCAGGGAGACATTTTTGCGAACCGGTTGCGACAACTGGCGCACGATGTCGGGTGCGGTTGGCAGCGGTTACGTCCGGCAAGGGACGACTGGAATGCGGTGCTTCAGGACAGGGCGAAGGAAAAGGAAGAAGGGAGGGTGGAAGGAGGGCGAGACCTGCCGCATGCGCGCCGCACGCGTCAAGGGTGAAGCTCCGCCCGACTGACGCCGGCCCTTGACCCGCGCGATCGGCGAGGCGGCCGCAATGGAGGTGTCAGGAAGGACTGAACGGGATGGTGAGATCGACAGGGTGGTCACTGCGCTTCAGTCCCGACAAAACCTCAAGGAGCCCCAGATGAAAACTTCCCCCGCACCTCGCAAAGTCTATCAGGGCGTGACGTCACGCCACCAGATGTTCCGCATGTTCGACCGGCACGCCCGGCGCCCGGATCGCTTCGAGGACGACGCGACACTGATCTATGCCGGAGAGTGGTTCGAAATCAATGAAGCCGAGCATGACGCGATGTTCGAAGTTTTGCCATCGCTGTGGATCCGTGGCTCGATGTTCGCGATGCGAGAGTTTTTGACCGGCTCGGTGACCTCGGTCTTCTTCGCACTCAGGATCGACGGGACGGTCCGCTATTTCCACGCCTATTGCGACCTTTCCGACGGGCAAGCCGTCGAACGGATGCGGCTGGCTATCATCGAACGGGAAACACGCCCTGTCCGGGCGATGACCCGCGATGAACGCCTCGAGCACATCTGGAGCACCACGGCGGATGATTATCGCGGCTATGCCGGGAAGCGCTGGCCGGCGACTGAGTACGGCAAGCGGACCGTTATGTTCCACGCCAGGCTGGGTGGCGCCACGCTGAAACTTCTTGATGGCCTGAGCAATGAGGAGATCGCCGCCAAGCTGCCGGTGCATCTGCGCCATCTCCCCGATGCGGTCGCGGCGTGAGGGAAGGTGCGATGCTTTCCTTTCCGCTCGACAAGGTGCGCGCGATCATTGACCGCGGCAGAACAGATGCAAAAACCCATGGCGGGTTTCGCAACCCATACCGAAGTCTCCACCCAGTATCTGACGAGCAGCCGGGCCTCTGGCTGGTTGGCGATCGCGGCGTCTATCTTTGCTCAAACGGCAAGCTGGCCGATGGCGCGAGGCCGCTTATTGCCTATGCCGAAGAGTGCGATCCCAACACTTGCGACGACTGGTTTGAGGTCAAACGCCGAACCTTCGGTGGCGATGATGGCGTCGAGTTTCTCGATGCCAAGCAACTGGAGGCTATGATGGCCGCCAGTCCGAATGCCACGCATCTGCGCGTCGCCTTCTCGTCCGGGGCACTGCAGCTCTGTCTCGTCGAACGCCTCTAGGCGCCGTCGGCTGCAACCAATCCCCACCCCTTCAAAATCAATACTTGCCTGACCGGCCGCCCTGTCGCCGTCGGCCAGGTGCGCCTTCCTCACAGGAGAACACGCATGAGCAACGACCCCTTCACGCTGGACATGTTTGGCAGCTCCGCCCTTTCGTCAGGCCTTGGACTTGGCATCGGCGTTACCGCCTTTAACGGACTTTTGGTTGAGCCTGCCAATGACGACGATCCGGATCCGACACCGCCCTCTCCTCCACCCTCTCCGGCACCGACAAGCGTGATCCGCCCTCCCCGCCTCGCCGCGTACAAACAGGACCAGAGTGCCAACTTTTATCTCGATGACGGCGACGACCGAGCCCTTGCCACAACATGGAAGGAGCGCGCGCGATTGAATGTGGCAGCGATTCTGACCGCGAACGAGATCGAGCGGCACAATCTACCCGTGACGCGCGATCATCAGAGGCGGCTGATCCGGTTCACCGGCTTCGGTGCCTCCGAACTCGCGAACGGCATGTTTCGTCGCCCGGGCGAGGTCGAGTTCCGGGACGGATGGGAGGATCTTGGCACGTCGCTCGAGACTGCCGTTTGCGAGCGCGATTATTCCAGCCTGTCACGGTGCACGCAGTATGCGCATTTCACGCCAGAGTACATCATCCGGGCGATCTGGGTGGGACTTCAGCGGCTCGGCTGGCGTGGCGGCCGCGTTCTGGAACCGGGCGTCGGCACGGGGCTGTTTCCGGCAGTGATGCCGGAGGCATTGCGTGCGGCAAGCTTCTTCACCGGCATCGAGCTTGATCCGGTGACCGCGCGGATTGTGCGGCTGCTGCAGCCCAATGCCCGGATCATCGAAGGGGATTTTGCCCGCACCGATCTGGCGCCGATCTATGACCTTGCCGTCGGCAACCCGCCGTTTTCCGATCGCACGGTGCGTTCGGACCGGCAATACCGCTCGCTCGGCCTGCGTCTGCACGACTACTTTATCGCCCGCTCCATCGACCTGCTGAAACCCGGCGCGCTAGCGGCCTTCGTCACCAGCTCGGGCACGATGGACAAGGCGGATGACACTGCGCGCGCGCGCATGGCAAAGTCCGCGGACCTGATCGCGGCCATTCGCTTGCCGGAGGGGAGTTTCCGCCGCGATGCCGGCACGGACGTCGTGGTCGACATCCTGTTTTTCCGCAAGCGCAAGATAGGCGAGGCGGCCGAACTGACAAGCGATCTTGCCTGGCTCGAACTCGAAGAGGTCAGGCCGACTACCGCCGAAGAGGGCGCGATCCGCGTCAACCGCTGGTTCGCCCGTCACCCGGACTTTGTACTCGGCGACCATGCACTCACGTCAGGCCCGTTCGGCGAAACATATACCTGCGTTGCCTCCAAGGATCAGGATCTCCAAGCGGTGCTGAACGCTGCGATCACGCTTCTGCCCGAAGGCCGCTATGACGGCGAGCCGACCCCGATCGATATCGATCTGGAGACCGAACTCGGCGCCATCGTCGACTTGACGCCTGACGATGCCAGCATCCGCGAGGGTAGCTTCTTTCTCGACAGCCGGTATGGCCTCATGCAGATGATCGACGGCGCTCCGCTTGCGATTACTGTGCGTAAAGGTCGTAGCGGTGACGGGCGACCAGGCAAACGGCATCCAGGCGAACGCCTGTCCGGCAAACTCCGCCCAGGTGAACACCGTCCAGGTGACCACCTGTCGGAAAAGCAGGTCCGGATCGTCAGGAAACTGATCCCGATCCGCGAGGCAGTTCGCGAGGTTCTCAAGGCCCAGGAGCAGGACCGGCCGTGGCGCCAGCATCAGGTTCAGCTGCGCATCGCCTGGTCGAGCTTCGTCAGGGACTTTGGACCGATCAACCACACCACGGTGTCGATCTCTGAGGATGCGGAAACTGGCGAAGTCCGGGAAACTCACCGGCAGCCCAATCTCGCACCCTTCCGCGATGATCCCGATTGCTGGCTGGTCGCTTCGATCGAGGATTATGATCTTGAGACCGATACGGCGCGCCCGGGTCCGGTCTTTTCCGAACGGGTGATTTCGCCGCCTGCCCAGCCTGACATCACCAGCGCCGCGGATGCCCTGGCTGTGGTTCTGAACGAACGCGGCCGCGTCGATATCGACCATATCGCCGAGCTGCTGCACTGTGATGCGCAAGCAGTGATTGCCGAACTGGGCGATGCCATTTTCCGCGATCCCACGGATGGGTCGTGGCAGACCTCTGATGCCTATCTTTCCGGCCCGGTCCGCACAAAGCTTGCCGTCGCAAAAGCCGCGGACGAACTCGATCCCGCGTTTGAGCGCAATGTGCGGGCTTTGCTCGACGTGCAGCCGGCCGATCTGCGACCCTCTGATATTACCGCAAGGCTTGGCGCCCCGTGGATACCGGCGTCCGATGTTGTCGCCTTCGTGAACGAGACGATGGGCGCTGACATCCGCATTCATCATATGCCGGAACTCGGCTCCTGGACGGTCGAGGCGCGGCAGCTGGGATACAGTGCCGCCGGCACATCGGAATGGGGAACAGCGCGCCGTCATGCAGGCGAGCTGCTCACAGACGCGCTGAACTCCCGCGTGCCGCAGATTTTCGATACGGTCAGGGATGCGGACGGTGAGCGCCGCATTTTGAACGTCGTCGATACCGAAGCTGCCCGCGACAAGCTTCAACGGATCAAGCAGGCGTTTCAGGACTGGGTCTGGACGGATCCGGACCGCACTGACCGGCTGGCGCGGGTCTACAATGATCGCTTCAACAATATCGCGCCGCGTAAATTTGATGGCTCGCACCTGCAGCTTCCGGGCGCTTGCCGCGTGTTTGAGCTTTACGCGCACCAGAAACGCGGCATCTGGCGGATCATCTCATCTGGTTCGACCTACCTCGCCCATGCCGTCGGCGCCGGCAAGACCATGACCATGACGGCCGCCATCATGGAACAGCGCCGGCTAGGGCTGATCGCCAAGGCGATGCTGGTCGTTCCCGGCCATTGCCTGGCCCAGGCAGCCCGCGAATTTCTGGCGCTTTATCCTTCGGCCAACATTCTCGTCGCCGATGAGACCAATTTTACCAAGGACAAGCGCGGCCGCTTCCTGTCGCGCGCGGCGACGGCGACGTGGGATGCGATCATCATCACCCACTCGGCCTTCAGGTTCATTGCCGTGCCCTCAGCGTTTGAGCAACAGATGATCCACGATGAGCTGGAACTCTATGAAGATCTGCAGACCAGGGTCGACAGTGAAGACCGCATCTCGCGCAAGCGGCTCGAGAGGCTAAAGGAAGGTCTGAAGGAACGGTTGCTGGCGCTCTCGACCCGCAAGGACGATCTCCTGACCATCTCGGAAATCGGCGTCGACCAGATCATCGTCGACGAGGCGCAGGAGTTCAGAAAACTCTCGTTTGCCAGCAATATGTCAACGCTCAAAGGCATCGATCCGAACGGTTCACAGCGCGCCTGGGACCTCTATGTCAAATCCCGGTTCATTGAAACGAGGAACCCAGGCCGCGCGCTGGTGTTGGCGTCGGGCACGCCGATTACCAATACGCTCGGCGAGATGTTCTCGGTTCAGCGAATGCTGGGGTTTGAGGCGTTGCGCGAACGCGGTCTGCACGAGTTCGACGCATGGGCCTCGACATTCGGTGATACGACGACCGAACTGGAAATCCAGCCTTCGGGCAAATACAAGCCGGTCAGCCGGTTCGCGAGTTTTGTCAATGTGCCGGAACTGATTGCGATGTTCCGCACATTCGCTGATGTTGTCATGCCGGAAGACCTTCGTCGTTACGTGAAGGTGCCGGACATCTCGATGGGTCACCGACAGATACTGACAGCCAAGCCAACACAGGCGTTCAAGAACTACCAGACCATCCTTGATGCCCGCATCAAGGCGATCGAGCAGCGCGAGGGACCGGCCAAGCCGGGCGATGATATCCTGCTTTCCGTCATCACCGACGGCCGTCATGCGGCGATCGATCTCCGTCTCGTTGATCCGGATAACGACAACGAGCCGGACAACAAGTTGAATATGCTAGTCGAGAACGCGTTTCGAATCTGGAAAGATACCAGCGAGCGCACCTATGTCCGGCCTGACGGCAAGCCGTTCGACCTGCCGGGTGCGGCGCAGATGATCTTTTCCGATCTCGGCACGATCAATGTCGAGAAGACCAGAGGGTTTTCCGCCTATCGATGGATCCGTGAGGAGATGATCCGGCGCGGTGTGCCAGCGGCGGAGATCGCCTTCATGCAGGAGTTCAAGAAGAGCGAGGCCAAGCAGCGCCTGTTTGGCGATGTGCGGGCCGGAAAGATCCGCTTCCTGATCGGCTCGTCCGAGACCATGGGCACCGGCGTCAACGCGCAACTACGCCTGAAGGCGCTGCATCATCTCGACGTACCATGGCTACCGTCCCAGATCGAGCAACGGGAGGGACGGATCGTGCGCCAGGGCAACCAGCATGATGAGGTGGATATCTTCGCCTACGCCACGCAAGGGTCTCTCGACGCCTCGATGTGGCAGAACAACGAGCGCAAAGCCCGGTTCATTGCCGCCGCACTGTCGGGCGACACTTCGATCCGCCGGCTGGAAGATCTGAACGAGGGTCAGGCCAGCCAGTTCGCCATGGCCAAGGCGATTGCGTCCGGCGACGAACGTCTGATGCAGAAGGCTGGGCTTGAAGCCGATATCGCCCGGCTGGAGCGTCTCCGCGCCGCCCACGGCGATGATCTCCATGCGGTCCGTCGGCAGATCCGCGACGCCGAGCGAGAAATCGACACAGCCACCAGACGAATTGGCGAAATCGGCCAGGACATCGAACGCCGCATTCCGACGTCAGGGGATGCCTTCGCAATGACCGTGATGGGCAAGCCGCACACGGAGCGCAAGGATGCCGGCCGAGCCCTGATGAAAGAGATCCTCACCCTTGTTCAGCTTCAGAGGCAAGGCGAGGTGCAGATTGCATCAATCGGTGGCTTCGATCTCGTGTACGCGGGTGAGTGGTCCGGCCGGGGCGACGGCTATCACTACCAGACCCTGCTCCAGTGCACCGGTGCCGACGTCGAGATCGATCTGGCCATAACGGTCACGCCGCTTGGAGCTATTTCCCGTCTTGAACATGCGCTCGGTGGGTTCACAGAGGAACTGCATCAATACCGCCAGCGGCTTGAAGCGGCGCAACGGCGGCTTGCGTCCTATCGATCGCGCGAAGGTGGGCCGTTTTCGTTCGCGGACGAATTGACGGAGAAACGTCAGACGTTGGCTGACCTCGAAAAGACCATGGCCTGCGACGCGCTGGCGCCAGACACGTCGCAGGCAGCCTGAGATCATCCCGCACCGAGGATATCCCCTGGCCCGTTCTCTTTTGTGCGAGGCACGCCTTCTCTTGACCGGCTTTCGTCGATCCGGTTCAATTGCCACATGTTCAAGTCTATCAACGCCGTGCAGATTCATGTGTCACTTGACGAGATCGCGCCGCAGGTCTGGCGTCGATTGGTCGTACCGGCTCAGTGGGATCTCGGGCAGCTACACCTTGTCCTTCAGGCGGCGTTCAATTGGTGGAACTATCATCTTTTCGAGTTCCGGATCGGTGGCCTGCGCTACGGCGACGTTGAACTTTTGACCGAGGATGCGTTTGACGACGATCCTCGCGTCTTCGATATCTACGACGTTCGGCTTTGCGACTTTGCGCAAGGGTCCACCTTCACCTACGTCTATGATTTCGGCGACAACTGGCATCACACTGTTGTTGTGGAAGAGTTTCTGGTTCTCGACACTGCGCCTAAACAGGCCACCTGTGTCGACGGTGCGCGCGCCAGACCGCCCGAAGATGTGGGCGGCGTGCCCGGATACGAGCGCTTCCTCGAAATCATCTCCGACAGAGACGATCCGGAATACGTGGAAACGTTCCAATGGTGTGGCGGATATTTTGATCCGGCATGGTTCGACCTTGCTTTAGCTGACAAGGACACACGCTCCGCGCTGCGTGCAGACGTCAAACGCCGGCTACACCAGCCCAGGCCGAAGCCCATATCCAAGTCCAAGAAGACACCGGCGAAGCCGTAAATCTGCCAGCCCCCGTGTTCATCCAATGCGCATTTCGCTGCCTTCGGCAGCATGGGGAGGTGCAACTTGATGACTGTGGAGGAAATGGAGAGGGAGGGACAAGGGATGCGTCTCGCAGACCGCTCCTCCCGCCGTCGCTGACGCTCAATCGCCGCCTGCGTCATCCCGGCCACGCGTCCTTCGCAGGGCTGTCAGCCCCGCTCGTCCTTCGCGGCAGGGATGCTCGGCAGCAATTGCCCCGGTCGGTTCGCCCTGCGGTTCTGAGGGTGTCTTCAGAAACATGAAGACAGGAACGGGTGGCGACCGCCACTCCGAAACCCCGGAAGGAGTTCTCCCATGCACATCATCAAGATCGACCCTCGCGCGCTTAACGAAAACGCCAACGACGCCCGCCAATCAAAATCATCCCCCCAGGCCGATGCCTTGCTGCTTGCCACCGTGAAAGCAGTCGGCATCATCCAGCCGCCGGTGGTTTCCCCGCAGATCGACGGCGGGAACGGATATGTCATTCAGGCAGGCCACCGGCGCGTGCAGGCTGCGATTGCCGCAGGCATCGACGAGATCGAGGTGCTCGTGAAGGACGCGACTAAGGACAACGGCGCCATGCGTTCGATGATCGAGAACATCGCCAGAGAGCCTCTCAATCCCGTCGATCAGTGGCGCGGTATCGAACGGCTTGTTGCGCTGGGTTGGACCGAGGAAGCCATCGCCGTGGCACTCGCCCTACCCGTCCGCCAGATCCGCAAGCTAAGGCTGCTCGCCAATGTGCTACCCGCGATGCTCGATCAAATGGCCAAGGGTGACATGCCGAACGAGCAGCAGCTGCGTACGATCGCGGCCGCATCGCTTGCGGATCAGAAAGAGGTCTGGAAGGCCCATAAGCCGAAGAAGTGTGACACCGCGCAATGGTGGTCGATCGCCAACGGCCTCTCAAAGACCCGCATGTTTGCCCGTGACGCGAGCTTTGGCGATGATCTTCGTGAAGCTTATGGCATCGAATGGGCAGACGATCTGTTCGGGCCAGCCGACCAGGACAATCGGTTCACGACCAATGTCGAGGCATTCCTGGGCGCACAGCAGGAGTGGATGACCAACAACCTGCCAAAGAACGGCGCTATCGTCGAGTTGAACAATTACGCCCAGCCCGACCTGCCCAGGAAAGCGGAACGGGTCTACGGCAAGCCGGGCAAAGGCGACCATACCGGCCTTTACCTTGATCGCGACGGCAAGGTGCAGACCGTTCACTACCGGATGCCGCAAGCAAAAGCGATAAATGGTAAGACGGCGGCGCCTGAGGATGACCAGATCGCGGACGACACGACTGTCGTCAAGACCCGCCCTGATGTGACACAGAAGGGCCAGGACATGATCGGGGACTTCCGCACCGACGCGCTTCACACCGCGCTCTCCCGCGCGCCGATCGAGGACGACATGCTGATGGCACTGCTCGTGCTCTCAATCGCTGGCCAGAATGTCCGCGTCGATTCCGGCACCAGTGATACCGTGTTCGGACCGAAACGGTTCCGTCGCCATGCCGCCCGCCTGTTCTCGGAAGAAGGCAAGCTCGCCTTCGACATGGAGACGGTGCGCATCACCGCACGCTCCACGCTGATCGACGTCCTGTCGTGCCGACGCGGCACGTCGGACAGCGGTGTCGTTTCCCGCGTTGCCGGGGACGCCATCGGCGCTGACGGGTACCTTCCGAACATGGGGTCTGAGGACTTCCTGTTGTGCCTGTCAAGGCAAGCGCTGGAAGCTGCCGCCGGGGAGGTAAATGTGTCTCCACGACAGAAGGTGCGGGAGACACGTGCGGCTCTGGTCGAGCATTTCAAGGAACGACATTTCGTGCATTCGTCCGCCAGCTTTTCACCCGATCCCACCGATATCGCAGATCTGATCAGGCATGCCGATACGCTTGATGATGCGGAAGCCGACGCTGACGCCACAGAGGGCTGCATTGATGGCGAGACCTCTAAAGGCTCCGGCACTGACGATGAAGGCCTTGATCCGGTCGAAGACGAGGACGATCTGCCCGACACCTTCGACGACTCGACAGACGCCGATCCCGGTGAGGACCAAGACGCTTACGGAATTGCGGCTGAATAGCCGCCCATCTTGGTCTTTCCCAATTACCTCCGCCGCCGGCCACAACCGGCGGCGGTTTTGTTTCCAGCAACCACAGAACTGACAAGGATAATCCCATGTCTGCATTCATGATCTTTGATCTTGCCCCGATTGGCTCCATTGTCGCATGGTCGGATGGCGCCCCTCGCCCGCCCGAGCGGCACAAGAAGAAACTCGCCACCTGGAAGACCCGCAACAGCCAGGGCCGTTTGATCCGCAAGGAGGGTCCGCGTACGCTCGGCACCTACACCGCGCCCGCCTCCTTCACCCTGTATGAAGGCAATATCGGTAGCGGAAACACCATCATGGTCACGATCCTCAGAACATTCGGGCTCGACAGCAGCCTCGCCTTCAAGGTCCTGGAACGCCCGCCGCTCGGTGCGGTCAGGATATTCGACCGGCCCGGTCCCTCCGGTGAACTGATTCATCTCGCCGAGAACCACGCCGCGGCCGAGGCATGGCTGAAGGAACACCTGTATCCGCTTTCGGTTCTGGAGGAGGTCACGGCTGACGAGATTGCCGTTGATCACATCGAGGGGAGGACCGCGGCATGAACGCGGCCAAATCCCGTTCCTTTCCCGCATGGAGGCGGCGCGTCACCAGACGCACCATCACATCGACCTGGTACGCAGACAGATCGAGGGCTCGCACCGAGCGCATCACGATTACGCAGAAGGCGAACAACCGATCTCACAAACGGGAGGGCCCCTGTTGCCCCCGTTCCGACCTGGAGTTCCAATCTCATCTCCAGCGCCTCGAGTTGGAGCGGCGCGGTGAGAATAAGGCGCGCGCCCACAAATTGAACTTTCAGGATCGTGCCATCGCGGCACACCTGGCAAAGCTTGGCGCTCCATTGCGAGAGCATGCAGCATGAACCGTGTATGATGTCACTGCCTTCAGGCTGGACTTGACCCTTCCCCTGTCGACAAGCGGGGTGGGGGTTGCGGGCTTCGCCATAGCTTCCCTTGTGCTTTGGCACTTTGACCCGATCCCCTTGGCCGGTCTGCCTCTCGGTTTTGTTGCGGTCTGAACCGGCGGCCGGGTGTTTCAAGGCCGCTGGCGCGCCGCAGGGCGGCCGGTCATGCCGCTCATCACAAAGCAGCCACGCTGCCTTCGCAAGGCTCTCGGCCTCGCTTGCCCGCGCACCGGCTTCGCTCGATCTGTCCTGCCCGGACCCGGAAACCCCCGTCCCTTGCCGGTTCCTATTGACCGCACCGAAGGGCAGACCGGCCAAGGGGCCGGAACCGCTTCGGCAAGCAAACAAGGAAACCATTATGGCAAAGCCCGCAACCCAGTCCCGTCAGTCCGCTCGCAACCCAGCCCGCGTCCTCCAGCTCCGCAAGGGTGCCACCATCGAGATGGTCCGCTTGACATGCCCGGATGAGGTGCAGGCTCTCAAGATCGCTGAGAGTTTCGGGACCACAGTCGTCGACAGCGACGGAATCCGTGACATGCATGAGCGCCTGCTCAATGAGACCGCCACCGCCCTTTCCGACGGGCTTGCAGAGCGGGCGATGCAGATCCATCTCCAGCGCATCGTCGGCGCCTATGTCGGATCCGCCCACGGAGCCGGTCAGTTCTATAGCCGCGCTGTCACCGATGCGCGTGATGCCACCGCGAAGGGTGCAACTGATGCCCGCGATGAGGATCTCGACGGTCCTGTCGGCTATGACAGCGCCGCCCAGCGCAAGCGGGAGTTCGCAGCTGACATTGGTATCCAGGCGCACGCGCTCCGGATGGCCGCTGAAGGCGCGGTCGCAGCCTACAAACAGATCGTCGGCGAGGCCTGGAAGCCCTTCAACCGCCCAGTGGAAAATCCCGGCCAGTCCGTTGATCGCAAGGCGGCAACCGCGCAGCTATCAGCTTTCGATTAAGCCGAGACACGTAAATTCGACATTGAGGTCGCCTCCATCACGGAGGCGGCCTTTGGCAAGTCTTCTCACGCCAATGTCAGGCCACAGGAAGGCGGGCAAAGAGTGGAGAAGGAGAAACCCGCGCTCGCGACCCCGTCCCGCTCGGTTGTCCTGCAGGAGCCGGTGGCAAGGCTCAACGGCTACGCCGTCCTCCACTTTCGTTCCGGCCGTTCCGGTGCGTCAACCCCCTGATCGCTCCTGCGATTGGACCTGCGTGACGAGGTCGCGATGGGCGCGGCCTCCAGACAAGGAGGTTTGGAAATGAGCAGGAAGTCGAAAAATAGTACGCGTAGAGATATCTACACGCGGATCACGGAACGCATTGTCGCAGATTTGGAAAAGGGCGTGCGTCCCTGGGTGCAGCCCTGGAGCGCCGGCAATCTGGCCGGCCAGGTCAGCCGGCCGCTGCGCCACAATGGCCAGCCCTATAGCGGGCTCAATGTGCTGCTGCTCTGGTCTGAGAGCATTGCCTGCGGCTACACGTCTGCGTCCTGGATGACGCTGAGGCAGGCAAATGAACTCGGCGCCCATGTTCGCAAGGGTGAGAGCGGTGCGACCGTCGTCTATGCCAGCCGGTTTACCAGGACCGAGAAGGATGCGAGCGGCGGCGAGGTTGACCGCGACATCCCCTTCCTCAAAGCCTACACCGTATTCAACTGCGACCAGATCGACGGTCTTCCTGACCAGTATCAACTCCCTCCGGAGCCTGTTGCCGAGCCCTTCAACCGCATTGAGCATGCCGATCGCTTCTTTACTAACACCGGAGCGGTGATCCGGCACGGGGGAGGCCAAGCTTTTTATCAGCCATCGACCGATACCATCCAGATGCCGGGAATCGAGACGTTTCGGGATGCGGAGAGTTTTTACGCGGTCCTCGGCCATGAGGTAACGCATTGGGCCGGCGCAAGCCACCGGCTGAACAGGGATCTCAGCCGCTATCACAAGGATCGCACCGAGCGCGCCCGAGAAGAATTGTGTGCCGACATTGGCGCCAGTTTCCTTTGCGCAGATCTCGGCATCGTGCCCGAGCTGGAGCCGCGGCCGGATCACGCAAGCTACGTGGCCTCGTGGTTGAAGCTCCTCGACGGCGACCGCAGGGCGATTTTCCAGGCGGCGGCACATGCGCAACGCGCCGTCGCCTATCTGCACGATCTCCAGCCAACGGCTGAAATCGCAGAAGAGGCCGCCTGAGGCTTCCTGCTCGAATGCTTGAAGGGGCAGGGCGCGCCCTGCCCCTTCAGATTTCGATACTCATGAGTGAGGACTGCCACTGTCCTGCTTGTCCTCTCCCGTCGCAACCGAAGGGTCGCCCGAAACAAGGCCCCTTGCGTGGACAGAACAGCGATGTCCGGTCAGGGTTTTGGCTTCATCGCGCCTGAGCAGCAGGTTGTCGTGTCATTCACCGTCGACAAAGCCGGAATCGAGGTGGTTGCATGATGTGTCAGCGATCTTGCCCAAGGTGCGCGGCCATCCGAGAAGTCACAGCCGCTACAGTGATCAACATAACCATCAACCGTCAGCGGCAGGTCGTGGAGACGTCATCAAGGCAATCCTGGATTCCAGATAGCCCTCCAGCATGGCATGACAGGAGCACCAATGCAGGTCAGCCACCATGTTGCCGTCGGCAGCGTCTGTACCGAAGAACTACCGCCATTTCCGAATCCTTTGCGGTTGGGGATTGCCGGCGCGGCCACCACGTCCTCGATGTGGCATGTCTGATCGAAGAGCGGCCAGGCCTCGATCGTCTTTCAGCAACGACCGTGCCCGGTCTTTTTCCGCCGCGCGTGAACGCGCTTTGCACCGCGAAGCAAAAAGCCCGTCCCCGGCCGTCCTCCACGCTGTTCCGGCCCCAAGGGGTGCGGCCCGATCGTCTCCGATCATTGTGACAGCCATCGAGGTCGCGATGGTCGCGACCCGAACAAACCGAAAGGATCACGACCATGGCTATCATCGGCGAATTCACCACCAACGGCAACGCAATCTCCGGCAACGTCCGCACCCTCACCGTCCAGCTCAAGGCCCGCCTCAACCCCATCGAACGCACCTCACGTGACGCCCCCGACTTCCGCATCACCGCCGGGGCCAGTGTCGAGATCGGCGCGGGCTGGAACCAGGTCTCCAACGACGGTGAGCCCTATATCTCCGTCAAGCTCGACGACCCGAGCTTCAATGCCCCAATCAACGCGGCCCTGTGGCCGGCCGAGAAGGACGGCGACTACACGCTGGTCTGGAACCGCCCGAAGCGGGACGCCTGACAGGTACACCACCGGCCCCGCTCACTGAGCGGGGCCTTCTCGCGTGCGGATAAAGAAGTCTGGACCGAGCGTCGAGCCCGCCCCAGACTTTCTGCCACCATGCGGAGAGATTGGGTGTCTGCTCAGATCGAACCGATCGTGTCGCTCAGGCAAGGCGGCCTCAAGGACGCGCGGTACCCCCAAAATACTGACGCATTTCGGCTCCCCCACGCGCCGCCTCCGGCGGTCGCTGGTGCGATCCCTGACCCCGCCTCACCTTCCCGAATGCCGGTGTCATCTTTCTCAAACATCAGGAGATGACGACGATGACCATCGAACAGCACATTGAAGAACTGCTGGCTGAACTCAGGAACGCTTTCGACGCCGGGGAACGCCGCGAGATCGCGGTGGACCTCGAACTTGCCGAGGCCGAGTTGATCGTTGCCAGGGCCGAACAGGAGGGTCGTATCGACGCCGGGCCGCCCTTCTGAGGGCGGTAGATCATCCCCTTTGGGAAGCGGCCTACGACCAGTGTCACCACCGCGCGACACGATGCTCAGATTCCTTGTCGATGAAGTCATCGACATCGGGGATGTTGCAGCTCGTGCGTCTGGTCGCAATCTGTCACCGCCAGAATTTTCCCCGCTGCAACAGGTGTCATATCAAAAAGATAGGTTCGCCATATACAGAATTTGCAGCAATGCTGTATTTGCTGTAAGATCTCTGTGGTGGGGATATGTATCCAGTTCACCGTGATTTCACCGCGAGGAGATACGCAGATGACGAGCAGAACCGGTTCCTATACGACAAGTGACCTCTCGCGGAAGTCAGGCGACATCATCGCCGAGGCCTTGCGCCATCCTGTTACCATCACTCAGCGCAACAAGCCGCGGCTGGTGTTGCTCAACATCGAAGACTATGAGCGCCTGATGCGCCAGTCCGATATGCGTGCTGCCGGCACGCTTGAGACCATGTCCGATGCACTGCTCGCCGAATTCGAGGGCGCGGTCGATGCTTACGCCGACAGTGATGAGACGAGCCGATGAGTGGATATGACGAGATCCAGACAGCGGCGATCATCCGTTATCCCTATCTATGGAGCCGTGAAACCGGAAAGGGTGAAACAGAGGGGCGCAAAGACCGACCGGTGGCAGTCGGCGTCCGGATCCCGCGAGCGGACGGGGATCTCGTATTGTTCTTTCCCATCACGACGAAGCAACCCCGGCCAAACCAGTTCGCGGTGGAAATACCAGCCATTGAAAAACGCCGGACGGGCCTCGATGTCGACTTGCGTCTCTGGATCATCCTTGACGAGTTCAATAGCGACATCATCGGGCGGTCGTTCTACCTGGAACCTGAGCCTCCGATCGGTCGCTTCAGCAAGGCGTTCTTCTTGCCTATCCTGAGGGAATTCCTAGCGCGCCGAAAGTCATTGGCCGAGGTCAACCGTTCCAGATAGCGCCGTATCGCAACGAGGCTACCAGCTTTAATCCTGAGTGGTTCTTGGTGTCATGGCGTTCAGACTATGTGTGTGTATGAGATCGGGTTTTGCGGCTTTCACAGCCAGCGGGTCGATAGCCTCTGGCTCGCTTCTGGCGAAGGAGATCGAGAAACAGGTCCACTGCTTCTTCTTCCCGCTCGAAATGATGGTTCATGCTCTGACCACGTTTCCCGATACGTCCCCATGACCGCGTCAGACAGGCCTCTCCGAACAGTGTCATCGAGATTTCCATGGCGTAATACCGAGCCATGTTCCTTGAGGGGTCGCTGCGTTCGACATACAAATGGTAGGGCTGCGCGATCATAGTGGCAGGATCGGAAATTCCCCTGTCCGTGTCCAACGAGAGTTATGAATCGGATTGGCCTGATCGATTCACGTTGGTGATGAGAGTTTGGGCGGTCCGCCTGTGGCGTACGGCTCTATTCGCTGAAGCGAACGAAGCCCACCTGTGGTCTTCGCCGATCCCGGTGACGTTCCTCCCGCGATAGCCGAAGGGCATCAATCAGGATCCGGGATTGCCGAGATGCGGCATTTCTCGATCGCTTCGTCCGCCGTAACATGTGCCTCGCGCGCATCCCAATATTTCATCGCCGGATTCCTGGAGGTCTATCGTTCCTCAAACCGGTTTCTCCGTTGCTTCACGCTTCCCGTGGAAGCGGTTTTCGGCAACGCAGGATTTCATGTCGTCGCGGCGGAACCACATGGCACGGCCACACCGAAGCGGCGCATTTCCACCGGTGAACACAATCTGTTCGTCGCCGCGCATGCGCAAAACTTCGTGTGGCTGGATCAGCGGGCGGCTGGCCAGCTGCTTTGATCGGGTTCGTGACGATCCCCTTGCCTGGAAGCTGCGGCTGACCTGATCGATCTCGACCGTCGTCGTTCCGCAGCGCTGGGAAATATATTCCGCCGTTTCCGGATCGTTGATCGCCGAAAAGCTGATCCAGCTTGCGCTTTCAAACCATTTGCTAGTGGCGTCACGGCCACCATAGGTTTCGCGCATCTGGCCGATCGACTGATAGATCATAAGAAGCGTGATCCCGTACTTGCGTCCGGCATCGCGTGCTGTCTCGAGGATCCGCATGAAACCCAACCGCGCGACCTCATCGAGCAGAAACAGAGTGCGTCCCGGCATCGCACCGTCGCGATTATAGATGGCGTTCAGGAATGAGCCGATAATCACCCGCGCGAGACCGGCATGGGTCTCCAGCGTTTTAAGATCCAACGCGACAAATACGTCGGTCTTCCCAATGGCGATGTCGTCGGTGGAAAAGGTCGATCCGGACACGAGACCGGCATAGTTCGGATAGCTCAGCCAATGCGTTTCCTTGATCGCATTGGCATAGACGCCGGAGAAGGTCTCGGGCGTCATGTTGACGAAAGCCGCGACATTCTCCTTTACGAAATCGGATTCCGAATTGTCATAGATCTCTTGCAGCCGAGCCCTTAGTTTTGGCTCCGGTTCTGAGAGGTTCATGCGCACCGTCCGTAGCGTCTGCTCTCGTTTTTCTGTACCACCCGAAAGGCATACATCGGCGATGATCGCAGTCAGCAGCTGCAGGCCGGAGGCACGGAAGAAGTCGTCACGCACGCCACTGGCGCGGCCGTTCTCGCTCATGATCCATGAGGCAACGGCGGCAATGTCCTCTTCCTTCGTCCCACCATGCTGACCGATCCAGTCAAGTGCGTTGAACCCGACTTCCGGGTGTTTAGGGTCGAGAACAACGACATCACGACCGGCATTTCTCCGGTGGGCCTTGACCATCGGCGCCACCTCGTTCGATGGATCGAGCGCGATCAGCGTGCCGCCCCATTTCAGCGCTGTTGGCACCGTAACCGACGTCGTCTTGAACCCGCCCGAGCCGGCAAAGACGATCCCATGAGACGAACCGAAGGAGCCATCAAAGCAAAGCAGCGGTGACCTGCCGCCGCTGCCCCATGTCTGAGGATTATCGGCACGAAAAGTGAGTGCTGCCGTGCTGTCCCGGTCGACACGATAACGTTCGCCGATGACGATACCGCCACCCTCCCCGAACAGCTTTTTGGCAGCCGGCAACTTCATCCATTCCGCCTCGCCGTGCAGCGCGCGCTTGCCGCGAATACGCTTCGGCTCGGAACGTGCAAATGCGGCGTTGCCGATCACCGCGACGCGAAGCGCGAAGATGCCGCAGATCAAAACTGCCGCCGCGCCGCCCATCGTTCCCGGATCCAGATAGGACAGGATCGCATTGCCAGTGGGAATCTGCTCCGCGAATTGCGAAAGCCGCGTCCCTTCCCGAATGGCGGCCAGCACAATGACGGCGCCCGATCCAGCCAAAACGCCCCATCCTGCCGTCTTGATGTTGAGCGATCCGTTGGCAGAAAGAAGAACGATCAGCCCGATCGTAGCGCTTGTGACATAGGGCAGTGACAGACCGATCCGACTGAGCGTCATTTTCGCATCTGCCGTTTTTCCGAACGTCGCGAACCACTGTTCGACCCCCGGTAATGCGAGTGCGATGGCAATCATTATCAGTGGCGGCACAACGGCGAGCAGAACCCTATTTGCCGTCATCGCCGAATGCCTCCGCGCCGATTGCGATGAGCCGTGATCGCTCCGTCTCATCACCCCTGATCCTTTTCTTCGCTTCGATCAGCACACCGAGCAGCAGCGCGCGCTTCTCATAGCGCAGCCCGGCTTTGACAATCAGGCCGCCCAGCTCGATCTTCTCGCGGGCATCCTTTTTTCGAGCCTCTGTCGTCGTTAGCCGCTGCATGCGCTCAAGCCTCGCCAGCCTGGCCCGTAGCAGCGCCAGAGCCGATCGGCGCGGTTTCCGACGTTGCGCGTGAGCGAGAGCTGCCCCTTTCCTTTCCTGTTGATCCAGCCTTCCCTGATCCTGGGCTTCCGCAAAACCGTTTCGCCACGTCCTCGAACGCCGCCTGAAGAGCCACGTCTTCGATCTCGATTTCGCCAAGGCCTGCCTTCAACGCGATGCGGCCGATACGTTCGGCATCGCGTGTTTCGGCTTGCTTCAGCTGTTCCTGCAGACGGGCAAGTTCTTCGCGGATCTTCGACGTAGGCTTTTTCATCGGGATGCAATCTCCAGTGAGGTCTGAGGAATTCCTGAAGGAGAGTTCCCGATTTTTCCCCGGCAGGACAGGTACAAATTTGTACCTCGCCAAAGCGCAAGCATTTGGCGAATGATCCCGCCGCTCGACAAGAGCGGATCCAAGGGCGCAATTATACGTCGCTGACGCGACGTGCTGTTTTGGCCTTTGGCCGAGGCCAACCCGCTCTAGACGAACCGGTTGATTTCGTTTGTAAGAAGGAGCGCCTTGCCTGTGGCAGTCCCGCATTTCTCCGTCAGCATCGTCGCGCGTGGCTCTGGCCGCAGCGCCGTACTGTCTGCGGCCTATCGGCACTGCGCCAGGATGGACTACGAGCGCGAAGCGAGGACGATCGACTACACTCGCAAGCAGGGGCTGCTCCATGAGGAGTTCGCGGTCCCGGCCGATGCCCCAGACTGGCTACGCGCCATGATTGCCGACCGCTCGGTCGCCGCAGCCTCGGAAGCTTTCTGGAACAAGGTCGAAGCGTTCGAGAAGCGTATCGACGCGCAACTCGCCAAGGATGTCACCATCGCACTGCCGATCGAACTCTCGGTCGAGCAGAATATTGCGCTGATGCGCGACTTCATTGCCGAGCACATCACCTCGAAAGGCATGGTCGCCGACTGGGTTTATCACGACGCGCCCGGCAACCCGCATGTTCACCTGATGTCAACGCTACGACCTCTGAGCGAGGATGGGTTCGGCGCCAAGAAGGTCGCCGTTCTCGGGTCAGACAGCCAGCCCGTGCGCAATGACGCCGGCAAGATCGTCTACGAACTCTGGGCTGGTGGAGCAGAAGACTTCAATGGCTTCCGCGACGGATGGTTTGCTCTCCAGAACCGTCACCTTGCGCTTGCGGGACTTGATATCCGCATTGATGGTCGATCCTTCGAAAATCAGGGCATCGACCTGATGCCGATGATCCATATCGGGGTCGGGGCCACCGCGATTGAACGCAAATCGGAGACGCAGAAAGCGTCAGCCCCGACCTGGTCACCGAAGCTCGAGCGGACCGAGCTGCAGGAGGCGCGGCGCGTCGAAAACATCAGGCGCATTCAGCGCAATCCAGGTGTTGTACTCGACCTCATCACCCGCGAGAAGAGCGTGTTCGATGAACCTGACGTGGCAAAGGTTCTACACCGCTATGTTGATGACGCCGCCCTCTTCCAGAGCCTCATGGCGCGGGTCATGCAGGATCCGGACGTGTTGCGTCTCGACCGTGAGCGGATCGACTTCAGTTCCGGCGTCCGCACGCCAGCACGCTTCACGACGCGTGAGATGATCCGGCTCGAGGCAGAGATGGCCAACCGGGCGATCTGGTTGTCTGGGCGCAACTCCCATGGCGTCCGCGCAGCCGTGCTCGAAGCGACATTCTCGCGCCATACGCGGCTGTCTGATGAGCAAAAAGTGGCGATCGAGCACGTCGCGGGGCCTGAGCGGATTACAGCCGTCATCGGTCGTGCAGGTGCGGGCAAAACCACAATGATGAAGGCCGCACGCGAGGCGTGGGAGGCGGCCGGCTATCGTGTCGTCGGCGGCGCGCTGGCAGGCAAAGCGGCGGAGGGTCTTTCGAGCGAAGCGGGGATTCCGTCCCGGACGTTGTCGTCCTGGGAGCTACGCTGGAACAACGGTCGCGATCATCTCGACGACAAGACAATCATGGTCCTTGACGAAGCCGGCATGGTGTCTTCGAAACAGATGGCGCTCTTTGTCGAACAGGCGACATTGCGGGGAGCGAAGCTCGTTCTGGTCGGCGACCCAGAACAGCTGCAGCCGATCGAAGCGGGCGCCGCATTCCGTGCGATCGCCGATCGTATCGGTTACACAGAACTTGAAACCATCTATCGCCAGCGCGAGCAATGGATGCGCGATGCTTCACTCGATCTTGCCCGCGGCCATGTTGGTAAAGCCGTCGCATCCTATCGCGCCAATGGCAGGATGATGGGTTCGACCTTGAAGTCTCAAGCAGTCGAAAATCTCATCTCCGATTGGAATCGGGAATACGATCCGGCCGGGTCCTCGCTTATCCTCGCCCATCTTCGCCGTGATGTGCGGATGCTGAACACGATGGCGCGCGCCAAGCTGGTGGAGCGTGGCCTCGTCGAGGCCGGTCACGCCTTCAAAACGGAAGACGGGATCCGCCGGTTTGCCGTCGGCGATCAAATCGTCTTCCTCAAGAACGAAGGCTCGCTCGGCGTCAAGAACGGAATGCTGGCAAAGATCGTGGACGCCACTCCGGGCCGTATTGTTGCCGAGATTGGGCAAGGCCAACACCGGCAATCGATCACGGTAGAGCAGCGCTTCTACAACAACGTCGATCATGGATACGCGACCACGATCCACAAGAGCCAGGGGGCAACGGTTGACCGGGTCAAGGTACTGGCCTCGCTCTCGCTCGATCGTCACCTGACATATGTGGCGATGACCCGCCATCGTGAGGATCTCGCAGTCTATTACGGCAGTCGTTCCTTCGCCAAGTCTGGCGGTCTCGTCGAGCTCCTATCCCGCAAGAACTCGAAAGAGACAACGCTCGATTACGAAAAAGGCACCTTCTATCACGCGGCTCTTCGTTTTGCCGACGCGCGCGGCCTGCATCTGGTCAACGTCGCCCGCACCCTCGTTCGCGATCGCCTCGACTGGACCGTGCGGCAGAAAGAAAGGGTCGTCGATCTCGCCGCTCGACTTGCGACGATCGGCGTGCAGCTCGGGATCAAGCGGTCGAATATTCGGGCGACCCCGGAACCCGTCATGGAGACAAAGCCAATGGTATCAGGCATCACGACTTTCCCGAAATCGATCAACCATGCCGTCGAGGATCGTCTCGCCGCCGATCCCGGTCTCAAAAGGCAATGGCAGGAGGTTGCAACACGCTTCCACCAGATCTTCGCCGAGCCGGAGACCGCGTTCAAGGCGGTCAATGTCGATGCCATGCTCAAGGATCCGGCAAGAGCGCAGACAACGCTCGCAAAGATCGCAGCTGAGCCGGCAAGTTTTGGAGCACTAAAGGGCAAGACCGGCATCTTCGCCGGCCGCACGGAGAGGGCGGCGCGCGATACGGCGCTTCTCAACGCGCCCGCCTTGGCGCGCAACCTTGAGCGTTATCTGACCGTACGAGCAGAAACTGAGCGCAAGCATGAAACCGAGGAGCGGGCAGTCCGCCTCAAAGTTTCCGTCGATATCCCGGCGCTCTCTGCATCGGCCAGGCAGATGCTTGAGCGGCTGCGCGATGCGATCGATCGAAATGACCTACCTGCCGGTCTCGAGTTTGTGCTTGCCGACAAAATGGTCAAGGCAGAACTCGAAGGTTTTGCCAAGGCCGTATCGGAACGTTTTGGAGAACGAAGCCTGTTGCCGCTGTCGGCAAAGGATGCAAACGGTGAGGCCTTTCATAAGCTGACGGCAGGCATGAGCCCGATCCAGAAGAGCGAGGTGCAAGCAGCTTGGAGCAGCATGCGCACAGTGCAGCAGCTCGCCGTGCACGAGCGCACTACGCTGGCGCTGAAGCAAGCGGAGACGGCACGTCAAACTCAGACCAAGGGACTTTCCCTCAAATGACGGCTGCGGGGATGGAACCAGGCACGATGCACCGTCAACGACGCTTTGCATTCTGCACTTTGTCACTGGCTTGCGGCCTGTTGATCCTCCTTTTGGTCGCAGGTTATATCGGTGGTTTGCGGATCAACACGACGCCGAGCGAGCCGCTCGGCCTTTGGCGCATTGTTCAGATCACCCGTTCGATCCGGCCCGGTGAAATGGTGTTCGTTTGTCCGCCTGACAATGCAGCCATGCGCGAGGCGAGGCAGCGGGGATATCTCCGTACTGGACTTTGCCCCGGAGGGTTCGGGCCGTTTATCAAGACCGTCATCGCGGTGGCGGGACAGCGCGTGGTGGTCACCGATCGTGTCGCCATTGATGGTGTACCAATTCCCAATTCCCGCATTATCGGGGTTGATGGACGGGGGAGATCTCTTCGGCACGATCAGAGCGGAGTGGTGCGACCCAGAGAGGTGTATTTGCATTCCGATTTCATTGGCTCATGGGATTCCCGGTATTTCGGGCCGGTCCCGGATTCCGGTGTTCTCGGTCTAGCGCAAGAGGTGTTGACCTATGCGCCGTGACGTAATGATGACTGCCGTTCTCGTCCCCCTCGCAGTCGTTGTCGGGGTGATCGGCTGGAGCGGCCAGGCGCCCCTGTTACCCGCGGCAGCCTTCTATCCGCTTTTGTGGGCTCGATCACCAACGAGGACCGCCGCAGCGCTCGTCTCAGTTGGCTATTTCCTGGCGGCGTCGCGAGGATTGCCGGCCGGCGTTGCCCAGTTCTTTTCAGCGGATCTCTGGGTCGGGCTCTGCTTTTGGGTCGCGGCGGCATCGTCCTTTGTCCTCATCCATGCGGCGCTATGGACGGCGCGGCGCGGGTGGGCAAAGCCCGCGCGCTATATCATAGTCCTGTGTCTCACCGGTTTGCCCCCGTTCGGCATTACGGGTTGGGCGCATCCGCTGACGGCGGCCGGCATTCTGTTTCCGGGATGGGGATGGTGGGGGCTTCTCGCGTTGACAGCCGGCCTGATCGGTTTTGTAACCCGGATCGGGCCGGCTATCGCCATTGCCCTATCAGGTCTATGGCTTTGGTCCGCCGCATCGGGGACAAGTCAGATTCTATCGGAGGGGTGGCGTGGTGTCGACCTCGAAATGGGTTCGAGCCTTGGCCGCGACCGCTCGCTTGAACGTCAACGCGCCCTGATTGCAGTAGGTCGGGCTGCAGCGAGATCTGGCGCAGCGGTCGTGGTTCTACCCGAGAGCGCGCTGGGCTTCTGGACGCCTACTCTTGAACGTCTCTGGCGGGAAGGATTGCGAGGGACCGTTGTGACGGTAATCGCGGGTGCTGCCATAGTTGATGCGAATGGCTATGACAATGTCATGATGGCCATCGATTCTAATGGAGGAAATGTCCTCTATCGCGAGCGCATGCCTGTACCGGTTTCTATGTGGCGTCCGTGGGAACAATGGACCGGGGAGACCGGCGGCGCCAATGCCAGCTTTTTCGCAAATCCTGTCGTCGAGGTTTCGGGCAGAAGAGTGGCGCCTCTCATCTGCTACGAGCAGCTCTTGCTCTGGCCCATTCTCCACTCGATGCTTTATCGGCCGGACGTGATGGTTCTGATCGGTAACGGCTGGTGGACGACCGGCGGCAACATCGTTGCCATCCAGCGCGCAAGCGCGAAGGCCTGGTCCGACCTGTTTGGCGTCCCGCTTGTGATTTCCTTCAACACCTGAACTTTGGAGCCATCATAATGGATGCCGCCTTTATCGAACAATGCTCCGATCCCTCACTGAAGCCTGCCATCGTTGAGCAGTTCGTATCTGCGGTCGGTCCTGGCGACCCGCTGTCCGTCACGGTGAAATCCGGAGGGCGGCTGATCCTCGTACCTAAACCGAAAACGCCCGATGAGGCGATGGAGGTCATACGCCAGTACGGCGGGCAAGCCGTCGTGCGTGTGGGTCTGACACAGTTTCCGGCGGGTGTGGGCGTAAAGGACCCATCCGAGCTGAAACCAGATCTGGTCGACCCCTGCGAAAGCCTTCGCATCGGGACGGAGATGTTCGCCAGGATCATGCGCATTGTCGCAAAATGGTATGGCAACCCGACGAGCAAGGAGGTGTTTCCCCTGGTGTTCGAGGATGCCATTTACGCTTGGAACACTGGCCAGTTTGAAGGTCAGAGCGTGTTTCAGGCTGAGGATCCAGGCAGAGCAATCGTCGATCGAAAAGAATCTGTTCCGAACATCACGGGCGCACCGGCTGGAACTACGCCCTCCCAGAGCGAAGCAGAGCGCTCAGACGAGAAAGAGATTGGGGCTGCGGGAATTCGGGTCGATTTGTCCCGGATCGGTGGGCAGAAGTAGCGCTGGATTCTACCTTAAAGACTGCGTATTCCGGGACGATCCGGCCACCGATTCCGATAGCATCCGGCCACTGATTCCGATGTGATCCGGCCGGGGATTCCGGGGCATCCGGCCACCCCCATTTCAACCCAGCTTAGGCTGCTGCGAGGCGATCTGTAACAGGGCTACTGTTCCGTTCCTTTGGATGGAGAGAGCCCTTTATGAAGAGATTGCCAATGCGGAAGATAAGGGAAGCCCTACGGCTTCGAGCGGATGGATTTTCAGGCCGTCAGGTGGCGCAAAGCCTGTGCGTGGCCCGTGCGACGATTTCGGAGTATTTTCGTCGCGCTGACCTCGAAGGTTTGAGCTGGCCTCTGCCTGCTGATCTGTCAGACGCCGACCTTGAGAGCCGCCTGTTTCCCATTTGCTCTGGCGATGTCCGTCGTGCTGTTCCTCAGCCTGACTGGGCGCATGTGCATGCAGAGTTGCGGCGCAAAGGCGTGACGCTGTCGCTGCTGTGGGAGGAGTATCGCGGGGTTCATCCCGACGGATATGGCTATAGCCGATACTGCGAACTCTACACCCGCTGGGAAGGCAAGCTGTCTCCAGTGATGCGCCAGCGTCATCCTGCAGGCGAGCGGCTGTTTGTCGATTACGCGGGCCCGACGGTTGACGTTGTCTGCCCCAAAACGGGCGAGGTGCGCACAGCACAAATCTTTGTCGCGACGCTGGGAGCGTCCAATTACACTTATGTTGAAGCCAGCTGGACACAGAGCCTGCCGGACTGGATATCCAGCCATGTGCGTGCCTTTGAGTTCTTCGGTGGAGTGCCTGCGCAGCTGGTTCCTGACAATCTCAAGTCAGGTGTCACCAAGGCCTGTTTTTATGATCCTGAGATCAATCGCACCTATGGTGATATGGCGGCACATTACGATACCGCCGTCGTTCCGGCGCGGCCTGGAAAGCCGAAAGACAAGGCAAAGGTGGAGGGCGCTGTTTTGCTGGCCGAGCGCTGGATTTTGGCGCGGCTGCGCAACCAGCACTTCTTTGGCCTTGATGAGGTGAACGCTGCGATCCGGCCATTGCTGGATCAGCTCAACGGCAAAGTCAGCCGCCATCTTGGCGCAAGCCGCCGCGACCTGTTTGAACGCCTGGATCGGCCCGCTCTGAAGCCCTTGCCTGTGGAGGCCTATGTTTATGCCGAATGGAAGCAGTGCCGCGCCGGCCTCGATTACCATGTCGATATTGGCCGCCATTATTACTCGGTGCCGCACCAGTTACTGAAGCAAAAACTCTGGGCAAGGATCACCGCACGCACCGTAGAGGTGTACTTCAATGGGCAACGCGTTGCCTCTCACGCCAGAACCTCGGGCAATCGCCAGCACTCCACAATCCGCGATCATATGCCCGCGCATCATCGCTTCCGCGAGGATTGGACGCCTCAGCGCATCCGCAAGCAAGCTGTGCGCATCGGCCCAAACGTTGAGGTCTTTGTCGATGTAATCATGCGCCAGCGCAAACATCCCGAACAAGGATACAGAACGTGCCTCGGCGTTCTACGGCTGGCCAAGTCCTTCGGACGGGAGCGCCTGGATGCCGCCTGCTCACGTGCGCTTGAGATCCGCCCACTCCTACACATCCCTGCATTCCATTCTGAAGAATGGTTTGGACCGTCAGCGCCGCGAACCCACCACGGACGGCCCTGCGATCACTCACCCCAATATCCGTGGTGCGGATTACTTCCATTGAAGAGGATAGAGAATGCTTGATCACCCCACGCTGGATCAGCTCAAAACACTCAGGCTCGACGGCATGGCAGAAGCCTTTGCCGAGATGCAGAAACAGGACGGCACAGCCGGGCTTAGCCACGCTGAATGGCTGGGGCTGCTTATTGATCGAGAGGCCGCCAGTCGTGAGACGAAGCGATTTAAAAGCCGCATGCGTACAGCAAAACTGCGCCACGTCGGTGCGTCGCCGGAGGACGTGGATTACAAGTCCCGGCGCGGCCTCGACAAAGCCCTGTTCCAGCAGATGCTGACTGGGCGCTGGATCAAGGACAAGCGCAACCTAATGATCACGGGCCCCTGCGGCGTTGGCAAAACATGGCTGGCCTGCGCTCTGGCGCAAGCCGCATGCCGCATGCCGCATGCCGAGACGGTATCACCGTGCTGTACAAGCGCATGCCACGTCTCTTTGATGAATTGGAACTGGCCCATGGTGACGGACGCTTTCCGCGTCTCTTCAAGGCCCTTACCAAAACCCAACTGCTGATCCTGGACGACTGGGGGCCGGATCGCCTCAATGCCAGTCAGCGCCGTGATCTCATGGAAATCGTCGAGGACAGATACGAGGTGGGCTCAACCTTGATCACAAGCCAATTGCCCATTGACACATGGCATGACGTGATCGGGGAACCCACCTTCGCTGATGCCATTCTCGACCGCCTCGTCCACAATGCCTACCGCGTCGAACTCGACGGCCAGAGCATGCGGAAAACCAAACTTGGAACAGGTGACGAAAGCACCCAATCCTGATAACCAAACCTCAGGCCTCGCAGCCGCTAAACAAGGGTGGCCGGATACCCCGGTTTAGGTGGCCGGATGTCGCTGGAATGACCGGCCGGATAGTCCGGAATACGCAAAGACAGGCAAGACATCAGGGATCCGGTTCGATAACTGCGACATTGAGGTCGTTGAGCACATCAGCCAGACCGGGAGCAAGGATCAGCTTTTTCGTCCCGACCGCCTTCAGTTTTCCGATGGCTCGGTCGAAAACTGCAAGGTTCGTGTGGCCGTTGAGCCGAGACGGGTAGATAACACCGTCCACTTGTGTACGGTGTTCATGGAAGGCGACCGCCCATTGCCGTGCGAGGGATTGCTTTGAGCCCTTCGCGACATCCGCCGGCACACCCATTTTGATCGGCCCGTCATCGCGAAGATCGACCATCGTCAATGGCGTAGTGACCTCGATCTCCGCAAAATGACGGTCATATAGTTCGGACTCAGCGATCGGTAGGTCGCCGAGGATCCCATCGCGCTGGTCGCGCAGAACGGCTTCGAGAAAGCAAACCTTCACCGTATCGCCCAAATAGAGCAGCCCGTACCGGTTGGCGAATTTGCGCCGCCGGGGATCGCTGAAACGGCTCGGCGTCTTCCCAAAGCCCAGCGGATCGGGGTATCTGCCCAGATAGATGCGACCGAACCGAAGCCCCGCCGCGACCGTGTGCAGGTGAAGGCTTGCATTCGCAAAGCCGGGAGGCGGCAGAACACCTGCCATTTAGCGGAAATCTCGACCAATGCTCTCGGCAACCTCGAGCGCTTGCTCGGCCCGTCCCCGCTCCAATGCCTCGCGGCCTGTCAATCCGTCTAGCTCTCCGTGGGGCTGGACCAGGAAGCGATAAACCGCCCAAGCTCCGCCTAGTCGTTCATAGAGCGTTGCAAGCGCTGCAAAGGGCTTTCCATCGGCATCGATCTGCCAATCCGGGAACCGAAAGCCGCGTTTTGCGCCATCTAGTCCCAACACCAGTCCGCTCTGGCGCTTTGAATTCACCGTTACCCGTGTTGTGCCAAGCAGCTTGGCGAATTCGTCGGCATTCAGCATGTCAGTGCCGCTGAGGACCTCAGCAGCCTTTAAGCGTCCCCGCGCACGCGCGGCCACCAACGCCTGCTCCAACTCCGGTTCCAGTGCATCTTCTTCCTCCGCGACAGGCGCAGTTGCCTTTTCAACCTCCTCAACGGGAGTGACAACCATCTCGCCTTCGGAATCGACATCGACACGGAAGCTGACCGGGCGGCCAGCAGAACGGCTTTTTGCTATCGCCTGCCCGTATTCCTGGAGGAGCGCCCTAACGCGATTGGGATTGCCGGTCAGCGCTTTTGATGCGTTGTCCGGGATCTTGATCTTGAAAGCGGCTCTCCCCTTCGCCAGCGGGGCGGCGCCTGTGGTCAGGAAAAAAGCCATGGATTCTGCGCCCGGTTTGTCGCGCCCACTTGCACCGTCGCGTAGGTTGGTTTTTGACTTCAGAGATGCCATGTCTCACCCTTCGTTCAGAAGACTATATATGGCAAGGTTGGTTAAGTTCGTCAAGTTGGTAAAGTGCTGCGTGCTCGTTTTGTGTTGGGCCAGACTGGCTTAACTGAAGCGGACGCCAGCAGGTTGCGTCTCAGGATCGAAATGTCACGGGTGAGAAGGCAGTAGCGACGCGTTGAATTTCGTCGCTTGCACGGCTAAGCGAACTGCGACCTCAATATCGGTGTGTATGAATTCATCGCCGTTGACAACAAAGGAACTGACAGGCTCTTTGCGAGTGCATTGGACGCGCAGTCGGCAAGATTGAGCCTGGATTTCGGATCTATGCCCTTGCCGTATCGTCCGAACGCTTCGGATGCCTTTCTAGTCTGCTCCTCATCGAAGGGAGCGATCTGAATGCCGTTATCGGCCAGGAAGATCCAGATATCCGCTCACCCTCTGGGCCTCGCCTACGACGTAGAACGACGGCACTCGCGAGCTTTGACGGCCGAGACGGTGAGATCGTCAGCGTCCTAAATGACATGAGCATAAAGAAGACGGTCAGCTTCCTCTTCGAGGATGGGGACCACAGCAGAAGAATCGACGACGATCATCGTTCGTTCAGATCGTCTATAATCTCTTCTGGGGAGCGCGGATCGAGCAGTGGCAGGGCGGTGACTTTCTTGCCAAGAGCGATCATCTGTTCCACCGTCATCCGCTGTTTGCCGGGCTGACCGTGATAAACGCCGAGCGCCTTCGCTTCACGCTCAAGCGCCGCCCGGGGCAAAGACAGAGTCAATGCGTCGTCTTTCTGCCACAGGTTTCCGCGAGTGAACAAAATCGGAGGTTTTCAATCTCGCGAAAACAAACTAGAAAACCGTTCCTTGACGATCAACTTACGCGAGTGAAAATGCCCCATTCTTTGCCAAGTCATTGTTCGTACGCTTCGCGGCCGCTCTGATGGCAGACGTATTCCGCCAACGCGGAAAGGGTGCGATTCACAGGGAGAGCATGGATGTCAAACTGGGTCGAGAAGCTACTGGATATCACAGCGATCGGAAATGATCAGTCCATGGTGAAGGGCGCGCTGGCCAATCTCGCTGAACGGTTCGATTTCGCAGGCTATGCCTTCGTCAATGTTCGCCCTGGCCAGACCTACGCGGTGTCAAACTACGATTTCGAATGGCAGAAAATCTACGACAGGCTGGACTACCGGTTCATCGATCCGGTCATGCGGCAGGCGCAACTCATAAGACGCGCTTTTGCCTGGTCCAGCGAGGCAGACAAGAGTTCGCTCTCCAAAGAGCAGACGAACTTCTTTTCAAGAGCCGCTGATTTCAACATTCGCTCCGGTGTTTCCATTCCTGTCGCAACCGCCAACGGCGCCATGTCCATGTTGACCTTCGCATCGGCGAAGCCGTCGCTGGCCGGTGATGTGGAAATCGATGCGATCACAGCGGCATCAGCGGTCTCCCAGCTTCACACGCGTTTCGAGCATTTGCGGGTCACGCCGTCCATCGAGGAAAAAATTGTTTTGACCCCGAAGCAGGCGACCTACATTCGCTGGCTCTCACTTGGCAAGACCGTCGAAGTGATCGCTGAACTGGAACAGGCAAAATATGCCGGCGTCCGCTCGGCGATTGACGATGTAAGAACACGATACAATCTGGCCAATCATGCGCAGGTGGTGGCGCTGGCAATTCGGCGGGGATTAATTTAGGGCGGTCCGGCGGTTCAGACCTTTGGCGTGTAGCCCAGAATGTGAAGCAGGGTCGTCAAGGCCGACATTTGCGCGTGCAACCTGATGGTTGTTTCGAGATAGGCAACATGGGCATTGCTACCAGCTTCCTTGCCGGCTTTGACCTCAGCGGGCAGTTCATTGAACAGGTTTTCAGCCTGCTCCAACAATGTGCGATGCTCGTGGATTGCATCGACCGTGAGGCGCTCAATGATTGATGACGGAAGCCCATGCAGGAGCCCTACCAGCGGCTTCAGATCGACCGCCTCGCCATTCAATCGGTCATCGGCATCCATGTTCAACTCCCAAAACAGGAATGCGCGGTACGCCCCCGCATAGTTCCTGACCCCTGGTGATCGGGGAGTTTGTAACCGAGCACACTCAGCCCATGGACCTTTAGTTCCGAGGAACCTGGACATACGTCCACGGCTCCCCGACCATAGGTCGAGGAATTCGGCACCCTAACGGCGGGTGCCAAACCGGTGTGCTTCGGGTTACAAAGCCCGGAGACAGTGCGTACTGTCTCACCAGCGTTTATAGCGGCCTATCCTCCTCGGCGCCACCGCAGATTTGTTGGCGCAGGAGGTCTGCTCGTTGTGGAAGATTGAAAAAAGAAGGCAGGCGTGGTTGTCGCTTTCGTGTTCAAACTGAAACAGTGAATAGCCCCGAGTTTCGTGGACGCCCTCAGGTTACATTTCCTGCTGCCGTTCGAACTCCACGGGTGACAGCATCCCGTTCCTGACGTGCTTCCGTTTTGGGTTGTAGAACATTTCAATGTAGTCGAACACGTCTTGCCTTGCCTCTTGGCGTGTTCGATAGGTTTTGCGCCGTATCCGCTCACGCTTGAGCAGATTGAAGAAGCTCTCTGCCACGGCGTTGTCGTGGCAGTTTCCGCGCCGGCTCATCGAATGCTCAAGATTGTGGTGCTTCAGGAAGGCCGCCCAGTCCATGCTGGTGAATTGCGAACCCTGATCGGAATGGACCAGAACGCTGTTCTTCGGCTTCCGACGCCACACCGCCATCAGCAATGCCTGCAGCACGACGTCGGTGGTCTGGCGGCTCTGCAATGACCAGCCGATTACGCGGCGCGAGAACAGGTCGATCACCACGGCCAGATAGGCAAAGCCCTCCTGGGTACGGATGTAGGTTATGTCTGTCACCCACGCCCTGTCCGGCGCATCGACATCGAACTGCCGGGCAAGAGTGTTGTCGACAACAACTGACGGCTTGCCGCCATAAGAGCCAGGACGGCGCTTATAGCCGATCTGCGCCTTGATCCCGGCCAGCTTTGCAAGACGGGCAATACGGTTGGCGCAGGCGGTTTCTCCCTGATCGAGAAGGTCGTCATGCAGCTTGCGATAGCCATAGACCCTGCCGCTCTCGTTCCACGCCCTGTTGAGGAGTTCGGTCTGACGTGCGTCTTCCCGAGCCCGTTTGCTCAATGGAGCCTTCAGCCAGGCATAAAAACCGCTGGGGCGGATGCGCAGGCAGCGACACATCGCGCGCACAGCAAACTGCTGGCGATGCTCGGCCACGAACGCGTATCTCACTTTGCATCCTTGGCGAAATACGCGGTGGCTTTTTTTAAGATGTCGCGTTCCTCAGTGACGCGCGCCAGCTCCTTCTTCAGACAACGTATCTCAGCCGCCTGATCTCCATCGCCTCCCGATGGCTTCGAGAACTTCTTCTTCCACGCATAGAGCGAGTGCGGGCTCACACCGAGCCGTTTGGAAACCTCCGCAACCGGATAGCCCCGCTCAGTGATCTGCGCGACAGCATCGCGCTTGAACTCATCAGTAAAATTGCCAGACCCCATAATGGCCTCCTTGCCTCAAATTTAGGGAAGAAGGCGTCCACAAATCTAGGGGCTATTCACAGATTACGTTCATTCGTCCAACTAAATTAACCTCGGCATTGCTTGACCTTTTCCTCATCGAAAAGTTGTGTTGCTCTCCGAGAACAAGCGGCATAAATCACCAGCTCCTGAAATGCCTCATCTCTGCCGAACACGTTTGATCGATCATCCGATATGCGCGGCGGATCGCCGGGTCGCAGTGTTGGAAATGTAAAGTGACAGGATACCCCTCCGATTTCACAAGCGTCAAAGCGCACCTTGGGACCGCAGGCTCGGTAAACGAAGCCCTCCATTTGATACAGTCCGTCTATCGCGTGGATTTCACTACCTACCATCTCGCTTCCACTGTGGTCGGTAATTTCGACGCCCCGTTCGTGCGGACGACCTACCCGGCTGCGTGGGTGTCCACTTACTTGCTCAAGGGCTATGTCCACATCGATCCGGTGGCGCGGGAGGGATTTCTGCGCCAGCTGCCATTCGATTGGCGAGAGCTCGAGTTCGCGTCCGAAACGCTCACGTTCTTAGAGGACGCAATGCGCCATGGTGTCGGCCGCTTCGGCTTCTCCATTCCGATTTCGGATAAAGCCGGCCGGCGCGCCATTCTGTCTTTCAATTCGAACACGTCCGCTGAAGACTGGAACGTTCTGCTCGATCTGCACCGGAGCGAATGGGTCGATCTCGCATATCTCGTGCACCAGATGGCAGTCTTCGAGCTGCACGGAGAGAGTGATCCGATCCCGGCCCTGAGCCCACGGGAGCGTGAGTGCCTGTATTGGAGCGGGCTCGGCAAGGATTGCAAGGACATCGCGCTCATTCTTGGTCTCTCGCACCATACGACTCGCAGTTACCTAAAGTCGGCCAGGACGAAACTCGGTTGCGGGACAGTCTCTGCGGCGGCCACCCTTGCCCTGAAGCTGCGCCTGATCTCGATATGAGCTGACCGCTGCGTAGTTCTGACAATACCCGCATTTAAGTGTGCCCATGTGCGGGAATTTCGTGAGCTGCGGCAAGCCGCCATTTTCCGGCAAAGAGATCAACAGCTGGAGGAAAACCCTTGTTCATTTTGATTCAGGCGCATCAATACAACCGTTACAAGTCCCTCATGGATCAGGCGTTTCGGCTGCGCAAGCGCGTATTTCATGACCAACTCGGTTGGGCCGTTACGATGGAGGGGGATTGCGAACGCGACGAATATGATGACCTGCGGCCGGCTTATTTGATGTGGTGCAATGATCGCGCGGATCGTCTTTATGGAACGCTACGACTGATGCCAACAACGGGGCCCACGCTTCTCTACGATGTCTTCCGCGACACTTTCGCGGGAGCAAGCCTGATTGCGCCTGGCATTTTCGAGGGAACAAGAATGTGTCTCGATGAGAAAACGCTCTCCAAGGACTTCCCAGGATTGGAAACAGGGAGGGCTTTCGGCATGCTGCTGCTGGCGTTGTGCGAATGTGGGTTGAGCCATGGCATCCAGGTGCTGGTCTCCAATTACGAACCGCACCTGGCGCGGGTCTATCGCAGGGCGGGCCTGGCTGTTGAAGAAGTTGGACGTGCTGACGGGTATGGTCGCTCTCCGGTTTGCTGCGGTATCTTCGAGGTTTCTGAGGCCGTTCGCGCACTGATGCAGCAGGCGCTCGGTGTCTCAGTTCCCCTCTATGCAGGTTATTGTCCGCGCAACAACACGCCATCAACCACTGTATTGTCCGGGGAAGACGATATCCTGGTCAACCAGAACATTGAACTTGTAGCCTGGTCTGATCCGGATCGTGGGCTGCACATTCAGGCTCTTGGTGATGGTCTGCTCGGCGACGCGGCCGAAGGTCTCCGCGAAATTACGCCGGGCTGCGTCTGAAGCTGTATCCTGGGTAGCGAGCGTGGAGCTCTCGGGAACCGCCATGTCGATACCCGTCCCGATCAGTGCGACGAGCGCTGCCGATCCGAAGGTGCGAAGATAGTGGTTGTTGACCTTGTCGGCGAAGCCGCTGTACCCCTTCGAGTCCGCACCAGCCATTCCGCCGATCTGCAACGTCGAGCCATTCGGGAAGATAATGTCCGTCCAAACCACGAGAACCCGGCTCTGGCCAAACGAAACCTTGCTGTCATAGCGACCGAACAGTTTGGTCCCCTGCGGGATCAACAGAAAGTGGCCGGTGGCGCTATCGTAGACGTGCTGGCTCACCTGCGCTGTGATCCGGCCCGGCAAATCGGAAATGATGCCGGTAATCATCGTCGCCGGGATGACTGAGCCGCGCTTTAGCTCATAGCGCGACTGTTGGGGAACCACCCGGTTCGGCAGGTAACCAAGATCCTTGATGTCGGCGTTGAAGAAGTCTTGTTTCGAAGTCTGGCCGTTCGGATCGACGTTCTGACCCATGAGACCGGATTTCATGGCCGTGGCATAGAGATCAGAGGCGCTGCTGGTGCTGGACGGTTGCCGGTCAGATGTCCGCATATCGGTCGGGATATTTCCGAGCTCCGAGATTTTGACCTTGAGCGGCGAGTCCAACGCCGTTGCGCGGGCCTGGAGGCTCGCCATGCGTTGGCGCTGCTGTTCACGAAGGACCTGCTCGCGTTGTTCGCGACGAAGCCTCTCCAGCCATTCTTCCTCCGATTCCATCCGCGGCCGGCGTTCTTCCCGGACCTGCCGCTTTATCTGCTCTTCCTCAACCGGCGTGGTTTTCACCTTTGTCTGGGTTGGGGGCGCGGGCTGGAATACGGGCTGCTCTTCGCGATCGCCGATGATGCCGTCTTTCACCCCACGCTTCATCTGATCAGCAAAGGTCGAAGCCGGGACGTTTGAGCCTGCTTCACTTGGGTTTTTTTCGCCAAACCGCAGTCCACGGGAAGAGATGCCGTAGACCAGTACGGCGGCCACGACCACCGTGATGCCAATCCCGAAGAAAACCGGCAGACGGTTGAGCCTTTTCATGCCTTTTTCTTGCGTGGTGTTGCTCGGATTGCCGAGCTGGAGCGACTGTACCATGATCGCCTTTCCTCAGCTTCGCTTCATCAACGAGAGCGGGCTCGACGGCGTGGCGCCGCTAGCCAAGATCGCATAAGCCCGGCCAAGCTCGAGCGTTTCAGTGGATAGTCTCGCCAGTACCTGTCCGTCGAAGTCGACCAGGGAATACGCCAACTCGATCGGTTTGGTGTTGTCGTTCCCTGAATCAGCCGTGTCATCCGTCAAGACAGTAAAACCCCAGCCCTTCAGCGCGGCTTCAAGCGCAGTCGAAAAATCCGATGTGTCCGTATGCAGCTTGATCGGGGTGGTGGTGGACCCGGCCTGCTCGGCAAAGCGTCCGGCCAGATCGCCAGCGATTGCGCTTGCTGCGGGGCCGGACACAGTGGAAGGCGCAGCACTCGCCGTCAGGGCGTCGGTCCCGGTCTGGCAACCGGTAAGGATAAGGGCGGCAACGAATGGCAAAAGGTTCAAGCGCATCGGTCAGCCTCCCCGCCGGATAGTGATCTTTTGCTGGCGCCAGCCGACGCCCGAAACAAGAATGGCTTTGTCGACGTTGTAATCGACAATCATCATGTCGTTCTTCATGCGGTAGTTGACGATCCGGTTTTTCCCGCCCGAAACCACGAAGAGAACCGGCGCGTCCTGGCCAGAGAGGATGCGCGGAAACTGGATGTAGGTCTTCTGACCATCTGAATAAACGCGCTTTGGCTTCCAGGGCGCGCTGCCGCTCAGCGCATACGAGAAAGCGAGGTGCTCCGGTGGCACGCCACCGTCCGGATTTGTCATCGATTGGATGCGGGCGTTGATATCGGACAGCTTCGTTGCGGCATCTTCAGGATACTCGAAGCCGACGCGGGCCATGTACTGGTTTGGGTGCGATTTAAGCTGGATGTGATAGGTGCGCCTTGACGTTGTCACCACCATCGATGTGATCAGACCCGGTTCCGACGGTTTGACGATCAGGTGAATTGCCTGACCTCCTGCAGCACCTGATGTTGCCGGTTCGATTTTCCAGCGCACTGTGTCGCCTACGAGCACGTCGCGTACAATCTCCCCGCCTTGTAGTTCGATGTCACAAACCTGCAATGGTGAGCAGACAACAGAAGGCTGCGTTTCACCGAAGAGGAAGATGACTTTTCCATCAGCGCCGGTTGTCACCAGTCCCCGCTGACCGCGCCATTTGTTGGAAAGGGTAGTTCCCTTCGCTTCATTGGTTGTCAGGCTTTGTGCAGAGCCCGATGTCGTTCCCACACTCCAAAGAGCGAACGCCGTCACGCAGCAGAGTGCTGCCCGGTGTATCCTTGTATTCATTGAAGTCCCCTGCCCTTACAGTTGCGCGGTCCAGTCGAAGTCCTTGACGTAAAGGCCGATCGGATTGAGCCGTATCGTTGCCTCGTCCTGGGGTGCAGTGATCGCGACAGTCGCTATGCCGCGAAATCTGCGTGTGGCGATTTCCTTGCCCTTTCGATCCCGCTCATACTCGGTCCAGTCGATCTGGTAGGTCTGGTTCGACAGTGCGACGATGTTGTTCACCTCGATGGCGACGGTGGCGTTCACCGCCTTTTCGAACGGAGAATTGCCACGGAACCAGGCGTTGATCTTCTGGGTCGACGGATCGCTTGTTCTCAGAAGCGCATAGGTTCTGTCGATATATTGCTTCTGGACGACGGCATCCGGGGTTATGGAGCGGAAGCTCGTAATGAAGCTTCCGAGCGTCGCTCGGATGACCCGGGCATCGGCATATTCGATCTGCTGCGGAAATCCCGCCGAAACGGTGTTCCCGAGTTTGTCGACCTCGACGATATACGGCACAAGTTTGACCTGTGTGCTGAGGTAGAGTGCGTACCCAAAGCCGATCACGGCCATGCCGAGGCTCAGAATACCGACCGTTCGCCAGGCCGAGGCCGCTCTGACATAAGAGCCGTAGCGTTCTGACCACTCTTGCCGTGCGGCAAGGTACGGGTTTTCCGGGGCGCGTGGCGCTGCCATATGAGTTTCCTTGTCTGAAGATTACTATTTGTCCTGGCGTTCAGGCGGTTGGCCCGGCAAGGATCCCTTGCCACGGGATTGATCCAGTTTCGCGTTGGCGAGGCCCAGGATTGAACCGGCGTAGGCGCCGGGTGAACCAATCGCCTTCTCCTTTGCCGCGGATCCGGCGGCTTTTGCACCGGATCCAAAACTGGCGCCGATTCCGCGAAGAGTTGCGCCGGCGACGGATGATCCACCTGCACGCGCCGACTGTGCTGCTGCGAATCCAGCTCCCGCAGCTCCTGCCGTCAAAAATGCGGCGCCGGCTGCAAAGGAGGCCGTCTGCCCGCCATGGCTGATGGTTTCCATTCCGCGTGTTACTGACGCGCCTTGCACCACGCCCTGGATGATGTTTGGCACATACATCGCGATGATGAAGACAACGACTGAGATACCGGCGATCGCGAGTGTTGTAATGAATTGTTCGGATTCTGCAGTTGGAGCCTGTGCCAAGCCCAGGAGGACATTGGAGCCGATCTTGGCTATCATCACCAGGGCCATCAGCTTCATTCCAACGCCAAAAGCGTATACCAGATATCGGACAGAAAAGTCCTTGGTGAACGAGGAACCGCCAAGGCCCAGCATGATCATGCCCGCGAGCAGGCCGACATACATTTCGACCATAACCGCCACGAAGATCGCGGCGACAAGCGAGAAGCAGATAACAACGATACCCATGGCGAGAACGGCCGCGATCGCAAGCGCATTGTCCTCAAAAACACCGAACTTCGCCTGTTCCGACATCTGCGATGCAACACGGATACCTGCGTCGAAGACCTCTGCCGGCGAAGCCGATCCACTACCCGCCCCGATCTGGTAAAGGCTGTCGACAACAGCTTTCGCGAAGGTCGGTCCTTGGGCGAGGACAAAAGCAAAGAAGCCGATGAACATGATCCTCCGAACCAGTTCGGCGAACCAGCTGTCGAGTGATGCCGACTGAATTGCGAGCCACACTGCGGCAATCCCGACCTCTATTCCAGCAAGGATCCAGAACAAAGATCTCGCCGCGTCCATGATGGTTGTTTCCCATCCCTTAGCGGCAGACGAAACCTGGTTTTCAAGCTCTGTGAGCACTTGCCCCTGCTGTGCAAACGCAGGGCCCGCAAGCACAAGGCAGGCAATTCCGGTTACGAAAAAGATAAGTTCAGCCCTTACCCTTACCATCGTGGACGCATCTCCTGCCCCTTCTCGATTGGGGGCAGTGCCTTTTCCGAACCGAAGAGTTTCTCACGCGCAAGTCGTTGCTCCTCGCTCATTTCGGGTGCTGACTGCTCTTTGGGCATCGTAATAAATACGGTTGCTGCGGAAACTGATGCGGCCGTCACCAAAAGCCCGATAGCGATAGCAAATGTACGGCTCACCAGCGTGGCTCCATCTTCTGACCATCGGGGATGCTGTTGACGTCGGCGTTGAAAAATTTCTCGCGCCGAGTCTGCGCGAGATCCTTGTCAGTCTGCTCGCTTTGCAGCCAGGTTCCCATCATTGTCATCTGCTGGGAAACCAGGCCCCGCAGCTTCTGCATCTGCGCAACCTGCTGTGCTGCAATCTCGTGGCCGACCTGAAGGGCTTTCACCTGACCGTCGGCCGACTCGGACATGTTTCGTAGCGAGTTCATCGTGTTTTCCTCGCTGTCGAATTGATCGGCCGTCAGGCTTGCTGCTTTCAGCGTACTTGCGATGGTGTCGCGATTGGTTTCGGACCAACCTGCGTAGTTCGACGACAGGTCGGTCCCGTTGCTGGCTGCGGTCTGCAAATCGGCATAGGATTGAAAGCGCTGCTTCAGGACATCATCCGCGCTTCCCATTGAAAACGAAATGCTCTGACCCTGATCCACGATACTGCGAAGTTTATTGAGGTCGCTCTCGACCTGCCCCCATATGTGCTCAGGCAACTGCGCTGTATTTTGCAGCATGTTCTCGTAAATCTTCATCTGGTTCTGGATTTGCTCGGCCAGCTGGCTGATCTGCGTCAGCTGATTGTCGACCTGCAGACCGGAGCTTTTCAGAAGGTCGACGAGCTGTGCATTGTTGGCAAGCTGTGTCCACTCGGTTGCTGCGCCGGTCGCCGTGCCGGCAAACGCCGGCGGCGAAGCGCCGATGGCGAGAGCTGTCACAATCGCGACGGTTACGGTTCCCTTTTTCAGCGATAGCCTGTGGTCAAGCATAGCGATTGATCCCTCTTTCGATGAGCCACTGGGTCGGCCAGTCTTTGGCGTGAATGGCGACAAGTTCCCGGATACGAGCGAGGTCCGCTTTGCCTGACGCTCCCACGAAGGAAAGGGTGACTGGTCCGAGAGCCATGTCGAACAGCCGGCGCCCGTCAGGAGAGGTCACGTAATATTCCCGCTTGGGAATAGCGGCCGAAACAATCTCGATTTGACGGGGATTGAAGCCGATGCGTTCGTAGAAGTCGCGGGTGCCAGCCTCGCGCGCAGCACCGTTTGGGAGGCATATCTTCGTTGGGCAGGATTCTTTCAAGACGTCGATAATCCCCGAGCGCTCCGCATCCGAGATCGATTGGGTGGCGAGAACGACGGCGCAATTGGCCTTGCGGAGCACTTTCATCCACTCGCGGATTTTGTCACGAAAGACGGGGTGACCGAGCATGAGCCATGCCTCGTCGAGGATGATGAGGCTGGGTGCCCCCGTCAGCCTCTTTTCGATCCTGCGAAACAGATAGGTCAGCACCGGCACGAGATTGCGCTCGCCCATGTTCATCAGTTGCTCGATCTCGAAGCACTGGAATAGACCGAGGGTGAGTGCATCCTGTTCGGCGTCGAGAAGCTGGCCCATGGGGCCATCGACCGTGTAGTGGTGGAGCGCATCTTTGATTTCGCGCATCTGCACGCCGCTGACGAAATCTGAAAGCGACCGACCTGGCGCCCCCGCCATCAAACTGATCTGCCGCGATATGGCGTTTCGGTGATCCGGAGTCACGCTGACGCCCTGCAGGGCGATCAGCGTTTCGATCCACTCGGAGGCCCAGGCCCGGTCTGTGTCGGTTGAAAGCTCCGAGAGTGGGCAAAAAGAAAGGCCTGCGCCCTCCCCCTGCTCACCGCCGATTTCGTAATGATTGCCGTGGACCGCGAGCGTCAAAGGCAGCATGGAGTTGCCCTTGTCGAACGCGAAGACCTGCGCCCCCTCATACCGGCGAAACTGCGCCGCGATCAGCGCAAGAAGTGTTGATTTGCCCGAACCGGTAGGGCCGAAAATCAGGGTATGCCCAACATCGTCGACGTGAAGGTTCAGTCGGAACGGTGACGATCCCGAAGCCACTTGTGTGAGTGGCGGCGCGTCGGGTGGATAAACCGGGCACGGCGCAAGTGGACTGCCTGACCATACGGAGTTGAGCGGGATGAGGTCGGCAAGGTTGCGGGTGTTTATCAGCGGTTCCCGGATGTTGCAGTACCAATTGCCCGGTAAGCTGCCGAGGAAAGCGTCGGTGGCATTCAAGGTCTCGATCCGCGCGCCAAAACCTTCGGCCTGGATTAGCCGTCGAACGGACTCGGCTTTGTCGCCTAGGTTTTCTCTGCTCTCGTCGAACAGAATGATGACCGGCGTGTAGTAGCCAAAAGCGACAAGCTGCGAGGAAGCCTCTGCAATGGCGTCCTCCGTTTCCGCAACCATGGCCATGGCGTCCTGGTCAACCGATCGGCTCTGGGTCTGGAAGAGTTGGTCGAAAAACGGCCGCACCTTCTGTTGCCATTTCTTGCGCGTCCGCTCCAACCGTTGCTTTGCTTCCTCGGCATCAAGGAAGATAAAACGCGACGACCAGCGATAGGTGAGCGGCATGAGATCGAGGCTGTTTAAAATGCCGGGCCAACTCTCTGCCGGTAATCCGTCGATCGCAATCACGCCGAGGAATCTGTTTTCAACCTTCGGGGTGAGGCCGTGTTCAAGCTCCGCTGTTGCCAGCCAGTCGAGGTACATCGGGATTTCGGGCAGCCGCACCGGGTGGTTTTCACCGGTAATGCAGAACCGGATGAACTGAAACAACTCATCATAGCGGGCAATACGGGCGCCATCGCGCTCTGGCGCCTCGCGCGTTCGCATGCGCTCGATGGAGATGACGTTGCCGAGATACTGCTCGATCTCCCGGATGGAGCGCCGGAAGCTGTCGAGTACCGTATCGGCATAAGTCGCCGTTCGGCTCTCCGTATCCGAATAAATGTAGCGAGTGACGCCCGAACGTCGGCGCTCAGGCGGGCGATATGTAAGGACGAGCGCATGCCGGCTCTCGAAATGCCCACGCTCTCGTTCGAAGTGTTTGCGCCGCTCGTCATCGATCATGCGTGTCACGAGATCGGGAAAATGACTGCGCTCAGCGGAGGGGTAGTCAGTCGTTGGAATGCGCACGGCTTCGACCTGGATCATCCAGCCGGAACCAAGCCGTGAAAGGATCGTGTTGATCTGGCGGGAGAGTTCGCTGCGCTCAAAATCCGTGGCGCTCTCAGAGTCCGGGCCGGCAAAGTACCAACCTGCCATAAGACTTCCGTCCTTGAGGAGAATGATGCCGTTGTCGACCAGTCCGGCATAGGGGACAAGATCAGCGAATGAAGGCGCTGACGGGCGAAGGGAACGCAAAGCAACCATCACAGCACCTCTAGAAACGTCGCCACGGCGACGACGTGGGCAGGTAGTGATGGCGGTAGCGCAGATGCCGCACGTAGACGTGACGCATGAGGGGGTCGGCCTTTGCCATCATGCGCAATGCACCGACGATCACGAACCAGATGGCAATGCCGAACAGCGCCGAATACAGGGTCAGGACGACGAAGATCAGGATGATCGCCACCAACCCTGTGATAAGCAGGAGCTCGCGGTCTGCTCCCATGAGCAGGTTCGGCCGAGAGAGCGCGCGGTGAATGCGATTGCGTTGGAGTGTGGATTGCGGCTCACTCATGTGCCCCCTCCCCTCTTATCGACCTCTGCGAAAGAGTACCTGGCCCACCCGTCCCAGCAATGCCGATCGAAGCTCCGGTCGCACCGAATAGCCCGACGATCGTGGTGGCTCCCAGCAGGATACCGGCGACAAGCACGATGTAGACAAGTCGGCGTGCGAAATCGTTGAGTTCGCCGCCAAATATCAGCATCCCGCCGGCAATCGCCATGGCGGCCAACGCAATCGCTCCCGCAACCGGCCCCGTGATGGATTCCTGGATCTGTTCAAGCGGGCCTTCCCACGGAAGACTTCCCCCGGAGCTGGCGAGTGCCGGCGCTACGGCGACGGCGCAGAAGGAAGCAGCGAGCAGGGCCAGACGCAAAGTACGATTATGCGGCATGAATGTCCTCGTATATTTGAGCATAGTGTTCTGTCTGATACCGAGTGCCGTTGAAGCCCTCGACATTGATTACATCTTTCACTCGCCTTCCCCTCCCCGCCCGCTCGATCGAGATGACGAGATCGACGGCCTCCCCGATTACCGCCTGCATTGGCTGTTGGCTGACCTCGGCTGTCAGTTGCTCCAATCGGCGCAAAGCAGACATGGCGGTGTTGGAGTGGACCGTGGTTACGCCACCGGGATGGCCTGTGTTCCAGGCCTTCAACAGTGTCAGCGCAGCGCCATCGCGGACTTCGCCAACGATGATGCGGTCAGGACGAAGCCGCATTGTGCTCTTGAGCAGCCGAGCCATGTCGATGGTGTCACTTGTATGCAGGCAAACCGCGTTTTCTGCAGCGCAGCGGATTTCTGCGGTATCTTCAAGAATGACCATTCGATCGTCCGGCGCTGAGGCAATGATTTCTGCAATCACTGCATTGGCGAGTGTCGTCTTGCCAGAGCCCGTGCCGCCAGCAATCACGATGTTGAGGCGGTTCGCGATCGCGTTTCGGATCACCGCGGCCTGTGCTTCTGTCATCACGTTGTCAGCGACATAGTCGTTGAGTGGAATGAGCTGAGACGCTCGCCGGCGGATCGTAAAGGTTGGTGACGCCACCACAGGCGGCAAGAGGCCTTCGAAGCGGTGCCCGCCAATTGGAAGTTCGCCTGATATTATCGGGCGCCCATGATCGGCTTCGGACTGGAGGGCATGGGCAACTGAGCCGACTACGGTTTCTGCAACGCCTGGCGCCATCTCGCCAGCTTGAGCGATTCCTTGCCCCAGCCTTTCTATGAAGACCTTTCCATCGGGATTGAGCATGATCTCCACGACACCTGGATCGTCAAGTGCGTCACATAGGCGGTCGCCCAAGGCTTCCTGCAGTTTGCGGACAAGGCGGGAATGCGATTGAAGCACTGTCTCCTCGTTGATTGGTTCGCGAGGAAAAAAGCCTGACCCTGTGGTCTTGTCTACGTACAAATTTGTGGGTCGCAAATCCGATATTAGTCGGCCACCCTTCGGGTAGCCGCTTGTTTCGATTCGGCAGATAATTGGTCAAACGTGAGTGGGTTCGCTTTTCTGAAGCTCGTGCAAGAGGTGGTTTGGTAGGGTTCACAGCAAAACAAACGGTGGAAAATGATGACCATGTTCCTCGTTAACCCGATGATTCAATGAGGTCATTTGCTAAAGTAGACGGAAGAGTCGAGGCGGGCGTTAAGTCTTTGTTAACCATTAAATCCTTGCCAAGAATTAGGTTTTGCGTATCGTCACGGAAAATGTGCCGTTTCGGCGATTAATCCGTGATAAGAGAGATATTCGTGAACGTGGCAAAAAACTTGAACCGAAAAACTCTGCCGAGTGTCGATGAAACGATCGGCGAGCAAGCCGAGCTATTGAGCTCGCAGCTTCAATCTATGAGTGAAGCGCTCTTCCCACCATCGTCGCAGAAAGTGCTGCGGAAGTTTACTTCTGGGGAGGCAGCCCGACTGATTGGCGTATCTGATTCGATGCTGAGAAAGATGACGTTGGCAGGAGAAGGCCCACAGCCTGAAACGACCAGTAATGGACGGCGGCTCTACAATCTAACCGAGATTAATCAGATTCGTGGTCTGCTTGCGCAGTCGACGCGCGGCAGAGAGAGTATTGAGTTTGTTCCTCATCGCCGTCCTGGGGAGCACCTTCAGGTTCTAGCGATAACAAATTTTAAGGGCGGCTCAGGAAAAACTACAACATCTGCGCATTTAGCGCAGTACCTCGCATTGCAAGGGTATCGTGTTCTCGCCGTAGATCTCGATCCTCAAGCGAGCTTGTCTGCGCTGCTTGGAGTTCTCCCAGAGCTTGATGTGGCGTCGAACCAAACACTTTACGCTGCAATTCGATATGATGGTGAGCGCCGGCAACTTTCCGATGTTATTAGATCAACCTATTTCGTTGGGTTGGATCTGGTCCCAGGCAATCTTGAACTCATGGAGTTCGAGCACACAACGCCCAAGGCGCTTAGCGCAGGAGCGACGGGTGAATCATTGTTCTTTGCGCGTGTTGCCGCTGCGCTTGACGAGGTCGCCGACAACTATGATGTCGTTGTGATCGATTGCCCACCGCAGCTCGGCTTTCTCACTTTGAGTGGGCTGTGCGCGGCGACTGCCATGATCATCACTGTTCATCCGCAGATGCTCGATGTTTCGTCCATGAGTCAGTTCCTCTTGATGACGCGTGACCTCCTTGGTGTTGTGCGTGACGCCGGTGGTGATCTGAAATACGACTTTATTCGGTACCTGCTCACAAGATTTGAGCCACAGGACGCACCTCAGACAAAAGTGGCTGCTTTGCTACGTAACCTGTTCGACGACCATGTGCTCACAAATCCAATGGTCAAATCAGCTGCCGTTTCTGACGCTGGCCTCACAAAGCAGACGTTATATGAAATTGGTCGAGAGAACCTTACGCGTTCTACCTATGACCGCGCCATGGAATCGTTGAACGCAGTGAATTCCGAAGTTGAGACACTTATCAAACAGGCGTGGGGTCGGGCATTATGAACTTCCTCAATCCCATAACTGCAGGCATGAGGTCGTACCGTTGGGAGCTCCCAACAGTGCAGTTGGTTGGCTTGGACGGCGAGCAAATAAGTCCCTGTTGGGAGCTCCCAACAATAATCGAGTCTCAAGTGGAACCTTCACAGGAGAGGTGCCATGAGTAGAAAAGATTCAATAAACTCTTTGTTTTTGAATAAGCCGATTCCCACAACGTCATCGGCGGCAAAGTCGCCAGACCGAGTTCGCTCCGGAGCGATCTCGGCGATGGGTTCGTCGTTACACGAAATGGCTGAGAACGCAAAAAAGGCAACGAAACTTCAGCAACAACTTGCTGAGGGTGAGGCGGTCATTTCGATCGATACCACCTCGATTGATAGCTCAAAAATTGTCGATCGGATCCCGATTGATGTCGACCCGGCCTTTGACTCTCTAGTCGAGAGTATCGCGGAGCACGGTCAACAGGTCCCCATTCTGGTGCGCCCGAACCCTCAGGTGTCCGGCCGCTTCCAGATCGCATATGGGCGTCGTAGGCTAAAAGCTGCCGAAAGGCTTGGCCTTCCTGTTCGGGCGATTGTCCGAAGCCTTTCTGACAGCCAGCTCTATATCGCCCAGGGCCGCGAGAATCTTGATCGCAAGGACCTTTCTTTCATTGAGAAGGCATTTTTTGCGAAGAACCTAGAGGATAATGGATGCGACCGTTCAACCATAGTTTCAGCACTTGTTACCGACAAGTCGGATGTCAGCCGCTACATCGCCGTAGCACGGCAACTCCCTGAGAGTTTAGTAAAGCTGATTGGTCCAGCTCCAAAAGCTGGACGTGCTCGATGGATGGCGCTTGTTGAGCACCTGGCATCGGCCGAAAAGCTTAGAAGCGCTCATGAGCTGCTGTCTCGGTATGCCGATGATCGTTTAGAGACGGACGCGCGCCTGGATGCCTTACTCCGTGCATTTGACGGCTCTGCCACGAAAAATCGGACCACAAAGGTCGAGGCATGGAAAACCCCCCTCGGCAAACGCGGAGCTCGCATCGAGGCTCGTGAGGGGAAAACGACGATTATCTTTGAGGAAAAAGTCGTGCCTGACTTTGCTCAATTCGTCTCAGAGAAACTGGACGCTCTTTACCAAGAATATCAAGAACGCAATAACGAGGGAGTTAAGCCATGATGTAGGCCGGTGAACGTTTAGCAACCTAAACGCATACGGCAAAGAAAAAGCTCCCCGAAACGAATTCCGAAGAGCCTTCTCCACTTTGGTCGGTTGAGAGAATCGCACTTCCAAGAATCCCCGTCAAGAGTCTTTGGCGCCGTTTTGGCGAGAGTTTTTCTATTGCCTTTAAAAAGGTAAGAGAAAATGCAGACAACGAACGTGACGACGCCCTTTGGGCGGCGGCCGATGGCGCTTGCCCTTTTCAAGAGGCAGCTTCAGACGGCTGAATTCAAACCAGGCAAGCCGGTCGAGAAATGGAAAGTGTTTCGCGATGCCTGCGAGGCCCGGGAACATCTGGGGCTTCAGGACAGAGCACTTGCGG
>NZ_JACIYP010000003.1 GCF_014359905.1 Hoeflea sp. | reverse complement strand
CCGGGCGGGTTATTTGATGCACTGTGGCGGCTGCGATAGCCGGTCGGGCGCCTGTCAGCCGGCGGCAGCCTTGAGTTCAAGGCGGCGCCGGTGCAGCACCGGCTCGGTGTAGCCATTGGGCTGGGCGCGGCCTTCGAGCACCAGTTCCACCGCCGCCTGGAACGCCACCGACTTGTCAAAGTCGGGCGCCATCGGGCGATAGGCCGGATCGCCGGCATTCTGGCGGTCGACGACACTCGCCATGCGTTTCATGGTCTCGAGGATCTGGTCTTTCGTCACAACGCCGTGATGCAGCCAATTGGCCATGTGTTGCGCGGAAATCCTCAGCGTCGCGCGGTCTTCCATCAGGCCGACATTGTTGATGTCGGGAACCTTGGAACAGCCCACCCCCTGGTCGACCCAGCGGACGACATAGCCGAGGATGCCTTGCGCATTGTTGTCGATCTCGCGCTGGATTTCATCTGGCGTCCAGTTCGGGTTGTTGGCCACCGGGATCGACAGGATGTCATCGAGTTTTGCGCGGCCGCGGGACTTGAGGCCGGCCTGGACGTCCGCGACATTGACCTTGTGGTAATGCGTGGCGTGCAGGGTGGCGGCGGTTGGCGAGGGCACCCAGGCGCAATTGGCGCCGGCTTTGGGATGAGCGATTTTCTGTTCCAGCATCGCGGCCATCAGATCGGGCATCGCCCACATGCCCTTGCCGATCTGGGCGTGGCCGGCGAGACCGCATTCGAGGCCGATATCGACATTCCAGTTCTCGTAGGCCGCGATCCAGGCGGCCTGCTTCATGTCGCCCTTGCGGATCATCGGCCCGGCCTCCATCGAGGTGTGGATCTCGTCGCCGGTGCGGTCGAGGAAGCCGGTGTTGATGAACACCACGCGTTCGGATGCTGCGCGAATGCATTCCTTGAGGTTGATCGTGGTGCGGCGCTCCTCGTCCATGATGCCCATCTTGATGGTGTTGGGCTTCATGCCGAGGGCCGATTCGACCTGGGCGAAAATCTCGACGGCGAAGGCCACTTCCTCGGGGCCATGCATCTTGGGCTTGACCACATACATCGACCCGGTGGCCGAATTGGCGCGCCGTCCCTCGGGGCCGATGTCGTGCAGGGCAATCAATCCCGTCAAGAAGGCGTCCATGATGCCTTCCGGGATCTCGTTGCCGTCGCGGTCAAGGATCGCCGGATTGGTCATCAGATGGCCGACATTGCGAACCAGCATCAGGGAGCGGCCCTTGAGCGAACTTGCCTTGCCTTCAGGCGTAGTGAACTCCAGATCGCCGTGGAGCCTGCGGATGAAGCTCTTGCCGTCCTTTTGGACCTCTTCGGTGAGATCGCCCTTCATCAGGCCCAGCCAGTTGCGGTAGACCAGCGTCTTGTCCTCGGCGTCGACGGCGGCGATCGAATCCTCGCAGTCCATGATGGTGGTCAGCGCCGATTCGAGACCGATATCGCCGATGCCGGCGGGGTCGGTCTTGCCGATCATGCTGTCGGAATCGACAAAGACCAGCACGTGCAGGCCGTTTTTCACGAAATACAGCCTGTAGGCCCGGTCATTGTCGCGCTTGAAACCGGTATATTGCGCCGGGTCAGTGAGCGTTGTCTCACCCTTGACGGTGCTGATCTTCAGCTCGCCGTTTTCGAAATCGAAACCGGTGACATCGGCCCAGTGTGCGCCTGCCAGCGGAACGCTGTCATCGAGAAACGTCTTTGCCCAGGAAATGACGCGGGCGCCGCGCTCCTCGTCATAGCCGCCGGGCTTGGGCAAGTCGCCCAGCGCATCGGTGCCGTAGAGCGCATCATAGAGCGAGCCCCAGCGGGCATTGGCGGCATTGAGCGCAAAGCGCGCGTTCATCACCGGCACCACCAGCTGCGGCCCTGCGACGGAGGCAATCTCGGCATCGACATTCTCGGTCGAGACCTGCACCGGGCCACCTTCGGGCAGCAGATATCCGATGGATTTCAGAAAATCCTTATAGGCTTCGAGATCATGCGGCGCGCCGTTGTCCCGGTGCCAGGCGTCGATCTGCTCCTGCAGATCATCGCGCCTGGCGAGCAGAGCGCGGTTCCTTGGCGACAGCTCATCAACGGCAGCAGCAAAGGCCTCGAAAAAACCGTCCGCCTCAACGCCGGTTCCCGGCAGCGCTTCATCCAGGATGAACTGATAGAGATCGGCGCTGATCCTGAGGCCATTCTTTTCAATTCTGTTCACAGCCAGTCTCCTCTCAACGAGCGTTTGGCGGTCATGGAACCGCACACACGCCCTGTTTCTGTGATGTCCGCGCGATCCTCCAATGGAAAACCGGAGCCTGTCGACCCCGGAAATACCAGGGCGAAGGCGATCCCGCGGAAAATGTGACCGGACCCTGCCGCGCAGGTGATTGCCTGTCAATTCATCTAAGGTGCAAATGATTTATTCCGATTGGGAACAAATCATTTGGCGGCTATGCGCGGCCGGCCGGATGCCGAAGCGGTGAAGCGGGCTTCGACCAGCTTTTCCAGCCCCTCGATCAGCGGCATGTCGATGTGTTCCTGCACCTCGATCACGGGGCTCTCGGCGCCGCTGCGAAGGGCCGCCGCGCGGGCCTCGGCCACGCAGATCTGCCGCGCGCGCGCAAAGGCCTGGTCACGATCCTTGACCAGATGGCTTTCGCCGCAGCCATTGACCGCATAGCGGCCTTCGTCCGGTTCGGTGACAAAGACCGTGGCTGTCTCGCGCACCTGGCCCACTACCGCGCCCACCGCATTGGCGACGCCGGCGTGAACCGGGACGAAGCTTTCCACCTTGAGCATGGCGGCGATCGCCGGATAATGCACCGGGGCGGATGCGCCGAGCGCCACCAGCGGCCGGTCAAGCCGGACGCCGAATTGCACAAATCCCGGCGTCGCGCTCAGCGCCCGGTCGATGAAGGTCGATCTGGCGGCGTCAATGCCTGCGACCCCCTGATCCGCCATCAGCGCGGTCAGCACCGCCTCGGCGCTCTGCCGGGTGAGCCGCGCCGAAACCAGGTCTGCGAGCATCTCGGGCGTTTCGGCGATGGCGCGCCCGGACCCCGACTTGCGGCGGGCGAAGACTTCCGCGCCCAGCCGCGCAGCCTCCCTGTTCCATTGATCCTGCCGGCCCAGGACATGCATGGCGTCGGACGGCGTGAACCCCGCGATCAGCACAAGGCCGCGGCCGACCAGGCGGTCCAGCGTGGCCCGCTGCGCGGTGCTCGCCAGCACCACGTCGAGTGGCTGCGGTTCCAGCGCGAGCTTGTCGTAGAGCGCCGCCTCCTGGGGAGCGAGGCCGGCGGCCATGGCGTCGGGCAGGCCGGTGCGCACCGCAAAGCGGCCATCCTGGCGGCCGGGAAAGGAGGCGCGCAGCTGCCGCTCCAGCACGGGTATCACCGCGTGCGGCCAGAGATGGGCGGCGAGACTCAGCGGCATCAGCCGGCGCGGGCCAAGGGTCATGCCTGCCTCCAGCCCGCCCTCGTCGAGACGGACCTCGGAATCGCCGCCCAAGCCGAAGGTGTGCATCGCCACCGCCTCGACCATGGTGCGGTAACGACCGACCGTGGCGCCCTCGCTGTCGAGCCGGGGGTGTCCGCCGTCAAGCACGGCGACATCGGTGGTGGTGCCGCCGATGTCCGAGACCACGGCATTGTCGAGACCGGTCAGATGACGCGCGCCGACCAGGCTCGCCGCCGGACCGGACAGGATGGTCTCGATCGGCCTGAGCAGCGCCTCGTCCGACGAAATCAGCGCGCCGTCGCCGCGGACCACCATCAAGGGCGCATGGATGCCGCGCCGTGTCAGATAGCCGCTGGTGGCGTCGATCAGGCGCGCGACCATGGAGATCAGCCGGGTATTCAGAAGCGTCGTCAGCGCCCGGCGCGGGCCGCCAAGGCGGGAGGACAGATCATGGCTGCAGGTTACCGGCAGCACGGTTTTCTCGCGAATGAGGGCGCGCACGGCGATTTCGTGGGCCGGGTTGCGCACGGCGAAATAGCCGGCGATCGCCACAGCGGAGACTTCGCCTGCAAAGCCGGAGAGCCGTTCTTCGAGGGGGCCAAGATCGAGCGGCGTTTCGCGTCCATGCACATCGTGGCCGCCGGTGAGATAGATCACCGGGTCGCCACCGAGCGCTTCGGCCAAGCCGTCGCGCTTGAGATCCTCGGGTGAAAACCCGATCATCACCAGGCCGGCGCGGCCGCCCTGGCCTTCGACCAGCGCATTGGTGGCGAGCGTCGTCGACAGCGACACCAGCCGGATCCGCGCGGTGGCGCCGCCGATCTCGGCCAACACCGTTTCCACCGCGCCGGCAACGCCGACGGCCAGGTCATGACGCGTGGTCAGCGCCTTGGCCGAGGCCAGGACGCCCTCGCTTTCGCTGTAGAGCACCGCATCGGTGTAGGTGCCGCCGGTATCGATGCCGAGAAACAGGGGGGATGTCATGCTTGCTGTCCAATCATGCGGGGCGGCGTCATCGCCAATCATCTTGCCACATAGAATGGTTTTTCATACCGGCGCCACAGTCTTTTCACGTCTCCAGCAATCGCTTGACCCAGCATGTGGCGTGGAATTGACGATCGGAAACCCTCTGGTCCGGGGAGCCCGCTAGCGTCGGCTGACCCGCATCGGCAGTCCGCCTTCGGGCTGGGTGGTGAGCTTCTGCACCGGCCAGGGCCTGGTCTCGGCCACGCAGTCAAACCGGTACTCGGAGAGAAGCACCCCGAGCGCGATCACTGCTTCCTGCAGCGCGAAGGTTGCGCCGATGCAGATGCGCGGCCCGACGCCAAAGGGAAGATACTGATAGCGATCGATGCTCCCGCGATTTTCGGGCAGGAAGCGCGAGGGGATGAAGGCCCCGGGCTGGTCCCACAGCTTGGTATGACGGTGCAAGGTCCAGGGCATCACCAGCACCGTGGTGCCCGCTTCGATGGTCACCGTCTCGCCCTTGCCGTTGTCCCAGCTGTCATCCGCGACGGCGGCGCGGTTGATCGACGGCGCCGGCGGATAGAGCCGCATCGCCTCCTCGAAGGCCGCCCGCGTCCACGGCATCTGGTCAAGCCATTTGACCGGGTCGGGCTCGCTTGCGAGCACGGCGTCGATCTCGGCCTCGACCATCGCCCGGTCCGACGGCGAATTGGCCAGGCAATAGAGCGTCCAGCCCAGCGCCCGGGCCGTGGTCTCGTGACCCGCGCCGATGAAGGTTATGATGTTGTCCTCGATCTCGTCGACGGTCAGGCCATCGGGACCCTGAAGCCGGATCAGCAGCGTGAGAAAATCCTCGGGCACGGCGTCAGGGTCGGTGCGCATCAGACGCTGACGGTCGGCCATGGTCTGCTTGACGATGCCCCTGAACTTGGCGAGCACGCCCTGGCCGAACATGCGCCTTATGCGCGGCACCCAGGCGGGCGCCTTGAGCAGGTCCATCGGATCGACCCGGCCCATGGTCGACAAGAGCTTCTCGATGTCCCCGGCGAATTCCGCCTCGCTTCCGGCGACCTGGCCCGAAAACAAGGTGGCTGCGAGAATGTCGAAAGTGAGTTCGGTCATGTCGATGGCAATGTCGCGGATCTCGCCGCTCGTGGCCGCTTGCTCGTACCTTGTCGTGAAGGCGCGGGACTGTTCCAGCATCTGTGCGGCAAAGCCCTGGGCATGGCGCGGCGTGAACACCGGCGCCATGGCCTTCCGCGACCGCCGCCAGGTCTCGCCTTCGGCGGTCAGCAGCCCATCGCGCAGGATCGGCCGGAGAATGAGCTGGCGGATCGTCGCCATGCGGTAGTTTTTCGCATTGTCGACCAGCACATGGCGCACCAGGCCGGGGTGATTGGCGATCAGCGTGCGTTCGTTGAAAAACTTGGTCTTCATCCATTCCAGCCGGAAGGAGGGCTCGCCCCACAGCTCCAGCGGATTGCGCATGACGGTGCGGATGATCTCAAGACGCGACGGCGGCGTGGTGCGCGGGACCGGGGCCGGCGGCACAAACGGGTGGGCGATGGCGGACATGAAGTCTTCCTTTTGGGTTCCGGCTGACGGCCCGATCATCCGCGATCAGCCGCGGGGCTCGAGCCCCGCTGTTCCCGCCCTTGGGTTCCGGCAGGTTCAACCCCATATATGCATTCGAAAACCCAATTCCATGGCGGCGCAGATTTGGTTTTCACCAGCGGCCCGCCTATACTGAAAGTTCGATTGCGCGGTGATTCGTTGCCGCATTTCCCACCTTTTCCGCCCGGCACCGCCGCTCTGGACCGAAAGACCTGCATGATGAACGAAACGCCCGAGACAATCCCGACCGTGGAGGCCGAATATGGCGCCGAATCGATCAAGGTTCTCAAGGGCCTGGATGCCGTGCGCAAGCGGCCGGGCATGTATATCGGCGACACCGATGACGGCTCCGGCCTGCATCACATGGTCTATGAGGTGGTGGACAACGCGGTCGACGAAGCGCTTGCGGGCTATGCCGACCGCGTCACCGTGACGCTCAATCCGGACGGATCAGTGACTGTCACCGACAACGGACGCGGTATTCCCACGGATATCCACAGCGGCGAGGGCATTTCGGCGGCCGAAGTGATCATGACGCAGCTGCATGCCGGCGGCAAATTCGACCAGAACTCCTACAAGGTGTCCGGCGGCCTGCACGGCGTGGGGATTTCCGTCGTCAACGCGCTGTCGGTCTGGCTCAAGCTGGTGGTTCGGCGCAAGGGCAAGATCCACGAGATCCGCTTCACCCATGGCGTCGCCGACACGCCCTTGAAGGTCATCGGCGAATGCGGCGACGAGACCGGCACCGAAGTCACCTTCATGCCGAGCTCCGAAACCTTCACGATGATCGATTTCGATTTCGGCACGCTGGAGCATCGCCTGCGCGAACTGGCGTTCCTGAATTCCGGCGTCCGCATCCTGCTCGCTGACCGGCGTCATTCCGACGTCAAGGAGCTGGAGTTGTACTATGAGGGCGGGCTGGAAGCCTATGTGCGCTACCTCGACCGCTCAAAGAAGCCGCTGGTCGTCGATCCTGTGACGCTGCTCGGCGAAAAGGACGGCATCATCGTCGAACTCGCCATGTGGTGGAACGACAGCTACCACGAGAATGTGCTGTGCTTCACCAACAACATCCCGCAGCGCGACGGCGGCACCCATATGGCCGGGTTCCGCGCGGCGCTGACCCGGCAGATGGTGTCTTACGCCGACACGTCCGGCATGACCAAGAAGGAGAAGGTCTCGCTCACCGGCGACGATTGCCGCGAGGGCCTGACTGCGGTGCTGTCGGTCAAGGTGCCGGATCCGAAATTCTCCTCGCAGACCAAGGACAAGCTGGTCTCCTCGGAAGTCCGGCCGGCGGTCGAGAACCTGGTCAATTCGACGCTGAGCAGCTGGCTCGAGGAACACCCGGCGGAAGCAAAGACGCTGGTGGGCAAGGTGATCGAGGCTGCCGCCGCCCGCGAGGCTGCCCGCAAGGCGCGCGAACTGACCCGGCGCAAGGGCGCGCTGGACATTTCATCGCTGCCCGGCAAGCTGGCCGATTGTTCGGAGAAGGATCCGGCCAAGTCTGAACTGTTCCTGGTGGAGGGCGATTCGGCTGGCGGATCGGCCAAACAGGGTCGCTCGCGCGAGAACCAGGCTATCCTGCCCCTTCGAGGCAAGATCCTCAATGTCGAGCGCGCCCGCTTCGACAAGATGCTGTCGAGCCAGGAAATCGGCACGCTGATCACGGCGCTCGGAACCGGGATCGGCAAGGACGAGTTCAACGCCGACAAGCTGCGCTATCACAAGATCATCATCATGACGGACGCCGACGTCGACGGCGCGCACATTCGAACCCTGCTGCTCACCTTCTTCTTCCGGCAGATGCCGGTGCTGATCGAGCGCGGCCACCTCTATATTGCCCAGCCGCCGCTCTACAAGGTGTCGCGCGGCAAGTCCGGCCAGTATCTCAAGGACGAGAAGGCCATGGAGGACTATCTGATTTCAAGCGGGCTCGATGAAGCGTCGCTGGAACTGTCCACGGGTGAAGTGCGCACCGGCGCCGACCTGAGAGACACCATCACCGATGCGCTCAGAATGCGCGCGCTGCTGGAAGGCCTGCATTCGCGCTATGATCACTCGGTGATCGAACAGGCGGCGATCGCCGGCGCGCTCGATCCCGAGCAGATCAATGATTCCGCCACGTCGGAGGCCATGGCTGCGGAAGTGGCGCGGCGCCTCGACATGATTTCGGAGGAATCGGAACGCGGATGGACCGGCGCACCGACGGAGAATGGCGGGCTCAGGTTTGAGCGCGTGGTGCGCGGCGTCAAGGAATCGGTGTATATCGACGCAGGGCTGATCGGCAGCCAGGACGCGCGGATGATCGACCAGATGAAAGTCAAGCTGCGCGATGTCTACACAGAACCGCCGGTGCTGCGCCGCAAGGAAGGCGGCACCCAGATTTCAGGACCGCGCGACCTGCTCAAGGCAGTGTTTGCGGTCGGCCGCAAGGGTCTGACCCTGCAGCGCTACAAGGGTCTTGGCGAAATGAACGCCGAGCAATTGTGGGAAACGACGCTCGATCCGAACGCCCGTTCGCTGCTGCAGGTCCGGGTCAATGACGCGGTGGACGCCGACAGCCTGTTCTCCCGCCTGATGGGCGACGAGGTCGAGCCGCGGCGCGAGTTCATCCAGGAAAACGCGCTCTCGGTCTCCAATCTGGATATCTGAGCCGGAGTCCGTTCCGGCGGCCCATCTTTGAGACAGAAAACCCGCCGCTCGGGGCAAGCGGCGGGTTTTTCGTTTGTGGCGAGGCTCAGCTCAGCCGCGTCCCTTCCAGGGCACAAGCCATTTCTCGGCCATGCGCATCAGGATATCGATGCCATAGCCGATGATGCCGATCAGGATGATCCCCAGAATGACGATGTCGGTGAGCTGGAACTTCGACGCATTGACGATCATCATGCCCGCGCCGCGGTCGGCGGCGACCAGTTCCGCCGCCACCACCGTGCCCCAGCAGACGCCCATGGCGACGCGCGCGCCGGTGAAGATCTCCGGCAGGGAATTGGGCACGATGACATGCCTGAGGATCTGCCATTTCGAGGCGCCCAGCGAATAGGCCGCATGCACCTTGGAGATGCGCACGCCCGAAACGCCTGCGCGGGCGGAAATGGTCATGATCCAGAGGGCGGCGAGGAACAGCAGGATGACCTTGCCCTCCTCCCCGATGCCGAACCAGATGATGATCAGCGGAATCAGCGCGAGCGGCGGCACCGGGCGCATGAACTCGACGATCGGATCGAACCAGCCGCGAAACCAGTTGGACAGACCCATGGCGTATCCGAGCGGGATGCCGATGATGCTGCCGATGACAAAGCCGGCGATGACACGACCGAGCGAATAGCCGAGATGTTCCCACAGGGAGACATTCTTGTAGCCCTCTCCGGCAATTTCACCCAGACGCGACACAACGGCTTCGGGCGCCGGCAGCCAGATCGGCTCCATCTGCCAGCCCTTGTCGGGCTTGATCGACAGGCTGCCCTTGGAGGTCATGGTGACCTCTCCATCCGAGAACCGGACGGTGCCGTCGGGCGCAATCGGCTGACCATCGATGGCGATGATGCTGTAGCCGTCCTCCTCACCGCCGGTGTCGTTTTCATTGGGGCGGGCGAGGACGGAGCGCCATGCGCCGATCTTCAGCGCATCGTCAACGGCAAATCCCGTCTGATCGGCCGACACGTCCGGCAGCGGCACTTCCTCGCCAACGCGGTACACCCGCATATGGACGGTCGCGTCATCGGTCTCTCCCGCAGCATTGCGGGCGGTGTAGGTGAAACTGGCGTCGCCGACAAAGGGACCCGGCACATGCAGGGGCGTGATCACCGAGCCGGTGAATGCGCCCCAGATCGCAAACAGGGCGATGATGGAGATGACCGACGCGAAGCGGTTCGGCGACACCGCGCTCTCATCGCCGAAGGTGACGGTCTTGAGACTGGCGAAATCATGCAGATGATGCCGCTTGCGCTCCCAGAGCCGGTAGGCGGCGAAGGCGAATGCGAAAATCGCCACATAGAGCAGAAGCACGATCATGCGGTTTCCTCCTGCCGGCCCATGATCTCTTCTTCCATGTCCCAGATCATGCTGAGAATTTCTTCGCGGCGCTCTGCGAACTCACGCTCCTTCTTGACCAGCCGCAAATCCTGGCCAACGCCCATCTCGGCGAAGGGGAGATGATACTCCTTGTGGATCCGGCCGGGACGCGGCGCCATCACCAGAAGCCTTTCACCCAGAAGCAGCGCTTCTTCCACCGAATGGGTGATGAGAATGATGGTCTTGCCGGTTTCCTTCCACAGCTTGAGCACCAGGCCCTGCATCTTTTCGCGGGTCAACGCGTCGAGCGCGCCCAGCGGCTCATCCATCAGGATGACGTCGGGATCATTGGCCAGGCACCGCGCCAGCGCCACGCGCTGCTGCATGCCGCCGGACAATTCGTAGATCATCTTCTCGCCGAAATCCTGCAGACCCACGGTGCGCAGCAGAGTGTCGACAACAGGTTTGGTCTCAGATGCCGGGCGTCCGGCCATGTCGGGGCCGAAGGAGATGTTGCGGCGCACGTTCATCCATTCGAACAGCGCGCCCTGCTGGAACACCATGCCGCGCTCCGGCCCGGGGCCCGTGACGGTCTTGCCGTTGAGCGTCACCTTGCCGTCGGTCGGCGCGAGAAATCCGGCCACAATGTTGAGAAGCGTGGTCTTGCCGCAGCCCGAAGGCCCCAGCACGGCCAGAAGCTCGCCCTTGGCCAGCTCCAGCGAGACGTTCTTGAGCGCCTGAACCGATCCGCCATTGGGCAGGTCAAAGCGCATGGAAAGGTCGTCGATCACCAGGTTACCCATGGCTGCTCCAATCATGGGGACAATTGTGACGTGGACAAGCGGCCAGGCGGAGATCCGTCCGGCCGCTTGCTGATCAAGTGCCTGGCTTACATTTTCGACGCGGCTTCAAGCGGACCCGTATTGACGGCTCCGTCATAGGTATCGCGCGATTCGGGGATATTGCCCTGTTCCTTGAAGAAATCGCCGACGGCCTTGAGGAAGGCCGGCGTGGCGCCGCCCAGCCATTTTTCCGACAGCTGCGCTTCCACTGTCGGGAACTGGAAGCCTTTCAGCGTGTCGGCAGCGTCTTCCTCGCTCATGCCGGCGTCTTTGGCGATGACCGGCAGCATTTCCGCCGAATCGGTCAGCCATTTGGCGTTCATGTCGGCGGTGACCTTGAGGAATTTCGCCAGAACATCGGCATTTTCGGCCGCAAACGTGGCCGAAACCGATGTGACGTCATAGACGGAAATGCCGATTTCGTCCTTTTCTGCGCCCGTCAGCAGCACGTTGCCATGCTCCTTCATGCGGCGAAGCGATCCGCCCCAGCCGCAGACCATGTCGAGGCTGCCCTGGGCAAAGGCTGCCGCGCCGTCCGGCGGAGCCATGTCGACCACTTCCATGGTCGAGACATCGACGCCGAAATGCTCCATCTGCTTGAGGAAGCCGTAATGGGCGGCGGTGCCGACCGGTACGCCGACCTTCTTGCCCTCAAGCTCCTTGGCGCTGTCCTTGTCGATCTCGAGCTCGGTCTTGACCACGCAATTGTCGTTGTCGTTGTAGACCACGGCGATGTCGACGACCTGCAGGTCCTGGCCTGCGGATGTCGCCACCACGAAGGGCGGAACGCCCTGGCTGACGGAAATATGGACGTCGCCCGATGCCATCGCGGCTGACATCGCCGTGCCGGCGTCGAAGGATTTCCAGTTCACCTTCATGCCCAGCGCCTCGTCATAGAGGCCTGTCGCCTTGGCATATTGGAACGGCATCGGCCATTCCGGGAAGAAGGCGACGGTGATTTCGTCGGCCTTGGCGGCCGATGCGGTGGCTACCATTGCAATGCCAGCCAACAATGTGGAAATTCGTGATGCTGATCTCATGTCATGCTCCCCTGTCCAGGCCCGCGGTGCGCCGGCCACTCAATTTCACTGCATTGCCGGGCAGACATTGTCTCCGGCGCTGCTCCCGTCTTCTTGGCTTTTTTATTTCTTTGATAGTGCGCCAATAAGGTGAAGTCGATCAACTCGGGAGTCAAACCCATAGCGCCACATTGGCCAACAGCATTGTACCAGTTTTGGCCGCTTGCCACAGACGGCCGGTTTTGCCAATCGGTTGCCCCGTATTTTGGACATATGCTTGAACCACCACTGGCCCTATTCTCTTGACAGGGAGTTCGCGATGGTTTTGTCATCGAGACTCATGCCACCATCAGTGTTCCCGGGAGGGACCGTTCATGAATCTGCCCATCCAGCCCAACGATATTCAGGCAGTCATCGAGGCCGACCGGGCCCATGTCTGGCATCATCTTATCCAGCACAAGCCGTTTGAAACCATCGATCCGCGAATCATGGTCGAAGGCCGCGGCATGCGGGTCTGGGACGCGACCGGCAAGGAGCATCTCGACGGGGTGTCAGGCGGCGTGTGGACGGTCAATGTCGGTTATGGACGGGAAAGCATCGCCAATGCGGTGCGCGACCAGCTCATCAAGATGAACTATTTCGCCAACTCCGCCGGCTCGATCCCCGGCGCGCTGTTCGCTCAGAAGCTGATCGAGAAGATGCCGGGGCTGAGCCGGGTCTATTATTCGAACTCGGGATCGGAGGCCAACGAGAAGGCGTTCAAGATGATCCGCCAGATCTCGCACCGGCACCACGGCGGCAGAAAATACAAGATCCTGTACCGGGACCGGGACTATCACGGCACGACGCTTGCCGCGCTTTCGGCCGGCGGCCAGCCGCAGCGCGTGGACCAGTACGGCCCGCTGGCACCCGGCTTCGTGATGGTGCCGCATTGCCTGGAATACCGCAGCCAGTATCCGGATGCGGAGAGCTACGGCCTGGCCGCGGCGAACGCCATCGAGGAGGTCATCCTGCGCGAGGGCCCCGACACGGTGGGCGGCCTCTGCCTCGAGCCGATCACCGCCGGCGGCGGCGTCATCACCCCGCCAGCGGGCTACTGGGAGCGGGTGCAGGAGATCTGCGACAAGTACAATATCCTTTTGCACATCGACGAGGTCGTCTGCGGCGTCGGCCGCACCGGGGCCTGGTTCGGCTATCAGCATTACGGCGTCAAGCCCGACTTCGTTACCATGGCGAAGGGCGTCGCCTCCGGCTACGCCGCGATTTCCTGCACCGTGACCACCGAAGCCGTGTTCGAGATGTTCAAGGACGATCCGTCCGACCCGATGTCCTATTTCCGGGATATTTCGACCTTTGGCGGATGCGCCGCAGGTCCCGCGGCAGCGCTTGAGAACATGCGGATCGTCGAGGATGAAAACCTGATCGAAAACACCCAAGCGATGGGGGCGCGGATGATGAACAATCTTCGCGCATTGCAGGACAAGCACGCCGTTATCGGCGATGTGCGCGGCAAGGGCCTGTTCATCGGCGCCGAACTGGTGAGCGACCGGACCTCGCGCGAGCCGGCCGAGGAGAAGAAAGTGCAGGCGGTGGTGGCCGACTGCATGGCCCAGGGCGTCATCATCGGCGCGACCAACCGGTCGTTGCCCGGCTTCAACAACACCTTGTGTTTCAGCCCGGCGCTGATCGCCACCGCCAGCGACATCGACCAGATCACCGACAGCGTCGACAAGGCGCTGACCAAGGTGTTCGGATAGCGAGACAGGCGGGCCGCCGCGATCCACGATCGGAGGGGCAGGTCAATCGCCGCCTGCCCCTTTCGCCTGGCTAAGTCTGCCTATAAGCTGGAGAAAACCGGCTGGGCGAGCGAATGTCGATTCCGATAGACACATTTTTTCTCGATCCGAAATTCGAGGGAACCCTGCAGCAGAAAATCCAGAGGATGATCAGCGAAGGCGTTCTCGCCGGCCGCTTCATACCCGGCGCCAAGCTGCCCTCGAGCCGCAAGCTGGCGGCGCATCTCGCCATCAGCCGGATCACCGTGACGCTGGCCTACAGCGAACTGGTCTCCGACGATTACCTCATCGCCAAGGGCCGCTCGGGCTATTACGTTTCGCCGACCGCGCCGCAACGCACCAGGTTTGACGCGCCGAAGGGCGTGATCGCGGACAAGGTCGACTGGAACCGGGCCATCGGGCAGCGCTTCTCGGGCCAGGTGATGGTCGAAAAACCGGTGGATTGGCGGACCTACCCCTATCCCTTCATCTATGGCCAGGCCGACGAAAAGATCTTCGACCACTCCAACTGGCGGCAATGCGCGCTGCAGGCGCTGGGCAAACGGGAATTCGCCACCGTCACCGCGGACAGCTACGAGCGCGACGACCCGGAACTGGTCAAATACATCGCGCTCAACTCGCTGCCGCGGCGCGGAATCCAGGCCAAGCCGGAGCAGATCCTGATCACCATGGGCGGTCAGAACGCCTTGTGGCTGGCCGCCCAGGTGCTGCTCAACCAGCGGCGGACAGCGGTGATGGAGAATCCCGGCTATCCGGGCTTGAGGGTGGCGCTCAATCTGGCGCGCTGCAATGTGGTCAACGTGCCGGTCGATCATGCCGGCATGCGGCTTGACGCGCTGCCGCCGGAGACCGACGTGGTGTTCACCACGCCGAGCCATCATTGTCCGACCAGCGTGACCATGCCGCTCGAGCGGCGGCAAGCGCTCCTCAAGATGGCGTCACGGGATGATTTCCTGATTGTCGAGGATGACTACGAGTTCGAGATGTCGTTCCTCAATCCGCCCGCGCCGGCGCTCAAATCCCTCGATGAGGAAGGCCGGGTGATCTATGTCGGGTCGTTTTCCAAATCGCTGTTTCCAGGTCTTCGGCTTGGATACATGGTCGGCTCCGAGACCTTTATCCGTGAAGCGCGCGCCCTGCGCACGGTCATTGTCAGGCACCCTCCAGGGCATCTGCAGCGCACCGTGGCGAATTTCCTGTCGCTCGGCCATTTCGACGCGCTGGTGGCGCGCATGGGCCAGACCTACCGGCGCCGCCGCGAGGTGATGCAGGAAGCGATCGACCGGCGCGGGCTGCACATCGCCGGATCGGACGTGTCGGGCGGCTCCAGCTTCTGGATGCAGACGCCGGACGGGATCGACGCGCGCGATCTCTCCCAGGCACTCAGGCAGCGCGGCGTGCTGATCGAGCCGGGACATTTCTTTTTCGAGAATCCGGAGGATGGCAGACGCTTTTTCCGGATCGCCTATTCCTCGATCGACAGCGCGCGGATTCCGGGCGGAATCGACATTATCGCCGACACGATCGAGGAGTTCGGCCGCACATGACAGGGACCGCGCCGAGGCGCGGTCCGCCGGGCTTGCCGAAGACGCCTCAGGCGGCGCCCTGCTGCGGGCGCATGTCCTCGCGATTGATGCCGGCGACTACCACCGGCTTCTTCATGGCGTCGCGGCGGAAGGGCTCGCCCAGTTCCTGGTTGAGCAAAACCTCGATGAAGGTGGTCTCGCCGTTGTGCATCTGCCGTTCGACGGCCTTGGCGAGCTCCTCGGTCAGACCCTGCTGGTCGCGGACCACGACCCCCTTCGCGCCGCAGGCCTCGGCGATTTTCGCGTAGGACGTATCGCGGTCGAGTTCGGTGCCGACGAAATTGTTGTCGTACCAGAGCGTGGTGTTGCGCTTCTCCGCGCCCCACTGGTAGTTGCGGAAGATCACCATGGTGATTGCCGGCCAGTTCTCGCGTCCGCAGGCGGTCATCTCGTTCATCGAGATGCCGAAGGCGCCGTCGCCGGCAAATCCCACCACCGGAATGTCGGGCTGGCCGATCTTGGCGCCGAGGATCGACGGAAATCCGTAGCCGCAGGGACCGAACAGGCCGGGCGCCAGATATTTGCGGCCCTCCTCGAAGGTCGGATAGGCATTGCCTATGGCGCAATTGTTGCCGATGTCGGACGAGATGATCGCATTTTTTGGCAATCCCGCCTGGATCGCGCGCCAAGCCTGACGCGGCGACATCAGGTCGGCGTCACGTGCACGCGATTCCTCGTTCCACACCGTGCCGGGGTCATCATCCTCGTGGTCGAGCGACGAGAGTTCCTGGGCCCAGCGGGACTTGGTCAGCGAAACCAGATTACGCCGGTCCTCGCGGCCCGAATCGCCGGCCGTCTCTGAAAGCTGGGACAGGATGGCGCGCGCGACCTTGGCCGCGTCGCCCTCGATGCCGACCGTGACCTTCTTGGTGAGGCCGATGCGGTCGGCATTGATGTCGACCTGGATGACATCGGCGTTCTTCGGCCAGTAGTCGATGCCGTAACCCGGCAGCGTCGAGAACGGATTGAGCCGGGTGCCGAGCGCGAGCACCACGTCGGCCTTGGCGATCAGCTCCATCGCGGCCTTGGAGCCGTTGTAGCCGAGCGGGCCGACGGCGAGCGGGTGCGAACCGGGGAAGCTGTCATTGTGCTGGTAGTTGGAGCAGACCGGCGCATCAAGGCGTTCTGCCAGTTTCGCCAGGTCGGGAATCGCGCCCGACAGCACGACGCCGGCGCCCGAGAGGATGACCGGAAAACGTGCCTTGGACAGAAGCTCGGCGGCCTGGGCGATCGCCAGTTCGCCGCCGGCGGGACGCTCGAAGCGGACCATCTGCGGCAGTTCGACATCGATGACCTGAGTCCACATGTCGCGCGGGATGTTCATCTGCGCCGGCGCCGAGCCGCGCCAGGCCTTCATGATCACGCGGTTCAAGACTTCCGGGATGCGGGAGGGGTCGCGGACTTCTTCCTGATAGCAGACGCAATCGGCAAACAGCCGCATCTGCTCCATTTCCTGGAAGCCGCCCTGGCCGATGGTCTTGTTGGCCGCCTGCGGCGTGATCAGCAGCATCGGCGTGTGGTTCCAGTAGGCGGTCTTGACCGGGGTGACGAAGCCGGTGACGCCGGGGCCGTTCTGGGCGATCGCCATCGCCATCTTGCCGGTGGTACGGATGTAGCCGTCGCACATCAGCCCGGCATTGGTTTCATGGGCGCAGTCCCAGAAGGTGATCCCGGCCTTGGGGAAGAGATCGGACACCGGCATCATGGCCGATCCGATGATGCCGAAGGCATGCTCGATGCCGTGCATCTGCAGGACTTTGACGAAAGCTTCCTCGGTGGTCATTTTTGGCATGGGGCAATCCTCCTTGTTGAGGGCTAGAAACCACAACTGGCCCGATCAGCTCTAGTGCCAGATTGGGGGCTTGGCTACGCCAGATCATTCTATCGCATGATCTCTCCGCCGCTACTGCCGGTGGAGCTTTCCCGGATTAGGCCCGATCGGTGCAAGAAACCGGCGGGATCTATGGGACTGACGGCGAAGATCCGTGCGCGCAATGGGCAATAATGGAGGCAATGTGACGGCACTCCTCCACCGTAAATGTCAGCGGCAGGCGCATGTCGAACAGGCTCGACAGCACATGGTCGGTTTGCGGCAGGAGTTGCGGATCGACATAGCGCCAGCTGTGGTGGGTCGAGGTGAAACCCACCGGATCGGCCGCGCCGAACCATTTCAATTCCACCCCCAGCGCCTTGCAGGCAGCGACTAGAGCTTCCGCCCCCTGCCGGGACAGGCCGGGCAGACGGAACTGGATGGAGCTGCCGACATAACGCTCAGCCTCGGGACGCCGGGGCAGGACGAGGCCTTCAACGGGTCTGAGACCCTCTTCCACGGCCAGATAGCGTTCGTTCCAGCGGTCGATGCTGTTTTCGAGGCGTGCGAGCTGCGGCAGAAGAATCGCGGCGCGCAGATTGTCCATGCGGCCCGACATGTTGGGCGTTTCGAGCCGGATCCGGCCAAAGGCCTCCGCAGGCGGGGCGGCGCCGTGGCGCTCATAGAGCATGTAGGAGCCCGACAGGAGGATGGCGCGGGCCATGAAGTCGGGATCGTCGGAAGTGAGCAGGCCGCCTTCGCCGGAATTGAGATGCTTGTAGGTCTGGGTCGAAAAGCACCCTGCCAGGCCGAAACCGCCACTCTTGCGGCCGTTCCAGGCCGCACCCATGGTGTGGGCGCAGTCCTCGATCAGGATCATCGAGTGGCGGCGGACGAGATCCGAGAGCCGGTCCATGTCCACCAGATGACCGCGCATGTTCGACAGCAGCAGGAAACGCGCCCCGGTGGAGCGGGCCTTGCGCTCCAGATCCTCAAGGTCGATCACCAGATCCGCGGTAATCTCGACGAGAACGGATTTTCCCCCAGCCGACGCGATGGCGCCGGGGACGGGCGCGAGCGTAAACCCGTTGGTGAGCACCGTCTCGCCCGGCTTGAGGCCCGCAGCCCGCAGCGCGATCGCCATGGCGTATCCGCCCGAGGCGCAGGCCAGGCAGAAGCGCGCGCCCTGGTAGAGCGCATAGGCCTGTTCGAGTTCGGAGGCCTTGGAGAGTTCGCCCTCGGCGGTGTTGTAGCGGTGCAGACGGCCGGACTTCAGCACCGTAGCGGCTGCAGCAATGACATTGTCATCGAGGGCCTCCTGTTGGGTAAAACTGCCCGTGAAGGGTTTCAATGGCATGACTCCTCAGACGTGGGCGCGTTGCAGGCTTAGATCGAAGCCGGTGTCTGCAGTATTGCCAGTTCCGCACCATGCATAGGGACAATGACCGGGTTGCGGCCGTTTAGTCTGCTCAGTTGGCCATAGAAGACCTGTTTTCACCGCTGCTGTTGTTGCAATGCAGCAAAAGCATGATAGTCTCAATCCCTGTTTGCGCGCTGCGACAAGTCAGACTCCTTAAAGGATATGACATGCATGATGGCGCGAACCGGGCAGCCTGGCTGCCATTTTAGAGGCGGATCTTCATGTTCTACCAGATGTATGAGCTTAACCATGCCGCCGTGGCGCCGATGCGCGCCTATGCCGACGCGATGCGCCTGGCGTTCCGCAATCCGGTCAACCCGCTTGCCCACACGCCGTTCGGCCGCGCCATGGGCGCCGGTTTCGAATTGTTCGAGCGCACCACCCGCCGCTACGGCAAACCCGCTTTCGGACTCGACCAGACCACGCTCAACACCGGAAAGGTGTCCGTGCACGAGAAAACCGTCTGGTCGCGGCCGTTCTGCAACCTGATCCATTTCGAACGCGCCCTGCCTGACAATCACCGGCCCGATCCGAAGATCCTGATCGTGGCGCCGATGTCGGGCCACTACGCCACCTTGCTGCGCGGCACGGTCGAAACCCTGCTGCCCAAGGCCGAAGTCTACATCACCGACTGGACCGACGCCCGCATGGTGCCGGTGACAGACGGCCGGTTCGACCTTGATGACTATATCGACTATGTCATCTCCATGCTGCATGCGCTGGGTCCCGACACCCATGTGATCGCGGTCTGCCAGCCCTCCGTGCCGGTTCTGGCCGCGGTCGCGGTCATGGAAGAGAGCGGCGACACCTTCGCCCCGTCTTCAATGACGCTGATGGGCGGTCCGATTGACACAAGGATCAATCCCACAGGCGTCAACGAACTGGCGCAGACCAAGCCGATCGAATGGTTCGAGGACAATGTCATCATGCAGGTGCCGTGGCCGCTGCCGGGCTTCACCCGGGCGGTCTATCCGGGCTTTCTGCAATTGTCCGGCTTCATGACCATGAATCTCGACCGCCACATGATCGCGCAGAAGGATTTCTACCTGCATCTGGTCAAGGATGACGGCGATTCGGCCGAACGTCACCGCGATTTCTATGACGAGTATCTCGCGGTCATGGACATGACGGCCGAGTTCTACCTGCAGACGGTCGATACCGTGTTCATCAAGCATTCGCTGCCCAAGGGCGAGATGATGCATCGCGGCCGCAGGGTCGACACGACGGCGATCCGCAAGGTAGCGCTGCTGACCGTCGAAGGCGAGAATGACGATATTTCCGGTCTCGGCCAGACACAGGCGGCGCAGACCATCTGCCCCAACATCCCCGATGACATGCGCTATCACTATGTCCAGCCGAAGGTGGGCCATTACGGCGTCTTCAACGGTTCGCGTTTCCGCGCGGAGATCGCGCCTCGGATTCTCGATTTCATGCGCACCCATGCTCGCGGCAACCGCAAGAACAAAGTTGCCTCCAAGGTGATCAAGGGCGGCAGGACTGGCTGACGCGGGATTTGTCTCGCAGTTTAACGGTCGAATATTGGCTCAACAAATCAAGCCAATAGCGGTTTCCTGCCGCCATTTTCTTGAATCGGGACGGGTCAAATACCACATCGAGTTTACAAGGGAACGATCCCCGCTTCCCTCACCAGATGAGGTTTATACCGATGACACAGACCGCATTGATCCGTCCCGCCTGGACGCCGGCAACCATCGCCCTGATGGTTCTGGGTTTCATGGTTTTCTGGCCGCTTGGCCTGGCCATGCTCGCCTACATCATCTGGGGCGACCGGCTCGACGCCTTCAAGGCCGACGTCAACCGCGCCACCGATGGATTGGCGTCGTCGTTCCGCAGGAACCGTGACGGCATGCGCACCACCGGCAGCGGCAATGCCGCCTTTGACGCATGGCGTGACACCGAGCTTTCGCGGCTTGATGAAGAGCGCAAGAAGCTTGACGAGATGCGCCGCGAGTTCGACCAGCATATGCGCGACCTGCGCATGGCGCGTGACCGTGCCGAGTTCGACCAGTTCATGGCCGACCGTCAGGCCAAGGCCCGCAAATCCGGCTCGGTTCCTGAAATCGACGGCTAACAGCGTCGGCACAGAAGACCCGGCGGCGTTCTTTTCAGGACGCCGCTTTTTTGTGGCCGGAACGGATGCAAATTCAAGCTTGCGACACCGGCGAATCGGATAAACCCCATCATATGTTCGGATTTGGCCGCAGCTCCCCCAGGAAATCCACGCCCCGTCCCGCGGCGGTGACCGTCAATGGCCGCGAGCTGCCACTCACCGTTCGCGAGCACGCGCGGGCAACACGGATGACGCTGAGGATCGAGCCGGGCGGCCAGGCGCTGAAACTGACCATTCCACGGGGACTGCCGGGCCGGGAGATCGACGATTTCCTCACCCGTCATCATGGCTGGCTGATGACCCGGCTGGCGCGCGTCACTGACGCAGGGCCGCTTGCGCAGGACAGGATCATAGCCATTCGCGGCGTCGATCACCGCATCGAGATGACCGGCAAGCTTCGCGGTCTTGCCGAAGAGGCCGAGATCGGCGGGGTGCGCACCCTGATGGTGTCGGGGTCCCCCGAGCATGTGGGACGGCGTGTGGCGGACCATCTCAAGCGGGTCGCGCGGCGCGAACTGGACGCGTTGGTCCGCAAACATGCCGCGGCGCTCGGCAAGCCTGTGCGCGCCATCGCCTACAAGGACACCAGGAGCCGCTGGGGATCCTGCACGTCGGAGGGAAACCTGTCGTTTTCCTGGCGGATCGCCATGGCGCCGGATTTCGTGATCGACTATCTCGCCGCCCACGAAGTGGCGCATCTGAAGGAAATGAACCACGGTCCGGATTTCTGGGCGACCTGCACCGCTCTATGTCCGCGGACGAAAGAAGCCAAGCGCTGGCTCAAGCAGAATGGCTCGCGGCTGTTCGCCGTGACGTTTTAACCCGGGCCGAGCCGGATTTCCCTTCTTTGAAGGGGGAGGATCGTCGCGTTCGAGACATCCATATCTCGACTCATCCCCTGAATTGTGCGAGGTCAGCCGCCATGACAGCAACCATCAAGATTTGCGGCCTGAGCACGCCTGAAGCGGTGGATCGCGCGGCCGATCTCAATGCCGATATGGCGGGGTTCATCTTCTTTCAGAAGAGCCCGCGCCATGTCGCGGTCGATGTGGCGAGCATGCTTGCCCGGCGCGCGCAGGCGCGTGGTCTCAAGACCGTGGCGGTCACCGTCGACATGGGTGATGCCGGGCTGGACGACATTGTTTCGGCCATGAAACCCGACTGGCTGCAGTTGCATGGCGCGGAAAGCCCGGAACGGACCGCGGAGCTCAAGACCCGGTTCGGGCTTCCGGTAATGAAGGCCTTCGCCATTCGCGAGGCGGCTGATCTTGACCGGATCGCGCCCTACATCGGCATTGCCGACCGGTTTCTGTTTGACGCCAAGCCGCCAAAAGGATCAGACTTGCCCGGCGGCAATGGCGTGAGCTTTGACTGGCGGCTTCTTGCCGCGCTTGACGACCGCGTTAGTTACATGCTTTCCGGTGGATTGACGAAAGACAATGTCGGCGAGGCGCTCCGTGTCAGTGGCGCCACCATGGTTGATGTCTCATCCGGCGTCGAAAGCGCGCCGGGCGTCAAGGATCTCGCGATGATGGACGATTTCGTCCGGGCAGTCCGCGATGCCGGTGTTGCGACCCCGCAAAGGGAACGGTTTCAGGAGTAAGTGAAGTGAACCAGACAACCCATCCGAATTCATTCCGCACCGGTCCCGACGAGCAGGGCATGTTCGGCATTTTTGGCGGCCGTTTCGTTGCCGAAACGCTGATGCCGCTGATCCTCGAGCTGGAAGAGGAGTGGACACGGGCCAAGGCCGACCCGGCGTTCCGCGCCGAGCTTGAGCATCTCAACACCCATTACACCGGGCGGCCGTCGCCGATGTATTTCGCCGAGCGGCTCACCGAGCATCTGGGCGGGGCGAAAATCTATTTCAAGCGCGACGAGCTCAACCACACCGGATCGCACAAGATCAACAATTGCATCGGCCAGATCCTGCTCGCCAAGCGCATGGGCAAGACCCGCATCATCGCCGAAACCGGAGCCGGCCAGCACGGCGTCGCCTCGGCCACCGTCGCCGCGCGCTTCGGCTATCCATGCGAAGTCTATATGGGCGCCACCGACGTGGAGCGCCAGGCGCCGAACGTGTTCCGCATGAAGCTCCTGGGCGCCAAGGTGCATCCGGTCACTTCCGGCCACGGCACGCTGAAGGACGCCATGAACGAGGCGCTGCGTGACTGGGTGACCAATGTCGACGACACCTATTACCTGATCGGAACGGCGGCGGGTCCGCATCCCTATCCGGAGATGGTTCGTACCTTCCAGTCGGTGATCGGCGAGGAAACCCGCGAACAGATGATGGCCGCGGAAGGCCGCCTGCCCGACATGCTGGTTGCAGCCGTCGGCGGCGGTTCCAACGCCATCGGCCTGTTCCATTCGTTCCTGGACGACAAGGACGTGCAGATTGTCGGCGTCGAGGCCGGCGGCAAGGGGCTGGACGGCGACGAGCATTGCGCCTCGCTGACCGCAGGATCGCCCGGCGTGCTGCACGGCAACCGCACCTATCTGCTGCAGGACGGCGACGGCCAGATCAAGGAAGGCCATTCGATCTCGGCCGGTCTCGACTATCCCGGCATCGGCCCGGAGCATTCCTGGCTGAAGGAATCCGGCCGGGTGGAATATGTTCCGATCATGGACACCGAGGCGCTCGAAGCCTTCCAGCTGCTGACCCGTCTCGAAGGCATCATCCCGGCGCTGGAGCCCAGCCACGCGCTCGCCGAAGTGATCAAGCGCGCGCCGAAGATGGACAAGGACCAGATCATCGTGATGAACCTGTGCGGCCGCGGCGACAAGGACATCTTCACTGTCGGCAAGATCCTCGGAGTGGAGCTCTGATCATGACCACACGCATCGACACACGGTTCGAAAAACTGAAAGCCGAGGGCCGGCCGGCGCTGGTGACCTATTTCATGGGCGGTGATCCCGACTATGACACGTCGCTGAAGATCATGCAGGCGCTGCCCGGCGCCGGATCCGACGTGATCGAGCTCGGCATGCCGTTTTCCGATCCGATGGCCGACGGCCCGGCGATCCAGATGGCGGGACAACGGGCGCTCAAGGGCGGGCAGACGCTGAAAAAGACGCTTGCGCTTGCGCAAGACTTCCGCAAGGGCGACAACGAGACGCCGATCGTGCTGATGGGCTATTACAACCCGATCTACATCTATGGGGTCGAGCGCTTTCTGGTCGATGCGCGGGAAGCCGGCATTGACGGGCTGATTGTCGTCGACCTGCCCCCGGAGATGGACGAGGAACTGTGCCTGCCCGCATTGAAGGCCGGGCTCAACTTCATTCGTCTGGCGACGCCCACCACGGACGACAAGCGGCTGCCGCGGGTGCTCACCAACACATCGGGCTTTGTCTATTACGTGTCGATGACGGGAATCACGGGATCGGCGATCGCCGACACGTCGAAGGTCAATCTTGCCGTCGACCGGATCAAGAGCCACACCACCCTGCCGGTTTGCGTCGGCTTCGGCGTCAAGACCGCCGAGCAGGCGCGCGCCATCGGCCAGTCCGCCGATGGCGTGGTGGTCGGCACGGCTATCGTCAACCAGATCGCCAACACGCTCGACGCCAAGGGAGCGGCAACGACCGACACCGTGGAGAGCGTCGCCACCATGGTGCGCGGGCTCGCTACCGGCGTTCGCGCGGCACGGCTTGCGCCGGCCGAGTAACGCCCCCACATTAGACGGGACAAACCGGAGAGACCGCCTTGAACTGGATTACCAATTACGTCAGGCCCAAGATCAACTCGATGCTCGGCCGCCGCGAGGTCCCGGAGAACCTGTGGATCAAGTGCCCCGAAACCGGGGAAATGGTGTTCCACAATGATCTCGAGGAAAACCATTTCGTGATCCCGGCTTCCGGCTACCACATGAAGATGTCGGCCGAGGCCCGTCTCAAGCACATTTTCGACGAGGGCAAATACGAGATGCTGCCGTCGCCGAAGGTGCCGCAGGATCCACTCAAGTTCCGCGATTCCAAGAAATACAGCGACCGGTTGCGCGAAAGCCGGACCAAGACCGGGCTCGAGGATTCCGTGGTCGCCGCCCATGGGTCGGTGCAGGGTGTCAAGATCATCGCCTGCGTGCATGACTTTGCCTTCATGGGCGGGTCACTCGGCATTGCCGCGGGCGAAGCCATCATCCAGGCCTTCGAAGCCGCCATCGCGCGGCATTGCCCGCTGGTGATGTTTCCCGCCTCCGGCGGCGCGCGCATGCAGGAGGGGATTCTCTCGCTGATGCAATTGCCGCGCACGACTGTTGCCGTGGAAATGCTCAAGGAAGCCGGCCTGCCCTATATCGTGGTGCTGACCAATCCGACCACCGGCGGCGTCTCCGCCTCCTATGCGATGCTGGGCGACGTGCATCTGGCCGAGCCCGGCGCGGAAATCTGTTTTGCCGGCAAGCGGGTGATTGAACAGACCATCCGGGAAAAGCTGCCGGAAGGCTTCCAGACCTCGGAATACCTGCTCGATCATGGCATGATCGACATGGTGGTGCATCGTCACAACCTACCGGAGACGATTGCACGGCTATTGCGGATATTCCTGAAGATGGATGCGCCCGCACCGAAGGCACTTCCTGCACCCGTGGTCGAGACGGGATCCGAGCCCGAACTCGCGGAGGCCGCACACTAGGGCACAGGCGCGTCCACCCATATCACCGGCGCGCCCAGGGCCCAGGGTCAAACAGTCAGAGCGTTCACAAAAGCAAAAAGTGCCGAAGGCTTCGGCGAGAGGAGCGGTCGTGCCGGCTGCAGAGCAGGAAATCAACGCGCTGATGGCGCTGCATCCGAAAGGTTTCGACCTGTCGCTCGGCCGCATCACCCGGCTGCTCGAACGGCTTGGCAACCCGCACGAAAAGCTGCCGCCGGTGATCCACATCGCCGGCACCAACGGCAAGGGCTCGACCAGCGCCTTTTGCCGCGCCATTCTCGAAGCGCACGACCTGAAGGTCCACGTCCACACCTCGCCGCATCTGGTCAATTGGCATGAACGCTTCCGGATCGGCACTGCCGGCGGCGGCACACTCGTGGAAGACGAGATGCTCGCCGATGCGGTGCGGCGGGTGGCGGCGGCCAATCAGGGCGAGATCATCACCGTCTTCGAAATCCTGACCGCGGTGATGTTCGTGCTGTTTTCAGAGCATCCCGCCGATGCGGCGCTGATCGAAGTCGGCCTTGGCGGCAGGTTTGATGCGACCAATGTCATGGCCCATCCGGCCGTATCGGTGATCATGTCGATCTCGCTCGATCACCAGGCCTATCTCGGCGACCATGTGGAACTGATCGCGGCGGAGAAGGCCGGCATCATCAAGCGCGGAACCCCTGTTGTGATCGGCGCGCAAACCGAAGATGCTGCGCGCGACGTTCTGACAAGGAGTGCGGAGCGGCTCGGGTGCCCGGTCAGTGTCTACGGCCAGGATTTCTTCGCGGTAGAGGAAAACGGGCGGCTGGCCTATCAGGACGAGGACGAGTTGATCGATCTGCCCTTGCCAAGGCTTGCGGGCCGGCACCAGCAGGCCAATGCTGCGGCGGCGATCCGGGCGCTGAAGGCGGCCGGGTTCAAGCTCGAGGAAAAGGCGATCGCAGAGGGCCTGGTGAATGTGTCCTGGCCTGGACGGCTGGAACGGCTCACGCACGGCCGCCTGGTCGAAAATGCCATGGACGGCGTCGAGCTCTGGATCGACGGTGGCCACAATCCCGGCGCAGGCAGGGTGATCGCCGAAGCCATGGCCAATCTCAACGACCGCGAATCACGGCCGCTGTTCCTGATCACCGGGATGATCAACACCAAGGACCCGGTCGGCTATTTCGAAGCCTTCGCCGGAATGGCGCGGCACGTCTTCACCGTACCGGTGCCTGATTCCGAGGCCGGGCTGGACCCGGAATTCCTTGCCGATACCGCGGATGAAGCCGGATTGAGCGCCGAGTCGGCGAAGGATGTCGAATCGGCGATTGAATCCATCTGCAGGGACTGGAACCATCTTGAGCGGCCCCCGCGCATCCTGATCGGCGGATCGCTCTATCTGCTCGGCGAGGTTCTCAGGGTGAACGGCACGCCGCCGGTTTGACGTGCCCATGCTGAATTGACCAAGAACCAGACGCAAAACCCGCCCGGCAAGCCGGACGGGTTTTTTCTTTGCGGGACTGAACCAGACTCAGGCTGCGCCGGAAATCCAGTTGGACAAGGTGGATTTGGGCGAAGCGCCGACCTTGATGTCGGCCACGGCGCCATTCTTGAACATGGCGAGCGTCGGAATCGAACGCACGCCGAACTGCGAGGCGAGCTCCGGGTTTTCATCGATGTTGAGTTTGACGACCTTCACCTTGCCTTCCATCTCGTTGGAGATTTCCTCGAGGCTGGGCGCGATCATCTTGCAGGGACCGCACCATTCCGCCCAGAAGTCCACGACAACCGGCAGGGTGGATTCGAGCACTTCGCTCTTGAAATTGGCGTTGTCTACTTTCACGGTTGCCATATCGGGCACTCCTTTGGTGGATGACTCGGTTGATGACAATGTGAGGGTTCGGCCCTGAGTATTCAAGGCTTTTCCGACCCGATCATCGAACCGTGATAGTCGGCGTACTGAGGCGCCGCAAGCCTGGCAAAGGCACCATCCAGCGCCGCGCCGGCAATTTCGATCAGGTTCGGACCGGAGAGATAGACCAGGGCAGCGTCGATCTGACGCCCGGGATAGAGCGGCGCGAGCAGCGCACGGTAGATCGCCAGCTGCGAAACATGGCCCGCCGGCGGCTCCTCGCCAGACCCCGGCGCAAGACCGGTCTTGTAGTCGACGATCAGCAAGCGGTCGCCATCCAGCGCGATGCGGTCGATGCGGCCCGAGACGGCCCGCTCCTCGCCTCCGATTCGCAAAGTGCCCATCACCGACACTTCCGCTTCGCCCGAGGCCTCGAATAGCGGCGAGAATCGCGGATCTTCCAGGACCGCGAGCACCTGGGTTTCGATTTCGGAGGCTGCGAGAGCCTGACCGGCGGGCAAGGCGCGGGCAAGATAGCGGGACAGCATGCCACGACGGTCGTCCGGAGGGACTGACGGCAACACCTGGAGCAGGCGGTGGATCATCGTACCGCGCTCCAGTGCCGCCGCAGAGCCAGACCCTGCTTCGGCAAAAGGCGACCGCGACGTGACGCCGCCCCCGTCCTCAAGCACCGCGCTCACCCCCGACGGCGCCAGGGGACGCGGCAGGCGCCGGGGCTTTGGCAGTGGCGCGGTGGGCACATCAATGGCCGCGTCGGCGAATTTGGGATCAGGTCTGGCCTGCATCGTTTCGGTAGCGGATCGGTTTTCCGCGCCCGAACGGCACAGGCGCCGTATCTCGAAGGGCTCCCCGCCAAAATCGTGCACGGCTTCCGTGACCGCGTACCCCTGATCCGCCGCGGCCGCGGCAATGCCCGCGGAGGCGAGCGAGTGCCAGGTCGGTGTCCTGACCTCCCTGAGGCCGCGATAGCCGCAGAAAACCAGCCGATCGGCGGCGCGGGTCAGGCCGACATAGAGCAGCCGGCGGTATTCCTCTTCCGCCTGGTCCCGCATTTTCTCGCGCATCGGCGCCGTCGCATCGTTCTCATAGGTCTTGTCGGGCAGCCACACCGGCACTGAGGGCGGCTCGTTTCCATCGGGCGAAGTGGGCAGCAGCCAGAGCCGCGGCTGGTGCGAGTGCTGGAAGGCCTCACCGCCCGAATCCACCAGGAACACGATCGGCGCCTCAAGGCCCTTGGCCGCATGAACGGTCATGATGCGGACCGCGCCGGACTGGCCTTCCATTTCGCGCTTGATTTCGGGCGCGTCGGTCTCAAGCATGGCGAGGAAGGATTGCAGGCCCGGGAGCCCGTCCTGTTCATGGTCGAGCGCCAGCCCCAGGAATTCGTCGAGCACATCGCCCACCTCATGGCCGAGCCGCGCCAGATAGGCGCGCCGGCCGCCATCCGGCCCGAGCACGGCCGCGAAGAAATCATGCGGCGGCATGTGCGCGGCCCGCGCCGTCCAGCGATTGAGTTTTTGAATTGCGGCGGCGAAGGCCGCATCGGTCAAGGCAAGCTCGCCCAGCATCTGCCACACCGACATGCCGTCCGGCCGAAGGGCTGCGAGGCGAAACAGGTCGTCCTCATCAAGACCGAGCATCGGGCTTTTGATCAGGGCTGCAAGGGACAGGTCATCCGCGGGCAGGACGGCGAACCGACCGAGCGCCATGAGATCCTGCACCGCGATGTGATCGGTCAGGCGCAACCGGTCGGCGCCGGCGACCGGAATGTCCGTGGTGGCCTTGAGGGTGCGCAGAAGCGTCGGCACGAAACCATCGCGCTTGCGGACCAGCACCAGGATGTCGCCCGGTGCGACGGGCCGCAATTTCCCGGTTTTCTGGTCCTCGATCGTCTCGCGGCCAACCCATTGCCTCAGCAGGCCGGTGATGCGGCGCGCCAATCGAGCGGCCGGTGCGGTTTCGGGCACCTCATCGAAGGCGGCGGTCCAGTCTTCGTCGCCGTCGGTCTTTTCCTTGGCGATCATCGGCCAGATCTCGACCAGGCCCGGAGCCCGCATCCGCGCCGTTTCATGGATCACCGCTTCACCATCGACGCCCATGCCACGCCGCGCATCGGCATCGGCAAAGACATGGTCGACCAGCTTGAGAACCTCGATGGACGACCTGAAGGAAACCCGCAGCGAGACTTGCTCGAACGCCGCAGCCGCATCGCGGGCTCGGCGGGCGATGCGGCTGCGTTCTTCGGCAAAGCGCTCAGGCCGCGCGCCCTGGAACGAATAGATCGATTGTTTTTCGTCGCCAACAGCGAAAATTGTCCGGAGCGCAGGGCGTGATCCTTCGCCGGCAAAGAATTCATCCGACAGAGCGCCAATGACGCTCCATTGCAGGGGCGCGGTATCCTGCGCTTCATCGACCAGCACATGGTCGATGCCCTGATCGAGCTTGTAGTGAACCCAGGCGCTGGCTCCGCTTCTCGACAACAACGCTTCGGTGGAGGCAATCAGATCATCATAGTCCAGCAGCGCCTGGCGGGTCTTGAGCGCCTCAAAGCCGCCCAGATAGCGCCGCGCCAGGCGGAATGCCGTGAGCGAGGCCTCGAGGGCGTTCAGCCGCGCCAGCCGGTCGAGGACACCGAGGATTTGCGCCTGGGCCCGCTCGACCCGTTCGGAGAGATCGGGAAAACGGTCGGCGACCGTCTTTGACGCTGCGCCACCGAGCTTGGCGGGCTCGCCGGCCTTGGTGAGAAACACCTGCCGCAGAAGATCAAGCCGTTCCGCGGGATCCGGTTCGGACCCGGCGGCGAGCACTCCATAGGCGAGATTATAGGCCCGTGTTGCCGATTTTGCCGATTCGGCAAAGGAAGACAGAGCCCTGACATAATCGACCGGCAAGGCGTCGAGCGGCCAGGACCGGGCGATCACGCTGGCTTCGGTTTCATCCGCCTCCAGACCCAGAGCGGAGCGGAGCAGCGGCCCGGCGCCGCCTGATGCGCGCGCACGGGAGTCGAAGGCGAGATAGTCTCGGCGGCGGGCGTAGAGGCCCGAAAGCAGCTTGTCGAAGCCGGCTTCGCCGCCAATGTCGAGCGCACTGACGACGGCCGTGGCCAGATCCGGATCCTCTTCAAAACCCTGGGCCGACATCAGCTGCCGGCGCGCTTCGGCCAGCAGTTCGGCGGCTTTCTGATCGTCGAGAACGCTGAAATGGCCCGGGATATTGGCTTCAAGCGGAAACCGGTGCAGAACCGCCTCGCAGAAGGCATGAATGGTCTGGATCTTGAGGCCCCCCGGCGTCTCCAGCGCGGTGGCGAACAGCCGCCGGGCGAGTATCAGCTGGTGCGGCTCAACGGGTGCGCCTTCGAGCTCGGTGATTTTTTCCAGGAGTGCCGCGTCATCCAGCCGGACCCACTCGCCCAGGGTCTTGAAGACCCGGTTGGACATCTCGGCTGACGCGGCCTTGGTGTAGGTCAGGCACAGGATCGCCGAGGGCCGCGCCCCGCGCAGCAACAGCCGGATCACCCTGCGGGCCAGAACATGGGTCTTGCCCGAGCCGGCATTCGCCGACACCCAGGCCGAGAGCGTGGGCGTTGCGGCCAGGTTCTGGCGGAGCGTTGTGTCGGAGACGCTGTTGATGCCGCCAGCCTCAGTCATCGCCGTCCCCTTCCTGATCCACCGCGGTCTGCCATTCGGCGACCCTTGCCAGATGGTCGTAGTCGCCCCCCAGGGACCGGGCGCTTTCGGGAATGGCGCGCGACAGGAATCCGCGCTTGCCGGAGCTCAGCAACCCAACCAACCGGCAAAACTCTTCCGCGGCCTTGGCTGCGAGGTCCTCGGCGTTGAGCGGCTCGCCCTTGCCGGGTTTGAGCGGATCATCATCGATCCGGTCCGCAAATGGCTCCTTGCCGGTGAGGCGGAGATAGAACAGGCCCGACACCGGCATCTTGACGATATCGGCGAAGCCGCCATGGATCAGCGCGTAGGCCTCCAGCGCAAGCTGCGGATCGAGCAGGATGCGCGCCTCCTTGCGCGACGGCGTGCCGCCTGTCTTGTAGTCGATGATCCAGGCCGATCCATCCTGGCGCAGGTCGATCCGGTCGGCCATGCCGGTGAGCCTCAGGCCCGCGAGCGGCAGGTCGAGGCTGGCGCGGGCCTCCACCAGCGAGCGCTTCAAACCATCGGCAGTCTCGCTCTCCCAGGTCACGATGGTCTTGGCGGCCTTGTCGAAACGCATGCGCCAGACCAGCGCCGTGGCGTCGGGCAGCCGCGCTTCTGCAAAGTGCCGGCCAGCTATCCGGTGCAGAACGTCAAGGCTTCGCGTGGCCGGTTCCGTCTCCGAAACAAATTCCTCGAGGATCCCGTGATACAGCGTGCCGCGCTCGCGCGGGCCCGGATCGGCAAGAAAATCTTCCAGCGGATCGAGCTTGAGCACGCGCCTGGCGTAAATCGCATAGGGGTCGCGTCGCAGCCTGCCGACTTCGGAGAAGGAATAGCTCTTTGGCTGCAGCTCGGCGGGCGGGCGCGGTTCGGGGCGCTGGGCCGGCGGAGAAGATGGGGCCTGATCCAGGTTTCGCGCATGGGCGAGCAGGGCCTCGCCTCTGGCTCTCATGTCACGTGCCGGCTGATCACCGGCGACGGCCAGAAGCCGCTGCAGCCAGCGGGACGCGACCGTCGGCGCCTTGCCCGAGCGGAGGGAGCGCGACAGTACCACTTCCGGGGCGCCCATCGCCATCTGGAAATCATGGGCTGCCTGCCCAATCCGGCGCTCCGGTGGCTCCAGACCGATCGCCGCCTTCATCGAGCGCGACAGGAACGGATCCTCCTGGCCGGCTTGCGGCCAGACGCCTTCGTTCAATCCGCCCATCAAAAGGGTGTCGACATGCTGCAGCCGGGCTTCGAGAGCGCCCCAGATGAAAGCCCTGGGATGGCCGCCGCCGCGCGGCTTGACCATTCTGCCCGACATCAGCGCCTCCAGGGCGCCAATCCATTCGTACCCGGTCATGACAAGCATCGCGCCGCTGTCGCGGGTTTCAAGCAGCAGGCCGGCAAGGTCGGCACCGGCTTCATCGCCCCAGAGCGGATCAAGAGCGCCGGTCTCGTCCACGCAGATCCGTTCGAGCGCCGTGGCGGTCAGGCCTGCCAGGACCCCGATCGGGATCTGATTGGTCACGCCGTGACCGGAGAGGGAAACCAGCGCTGACGTGAGCGGCGCCAGCGCATCGGCTGCGCGGCGGGCAAAATCGAGCGCCTGATCCGCCTGCTTGTCGCTGATTCGCTTGAGCCATTCAGCGGCGTGACGGTCAAGCCGCCGGGACTGCCGCGCCTCCACCATGGCCGCGAGGTCGTCGATGTCGGCCGCGCCGCTGCCGCCGCGCAGGGCAATCCGCTCGACCAGACCGGCGCCCGCCTGCGCCCCGCTCCGGCTCAGCCCGAACCGCGCCAGGGGATGCTTGATCAGGGCTGCGATCGCCACCGCATCGCCCGGCGCGCAGGCCACCTGAACGGCGAGCCGCGCGAGGCTGCCTTGCGGGCTGGACGCCAGCGGAATGCCGCCCGAATCATTGGCCTCGATCGAATAGCGGGCAAGCTCGATCACAACCCTGCGCGCAAGATTGCGGTCCGGCGTCACCAGGGCCGCCGTGGGCTCCGGCAGGCCGGGGCGCGGCTCCAGCGCGCGGCGCATGGCGGCGGCAAGGGCGGAAGCTTCCTCGCGCTCGTTGGTGGCTTCAATCAGGCTGACAGACCCCAGTCCAAGGCTGATCACCGAAACGTCGGGCAGAAAGCCCGGTTCGCCCCACGCTTCGGTGGCGAGCGCCGGCAGCAGGGCCGCCGAGACGATGGCCCGGCGGGCTTCCAGATCGGGTGCGATGTCACCGATCTCGGGGATCTCATGGATCTGCCCGGCGTCAAAACCTGAACCTTGCAGCAGGTGCATCAGGCCATATTGCGGGTGGCTGCGGATGGCCACGTCCACCAGACTGCGGCCATCCGCAGAGGTGAGGGCGGTTGCGGCTCTGGAGAGCGCCTGCCAATGGGACGGCCGCATGGCATGATCGAGCCCGGGCAAAACCACCGCGCCCTGGTCCAGTCCGGCCACTGTCGCAATCAAGCGGGCAGTGGACGGCCGGGTGCCGGTGGAACCCGCGACAATGACCGGGCGATGGGCGGCGGCAAGCCCCCGGGTGAACAGGTCTATCATCACATTGTGATGGCCCGCCGGGCTTGAGCGCGAGATTTCGTTCAGCAGCGCAGGCCAGAATTCCCGCGCGATCTTGAGGAATTCCGCCGTGAGCTGCCACCATTGCTGCAAGTCGGCCTCGACCACGCTGTCGAGCCCGGCAAAATCGCGTTCCTCGGTTTCGACCGCCTGGATCAGCTCGAACAAGGACCGGCCGAGCCAGATCGCATCGGCCGGATTGGCCGGCGCAACCAGCGGCATGCCATCGAGATGGTCCTTGACCGTCTGCGGCAGCGCCTGTTTCCAGGCAAGCGCCAGATCAGCCAGGCGCAGGGTGGCGGCGATCTGCGGGATGGGCGGGTTGAGCGCCAGGGTTTCCGGATCCGCAGCATCGAAGAAACCGGCATCGTCGTCGGTTTCCCCCAGGGCGCGGATGGAGGGCAGGATGGCCGAGCCCTTGCCGATCAGATCGGTCAGCTCCGAGCGCAGCGCCCTTGCGGCGCGGCGGGTGGGCACGAACACGGTTGAGCCAGCGAGCGACAGCGGATTGTCGGCATTGTAGACAAGTCCCCGGACAAGGCCGCCCGAGAGGATTTCCTCGGCAAGCGTCCGCAGAAAGGGCGCGCCGGGCGCAATGGTCAGAATTCTGGGTGCGGGCCGCGTCACCGGACCGGTTCGCCAGCGGTGGCGCTCCGGCCAGCCAGATAGGCGGATCTGGCGGCTTCCGCCTCGCCAATCGCCTCGGGCGTTCCGACGGTGAGCCAGTGGCCGTGCATCGGCGCGCCAAACAGGCGCCCGGCGCTCGCGGCCCGGTCAAAGCAGCGATTGAGCGAGAATTTCGGCTCCGTGATGCCGTCAAAGATCCGTGGGTGCAGGATGATCGCGCCGGCATAGATGACCGGCTCGCCGGTACCCTTGTAGCGCGACAGCCGTCCATCCGGATCGATGGTGAAGTCGCCGGCGCCGGTGTGGCCGGTGGCCTGATCGAGCCGCGCCGTCATCAACAGGATATCCATCGATTCGGAATCGAAACGGTCCGTCATGAGGGTGAGATTGTCCAGGCCCGCTTCCGGATCCTCGATCCAGAACGTGTCGGCGTTGAGGACCAGGAACGGATCCGGTCCGAGCATCGGCAATGCCTTGACGATGCCGCCGCCCGAATCGAGCAGTTCGGCGGTTTCATCGGAAATCAGGATGTCCGGCTCGGGCCTGGCCCTCAGCCACGCCGCCAGCATCGGGGCCAGATAGTGGACATTGACGACAACGCGGCCGATGCCCGCCCGGCGCAGCGCTTCAAGCCCGTAGGCAATCAGCGGCTTGCCCGCCACCTCGACAAGCGGTTTGGGAATGGTGTCGGTGATCGGACGCATGCGGGCGCCAAGCCCCGCGGCAAGGATCATGGCGGATGTGATCTGTATCGGCACGGCGGTTCCGGTCTATGATTCGGGTGCGCCAATACCAGCCTTTGCCAACCAGAAGCGCAAGGGTTGCAGCACCGGATGGTCGAGAGAAGCCACAATATAGGCTTCGATACGCGGCAAATGACGCATATAGCCTGATTTTCCGTCGCGCTGTTTGAGGCGGACGAAGATGCCGAGGATCTTTGCGGCCCGTTGCGCCGCCATGATGGCATAGGCCTCGCGGAACTTGACCTCGTCGAACCCGGCGGCGCCGGCGCAGCGAGCGGCCACATAGCGGTCAACCAGATCGTCGGCGAGATCGTCCGGAACCGTCACACGGGCGTCCTGGCACAGCGAGGCCACGTCGTAGGCCGACGGACCGATCATCGCGTCCTGGAAATCGATGATGCCGAGCCGGTCGAAGCCGGATCTCGTATCCCGCCAGATCAGGTTGGGCGAATGATAGTCCCGCAGCACAAGCGATCTCTCTGCTCTCTCGAGCCGTGTGAACAGGTTCCGCCAGAGATCGAGATATTCGCTGCGCTCTTTCTGCGAAACCGCGCTGCCGCGTTTCCAGGGCAGGTACCAGTCGGTCAGCAGTTCCACTTCGATCTGCATGGCGCGCGCATCATAAGCCGGCACATGATGTGTGCGGCCGTCGACGGGGAGAGTGACCGGCGGATGTTTGGAATGCAGGAGGGCAAGACAGTCGACCGCCACGCCATAGCGGTCGGGATCAGGTCGACCGGATTTATCGAGAATACCGTCCGCGCCGAGGTTTTCGATCAGCAGGAAACCCTGATCGAGCTCCTGCGCCAGGATCTCCGGTGCAGCGAAGCCCTGGGCGCGAAGCCAGCGCGCAATGGCGACGAAGGGAACGACATCCTCGGCCAGGTGCGCAATCTGCGAATAGGGCAGGCCGTCCCGGATCGGTGGTCCGTCGGGCTGGCGCGGCGCGTTCATCAGGATGACGGAATCGCGCCCGGCCGGGCGGATGGTCTCATAGCTGCGCGACGAGGCGTCGCCCTGCAAATGGCGGCGGGCGGCGTGGCCGAGCCCGGCTTCGAGCAGAAACCGGCGCGCGGCGCGGGACCGCTCGAGCCGCGCTGCAAAGCCGGGCGGTGCGGAAATCGCCAGGGTGCGGCTGTCGCCCAGTCCTTCAAAGCGCATCATGATCCGCTCTTCGGGCAAGCGCTCGAGCGCCTTCTCCGGCCATTCGATCAGGACCGCGCCTTCGGCAAGCGCATCGTCGAGGCCCAATTCGTCAAGTTCATCGGGCGATCCGATCCGGTAGAGATCGAGATGCGCCAATGGCAGCCGCAATTGATAGGTCTGCACCAGCGTGAATGTCGGACTGGGGGCCTCAAGGTCGGGATCATCGGCGATGGCGCGAATCAGTGCGCGGGCGAATGTCGATTTTCCGGCGCCGAGGTCGCCCGAGAGGCAGAGGCAGTCGCCTTGCCTCAGGGCCAGCGCCACATCTTCCGCAAACAGCGCCGTGGCGCCCGGATCAGCCAGTTCGACGCGCATCGGTGCCGCCGGCATTGCCTATTCGGCCGCGTTGCGGGAAAGCGGGCGGGAAACCGGGAAGCGGCAGACAATGGTCGCCCCGCCCTCGGGCCCGGCTTCGATGGAGACGGTTCCGTTGTGCAATCCGACAAAACTCTGGACGATCGACAGGCCCAGACCGGCGCCACGGCGGCGCCCGTTCTGGCCGTTAGTTTCAAAGCGGGCGAAGACATCCTTGCGCGCGCCTTCGGGGATTCCGGGGCCCGAATCCGACACCGAGAAGACGACCGATTCGCCCTCCTGCTTGCATGTCAGCCGGACAACCGATCCATCCGGAGCAAAATTCGCCGCATTCATCAACAGCTTGAACAGGATCTGCTTGAGCCGCTGATGATCGCCGATCATGTGTTCAGGCGCACCGGCGATGTCGATGTCGAGCGACAGGCCGCTTTCCTTCAGCCGATCGGAAATCTGTTCGCCGGCTTCGGTGAACAGGGTTGCGATGTTCACCGCATCCGGTTCGAGCCGCATGATTCCGGCATCGACCGTGGCAAGATCGAGAATGTCGTTGACGATGGTCAGCAGCACCGAGGACGACGTCGAGATATGGTCGAGATACTCGGACTGGCGCTCGTTGAGCGAGCCGAAATCCGGGGTCCGCAGCAGCTCGGTAAAGCCGATGATGTTGGTCAGCGGCGAGCGCAACTCATAGGACACGTGCTGGACGAATTCGTTCTTGAGCGCATCGGCCTTGCGCAACGCCTCGTTTTTCTCGGTCAGCATGCGCTCGGCGCCGACGCTGTCGGTGACATTGACGAAAGCGATCATGGTCTGCCCATTGGGCAGGGGCACGATGGCATAATCGAGAATGAGGCCGGTGGTCAGTTCAATGCGGCCTTCGCGGGTGCGGCGCTCGTCTTCGAACCCGGTGATCGCTCCGGCAAACAGCTTCCAGCCGTCAGGCTCGCGGTGGGACGGCTCGCAGGCTTCGGCAATGGCCTTGATATGGGTGCCCGGCTTGACCTGCTGCTCGTTCAGGCCCCAAAGCGCCCGGAACGAGGGATTTGACAAGCGGATCTTGCCATCGGGGCCAAACACAGCGACGCCTTCGGCCAGATTGTCGATGGTTTCGCCCTGGACCTGAAGAAGCGTGTTGTAGCGGGTCTCGAGATCCACTTTCTCGGTCAGGTTTTCGAACACCCAGGTGACGCCACCCTGCGGATGGGCGTTGGCGAAGACATTGAGGGTCTGGCCATCCGGCAGGTGCCAGAGTTGCGGCGTGGTCTCGACAGCGCGGTAGGCGGAGAGGATCTGTTCCTTCCACTCGCGCCAGGCATGCGGCTCGGGCAGCTTGCCTTCGGCGCGCAGGCGCTCGAGAAACTCACCATTGTCGGGCCGGCGCGCCAGAAACGGCGTATCCAGCTCCCATAGCCTCTGGAACGCCTGGTTGTGAAACTGAAGCCGCTGATCGCGGTCGAAGATCGCCACCGGGGTCGCCAGATGGTCGAGCGTTTCGGCGTGGCTCTGGATCGTGCGGCGCAGCTCCTCGCGCAGATCCTCCTCGATCGACACATCCAGCGCCAGGCCGGCATTGCCGGACGGCGTCTTGACGTCGGCGACCTCAAGAAAGCGGCGATGACCGTGGATGACGGTCGAAATCTTGTCGAGGAATGGCCTTTCCGGCGTCACGGCCGCGCGGACGCGTTCACGTGCTGCAGTTCCCAAGAGCTCCAGGCCGCGGGTCAGCACATCCTGGCGATCCGCGCCCTCGACCGCGCGGGTGTAGGCATTGTTGACCCAGAGCAGTTTCGCGTCCGGTCCGCGCAACCATACAGGCATGTCGATGACATCGAGCAGGGACTGGAAAGTATCGAGCGAGGCCAGCAACCGGTTGCGCTCGGTCTTGAGTTCGGCCAGTTCGGCGCGGACATTCGACAGGGTCACGAAGCGCACAAAGGCGCGGCCGCCTGAAACCCGGCCCTGCGCCTCGATCACATGGCCGCGGACGGTTTCCACAATCAGGTCAAAGCGCTCGGCCTGGGCCCTGAGGCGGTCGATGGCCTCGTCGAGGCCGGCCGCGGATCTCGGCTCCAGCCACCGGCCAAACGCGAGAAAGTCGCTTGGCCTTTGCGGTGCCCCGGTCTCGGCCGACAGGTTTCCGAGCACTTCCGCGGGCAGCCCCACGCCGTCCCAGACCACAATCTGGCGATCCCGGTCAATGATCAGCGCCTGATGCCTGGACAGCTTTGCATTGGCGTCGGCCAGGGCCGTTCGCAATCCGGCATTTTCCAGATCGATCTTGGCGCGTTCGCGGATCAGCCAGATGGCCGAAATCATCGCGGCCGAGATGGCGCCGATGACCATGGCGAAATTCACCACTTCGAGAGAGGAGACGGACAAGCCGCCATTTTCCCGGGACTGTGCCAGCGCGGCGCCCGCAGGGGCCAGAAGGCAACTGGTGAGCAAGGCCGTCCCGGTCAGGATCTTGCGCCGGAATCCGGAAAGCTGTGAAGCTACGGCCTGTTGAAAGCCAACCGAGCTGTCGCGCCCCAAGCTATTCTGTCCCAAACTGTTGCGCCTGAGTGAATCTCTCTTCACCGGCATGTCCTCGTCCCCCGCCGCCTGTTTGACTAGACATCGCCAATCCGCTGTTCGCGCCGCCACAACGCAAAACGAATCAATGACCAAAAACATACCTGCTTCGCGAATCACGGAGAAGGGGAAGATGCGCAAAAAGAAACCGCGTCCTTGTTGTCAAGGACGCGGTCTCAATATGTTGTGGGTATCTATCTGAAAACTAGTACCGGTAGTGTTCCGGCTTGTAGGGGCCATCAACCGTCACGCCGATATAGTCGGCCTGTTCGGTCTTCAGCTCGGTCAACCGGGCGCCGATCTTGTCGAGGTGCAGCCTGGCGACCTTTTCATCAAGGTGCTTGGGCAGCACATAGACTTCATTCTGGTACTGATCGCCCTTGGTCCAGAGCTCGATCTGCGCCAGCACCTGGTTGGTGAAGGACGCCGACATGACGAAGCTGGGGTGACCGGTGGCGTTGCCGAGGTTGAGCAGGCGGCCCTGGCTCAGAAGGATCATGCGATTGCCCGAAGGCATCTCGATCATGTCCACCTGGTCCTTGATGTTGGTCCATTTGTGGTTCTTCAGCGCTGCCACCTGGATCTCGTTGTCAAAGTGGCCGATGTTGCCGACAATGGCCATGTCCTTCATCTCGCGCATGTGCTCGAGCCGGATCACGTCCTTGTTGCCGGTGGTGGTGATGAAGATGTCGGCGCTCTTGACCACATCTTCGAGCCTGACCACTTCGAAGCCATCCATTGCGGCCTGCAGGGCGCAGATCGGATCGATTTCGGTGACCTTCACCCGGGCGCCGGCGCCGCGCAGCGAAGCTGCCGAGCCCTTGCCCACGTCGCCATAGCCGCAGACGACGGCAACCTTGCCGGCCATCATGGTGTCGGTGGCGCGGCGGATGCCGTCGACGAGCGATTCCTTGCAGCCGTACTTGTTGTCGAACTTCGACTTGGTGACGGAATCGTTGACGTTGATTGCGGGGAAGGGAAGCAGGCCCTTCTTCTGCAGTTCATAAAGGCGGTGGACACCGGTGGTGGTCTCTTCGGAGACGCCAACGATCTGATCGCGCACCTTGGTGAACCAGCCCGGCGAGGCTTCCATGCGCTTCTTGATCTGCAGCTTGATGACGGCTTCCTCGTCGGAAGCGGGAACCGGGATGATGTCCTCGCCGGCTTCGGCGCGCGCGCCGAGCAACACGTAAAGCGTCGCATCGCCGCCATCGTCAAGGATCAGGTTCGGACCGTCGGCAAACTGGAACGATTTGTCGAGATAATCCCAATGCTCTTCCAGGCTCTGCCCCTTGATGGCAAACACCGGAACGCCGCTCTTGGCGATCGCCGCGGCGGCATGGTCCTGGGTCGAATAGATGTTGCACGAGGCCCAACGCACATCGGCGCCGAGTGCCGTCAGGGTCTCGATCAGAACCGCGGTCTGAATGGTCATGTGCAGCGAGCCAACGATCCGCGCGCCCTTGAGCGGCTTCTGTGAACCGAATTCCTCGCGCAGCGACATCAGGCCGGGCATTTCGGTTTCGGCGATATCAAGCTCCTTGCGGCCAAAATCGGCCAGCTCGATATTGGCAACGACGTAGTCTTGAGTGTCAGTCATATGATTTTCCCAAAGGTTTTGAGATCCAGACGGGACAGGCTGGATTGCATGGGCGCTGCCATAGCAGGAAACGGTCATGCTGGCAATATGATATAAAGATGTCTTTATGTGAATTTGTTCAGGCGTCTTCGCCGAACTTGCCGGCAATCAGTGTCTCGAGAGCGGCGAGAACCTCGTCCGCCTGGCGGCCTTCGGCTTCGACAAGAATCGAGCATCCGGTGCTCGCGGCCAGCATCATCAATCCCATGATCGAGGTTCCACCGACCGTCGATCCTTCGCGCGTGACCCGCACCTTCGCGTCATAGCCTTCAACAGTCTGCACAAACCGGGCCGAAGCGCGCGCATGCAGGCCCCGCTTGTTGACGATCTCGAATGATCGGGACCTGACCGAGCCAGCGACCATCATTTGCCGGACAGCAGGCGGCTTGCAACATTGATGTATTTGCGTCCCGCATCCTGGGCGTCGGCGAGCGACTTCTGCATGTCATTGGAGCCGCGGACTCCGGCCAGTTTGATCAGCATCGGCAGATTGACGCCGGCGATGACCTCGATGCGGCCCGAATCCATCACCGAAATCGACAGGTTGGACGGCGTGCCGCCGAACATGTCGGTCAGAATGATGACGCCGTGGCCGTGTTCCACCCGCGACACGGCCCCGACAATATCGAGACGGCGCTGGTCCATGTCATCTTCGGGTCCGATACAGACGGTTTCAAGGGCGGTTTGAGATCCGACCACATGCTCAAGCGCATGCCGAAACTCCTCCGCGAGCTTGCCATGGGTGACAAGCACCAATCCGATCATTTTGCCTCCAGCAGCATCCCGCCCAGCCGGTGAGTCACCAGGCCGTGCCGATTGCTTCGCAGCTGCGAACAGTTTTCCTGATTTCATCTTGGACAGAAGCAGGCGAAGTTCAAGCCAAAAACGTCACAATTGTAGCAATTCTAGCCGCCATGCCCTTTTTCACGCCAGAAACAGCTCCGGCCGGCTTGCGAAGATGCGGGAAAGCGGATCCGCTGCGCCATTGTGCCACAGACGCAGGAGTGGCAGGGCAATTCCATTGCACGAAAAGGTTTCACCTTCCGGCGGAAGCCGGGTTGCGGCAGACGGCGCTGCCGTCTCCACCACCAGACTGAGGACCGCCCGGTTGCGCCTTGGCAAGGTAACGATGCCTGTGCCGCGCAGTTCCAGAAGGCCACGGATTGGCTCCGGGCAGGACGCGATGCAGCGACCTCCCCTGACCACCAGGCTGGTCCGGTCATCGGCAATCAGCGCGGCGTTCCAGCCCCGCGCATGCGCTGCGGTGAGACAGGCGAAGGCGGTGCTGCTTTTTCCCGACCCGGACGGCCCGACAAACAACAGGCCGGCCGACCCGACGGCAATCGCCGTTGCATGAATGGATTGTCCGGCTGCACCGATCCCGCCCGTCATGGGTTTTCGGCCGGCAATTCAATGATGAAGCGGGCGCCTGCCGATGTGCCATCTTCTTTGCCCGGGATGTTTTCCGCGGTCAGATGGCCGCCATGGGCTTCAATGATCTGGCGGCTGATGGACAGGCCAAGACCGGAATTCTGACCAAAATCCTCGCCATCCGGACGGTCGGTGTAAAACCGCTCGAACACGCGTTCAATGACTTCGGCTCGAATTCCGGGCCCGTTGTCATCGATCATGATCTGCACCATACCCCGGCGGCGGCTCAGACGGATGGTGATGCGGCCACCCGTTTCGGGCACGAAGGACCGGGCGTTCTCGATCAGGTTGGTGACGACCTGGCCCAGACGGAGATCATGACCCAACACGGTGAAGGCTGTTTTCGATGTATTGCGGCCATCGACCTTCAATTCGATCGCCACGCTCTTGCCGCCGGCACGGATCTGCCTGGCAATATCCACCAGATCGGTGAGCAGCGTTTTCATGTCGACGGAGACGCCGTCCTGGCGCGCCAGTTCCGCGTCAAGCCGCGACGCATCGGAAATATCGCTGATCAGACGGTCCATGCGGCGGACATCATGCTGGATGACATCCATCAACCGTTTCCGGGAATGCTCATTGCGGGCAAGCGGCAGGGTCTCGACCGCGCTGCGCAGCGAGGTGAGCGGGTTCTTGAGCTCGTGGCTGACATCGGCGGCGAAACTTTCGATCGCGGCAATCCGGTCATAGAGCGCATTGGTCATGTCGCGCAACGCAACCGACAAATTGCCGATTTCATCCTGGCGATCCGAAAAATCCGGGATCTCCTCGCGCGCCCTCACGCCGCGGCGCACCCGGACCGCTGCTGCCGACAAGCGTCTCAGAGGCGTGGCGATGGTGCTGGCCAGCAGCAGCGACAAAACGATCGTGACCATGGCGGCGACGCCAAACACCCTGAAGATGGCCATCCGCTCGGCATGGACGATCTTGTCGATGTCGCCGGCCTGGGTCGACAGCAGCAAGACCCCGAGAACCGCGCGGAACCGCTGGACCGGAACGGCCACGGAGACAATCAGCTCGCCTTTTTCCGTGACCCGCACCACTGCGCCGCGCCCCCCGGTCAGGGCATTCATCACTTCGGGATAGATCGATCCATCCGCACCCGGCGGTTCCCGGTAAAGCGGCAGGTCGCGGCGTTGGAAAAGCCGGTTGAACCAGGCCGTCACGGTCTCGGAAAGACTGATCGGCTCGGCTTCCGCCGGCGGCAGGTCATAGCGCAGAACCTGACCGCTGGTGTAGAGATAGCGGGAATCCAGGATCAGGCTCGCGTCATCATCATAGATGCGCGCGCGCGTCCGGGTTGGCGAAATCAACCGGCGCAGCACCGGGGCAACGCGCTCCGGATTGATCGGGAAATCCAGGTTCTCGTTGGAATTTGTGGGCGAAATGCTCTGCCCGGCCTGCAGCTCAAGAAGCTTTTCAGGATCGATGGTGATCGAATTTGTGTCCACCGAAGCGGATGCCGCAACGGCGCCGGCGATGATCTCGCCCTGGGTCAGAAGACTTTCCACCCGGGCGTCGATCAGACCCTCGCGGAACTGGTTGAGATAGAGGATCCCGGAGACCAGAACGATCAGCGCCGCCAGGTTGAGAAACAGGATGCGGCGGGTCAGGCTCGAAAAGATCAGATTGCCGAACATCCGGCGCACCAATGTCACCGGGTGGATCCAGCCCTTCGAACGGCGCGGCTCGGACGCACTGTCGTCACCGCCGCCCGCAATGTCATCGGTTTCAGCCGTCATGCCGCTTTCGCCACCTCAAACGCCGGGAGGAAACATGCCGCTCATGCCGCTTCCCTGAAGCGGTACCCGACTCCGTAGAGGGTTTCGATCATGTCGAAATCATCGTCGACCATTTTAAACTTCTTGCGCAGCCGCTTGATATGGCTGTCGATGGTGCGGTCATCAACATAGACCTGCTCATCATAAGCGGCGTCCATCAGCGCATCCCGGCTCTTGACCACGCCCGGCCGCTGGGCCAGCGACTGCAGGATCAGGAACTCGGTCACGGTCAGCGTCACCGGCTCGTTCTTCCAGGTGCAGGTGTGGCGTTCCTGATCCATGACCAGATTGCCGCGCTCAAGAGACTTTGTCGGCGCGCTGGCCGCGCGGCCAGGTGTGGCCGCCGCTGCTTCACGGTTGGCGGCGCGACGCAGCACAGCCTTGACGCGTTCGACCAGAAGCCGCTGAGAGAACGGCTTGGTGATGAAATCATCCGCACCCATCTTGAGGCCGAACAGTTCGTCGATCTCTTCATCCTTGGATGTCAGAAAAATCACCGGAATATCCGATTTCTGCCGCAAACGGCGCAGAAGCTCCATTCCGTCCATGCGCGGCATCTTGATGTCAAAAATGGCCAGTTGCGGAGGACGCGCCAGCAAACCATCCAGAGCGGAGGCGCCGTCGGTGTAGGTTTCAACACGATATCCTTCCGTTTCGAGTGCTATCGAAACCGAGGTAAGGATATTGCGGTCGTCGTCGACGAGCGCGATTGTCTGCATGTCTGTCGTCTCCATCATGTTCAAGCACGCCTCTCAGGAAGTGCCCCCGCTTTTCCGGTTCAGCCGCGTTGTCGCGTCAATGCCGGGTCCCGCCGCCACGTCCATGAGGATAAAGTGAGAACAAAATGTGGCACAGATCCCCGGCGGTGTCATTCCCTCATTACCGGAGCAATATCCGGCAGGCTTGACCGCAAGCCCCGATTGAACCGATTTAAATGGATGCAAGATTTTTTAAATCGATTAATACTTTGATTTCATTAAGTAAACACGGAATTGCTTGTTGTTTTTTATCCATCCCGACCCTATGTTCCGGCTAAATTTGGACATGTCCTGCGCCTAAGCGAAAAGGAATTCGAAATGAGTGAGGATTTGGGAGTGCGTAATCCGTCAGCCGGAATCGGTCTTTACGACCTGAACACCAGTGGGTTGGTGCACTACAACACCGGAGAAGCGGAACTGATCGAACTCGCCGTGGCGCGGGGAGAGGCCGTTCTGACGGCGCACGGCGCGTTGAGGGCGCTGACGGGCCAGCACACCGGCCGTTCCGCCCAGGACAAGTTCATCATCCGCGATGCGTCCACCGACGACCAGATCTGGTGGGACAACAACAAACCGATGTCGCCGGAGTCGTTTGATGTGCTCCATGCCGACATGATGGCCCATGCCAAGGATCATGATCTGTTCGTTCAGGACCTCATCGGCGGCGCGGAGCAGGACCACGCGCTGAAGTCGCGGGTCATCACGGAATATGCGTGGCACGCCCTTTTCATCCGCAATCTGCTGATCCGTCCCGACCGGGCGGCGCTTGCGGATTTCGTGCCGCAACTGACTGTCATCAACCTGCCTTCCTTCCGCGCTGACCCGGTCCGTCATGGCTGCCGCTCGGAGACGGTGATCGCCGTCAATCTGCAAAAAGGCCTGGTCCTGATCGGTGGCACGTCCTATGCGGGCGAAATGAAGAAGTCCGTGTTCACCGCGCTGAACTATCTTTTGCCCGCCAAGGGCGTGATGCCGATGCATTGCTCGGCCAATGTCGGGCCCAATGGCAACACGGCAGTGTTTTTCGGCCTGTCGGGAACCGGAAAGACCACACTCTCGGCAGATCCGAAACGGACCCTGATCGGTGACGACGAACATGGCTGGGGCGAGAACGGCGTGTTCAACTTCGAGGGCGGCTGTTACGCCAAGACCATCCGTCTGTCGCGCGAAGCGGAGCCCGAAATCTTCGGCACCACCGAACGATTCGGTACGGTTCTGGAAAATGTCATTCTCAATCAGGATCGCATTCCCGATTTCGATGATGCCTCGCTGACCGAAAACACCCGGTGCGCCTACCCGCTGCATTTCATCCCCAATGCCAGCCAAACCGGCCGGTCCGGCCATCCGCACAACATCATCATGCTGACCGCCGATGCCTTTGGCGTCATGCCGCCCATTGCCAAGCTGACCCCGGATCAGGCGATGTATCATTTCCTTTCCGGCTACACCGCCAAGGTCGCCGGAACGGAAAAAGGCATCACCGAGCCCGAAGCCACGTTTTCGACCTGCTTTGGCGCACCCTTCATGCCGCGCCACCCTTCGGTCTATGGCGGACTGCTGCGCAAGCTGATCCATGACCAGGAGGTCAGTTGCTGGCTGGTCAACACCGGCTGGACCGGCGGCGCCTACGGCACCGGCCAGCGCATGCCGATCAAGGCGACCCGTACTCTTCTGTCAGCGGCTCTGGACGGATCGCTCGCAAATGCCGATTTCCGCATGGACCCGCATTTCGGTTTTGCGGTGCCGATGGCGGTTGAAGGGGTTGATGGCGCCATTCTCGATCCCCGCGCCACCTGGGCCGACCCGGTTGCCTACGACGCCTCCGCCAGCCGTCTGGTAAGCATGTTTGTCGACAATTTCACCAAGTTCGAAGCCCATGTCGATGGTTCGGTGCTGGATGCCGCGCCCGGTTTCAAGGCCGCAGCGCAGTAATCCCGCTCGCTTCGCCCGACAAACTTTGACAGGCCCCGTTGACCCGGCGGGGCCTGTCGCGCATTTTCTGCCGGTCAATTCACCGCCCGGAGATCAGCGCCATGGCCCAAGCCGCAGAGACTGTTGCGCTTTCGCTGGCGCGAAAGTCGGACGCCGACATGCTGAGCGGTGCCCGCCAGTTTTACGAGCTGATGCAGTCACGCCGCACGGTGCGGGATTTCGCGCCCGATCCCGTCGATGCGGAGATCATCCGGCTGGCAATCCTGACCGCCGCAACCGCACCGTCGGGCGCCAATCAACAGCCCTGGAGTTTTGTCGCCATCAGCGATCCCGCCGCCAAACGCGCCATCAGGCTTGCCGCCGAAGAAGAGGAACAGGCTTTCTACAGCGGCAGGGCGGGAGAAGAATGGCTTGGCGCACTGGCCCAGCTCGGCACGGATTGGGAAAAGCCGTTTCTCGAAACCGCGCCATGGCTGATTGCCATCTTCGCCCGGCGCTGGGGCGTCGATGCCGATGGCCGCAAGATCAAGCATTATTATGTGACCGAATCCGTTTCCATCGCCATTGGCCTGCTGATCACCAGCCTGCATTCCGCCGGCCTTGCGACCCTGACCCATACACCCTCGCCGATGGGATTTCTCAACCAGATCTGCGGCAGGCCCGAAAATGAAAAGCCGCTCGTGCTCCTCGTGGCCGGTCATCCTGCTAGGGATGCGCGGGTTCCGGCGATCAGCAGAAAGGATGAACAGGACATTCTTTTCTGGAAGACGGCGCCATGAGCGCGATGGCCCTGCACGCAGCGCGCGGCATCGTCATCGCCGCCTGGGAGCTCAGCGAAAGCTTCATTCGTGCCTCGGGTCCCGGCGGCCAGAACGTCAACAAGGTCGCCACCGCGGTGCAACTGCGGTTTGACATCCGCAATTCGCCGTCCTTGCCCGAACGGGTCAAGACCAACGCCATCCGGCTTGGCGGCAGCCGTGTTTCCAAGGACGGTGTCATCATCATCGAGGCCAACCGCTTCCGCACCCAGGAGCGCAACCGGGCGGATGCGCGCGCGCGGCTCACCGAGCTGATCGATCAGGCTTCGGAACCGCCGCCGCCGCCCCGGCGCAAGACCCGGCCGACACGGGGATCGGTGGAACGCCGGCTTGCGGCCAAGTCAGGCAGGGCCACGATCAAGAAGGCTCGAGGCAAAGTTACCGATGAGTAGATTAGCAACAGCTTTTTGCTGGCAGACCGGGCTGCGGCGTGCTTATGCTTGGCCGACACCACTCACTCGGGGAGACGCGACTTATGGGTATTTTCGATTTCATCAAATCGGCAGGAAAGAAACTCGGCATTGGCGGCGATGATGACGCGCCCGAAGCCGAGGCGGTCAAGAAGGAACTGGATTCGTTCAATCTCGGCACCGACAGGGTCGACGTGAAGGTGGAGGGCGACAAGGTGGTCCTGTCGGGCGTTGTCGAGGATCAGTCGATCTTCGAGAAGGCCATCATCGCGGTCGGCAATACCCTGGGCATCTCCAAGGTGGAAGCGGAAGAGCTGAAGGTCATTGTGCCCGACTCCGGTCTTTCGCTCGGCACCACCGACATGACCGAACTGGTCAAGGCCTCCACCCCAGCCAAGGCGCCGCGCCTTCATACGGTCAAGAAGGGCGACACGCTCTGGAAGATCGCCGAGGCCGCCTATGGCAAGGGCAAGGGTCCCAAATACACGGTGATCTTCGAGGCCAACACGCCGATGCTGTCGCATCCTGACAAGATCTATCCCGGCCAGGTGCTGCGCATTCCCGACATCAAAACCACCTGAAACGGCGACCAGACTGGACATCAGCCGATGCTCGTGCTGCCCAAGGGGATGCGCCACATTCCCGGATATCTCGACCGGGCCGCGCAGGAGCATCTGGTGGATGAGATCCGGGCGGTGGCGGTCCAGGCACCGCTCTACCGCCCGGAAATGCCGCGAACCGGCAAGCCGCTCAGTGTCAGGATGACGAATTGCGGCGAACTCGGCTGGGTCGCCGACAAGACGGGCTATCGCTACCAGGACCGCCATCCGGTCACCGGCGCAACCTGGCCGCCGATTCCAGAAAGCCTGATGAAGATCTGGATGGAGCTGAGCGGGGACACGCGGCCGCCCCAGGCCTGCCTGGTCAATTTCTACGATGCAAGCGCGCGCATGGGCCTGCACCAGGACCGCGATGAGCAAGACTTTTCCGCGCCGGTGCTGTCGGTTTCGCTCGGCGACGCCTGCCTGTTCCGGGTCGGTGGCACCGCGCGGAACGAGCCGACCCGATCGTTCCGGCTGGAAAGCGGCGACATCGTCGTTCTTGGCGGAGACAGCCGTCTCGCCTTCCACGGGGTCGACCGGATCTATCCAACCACCTCGACGCTGCTCAAGGATGGCGGTCGCATCAACCTGACGCTGCGCCGGGTCAGCGCCTGAAGCTTCTGCTGTCCCGGCAGCATGCCGTCACAGCTTGCGCAACGCCACCTGCTCGATGAGATGGTTCGGCGCCTTGCGCAGGATCAGGTCGGCGCGCGGACGCGTCGGCAGGATGTTCTGCTTGAGGTTCTTGAGATTGATGTTCTCCCACAGGCTCTCGGCAATGGCGCGGGCGGCATCCTCGTTGATCGCCGCATAGCGGTGAAAGAAGGATTCGGGATCGCGGAACGCGGTCTGCCTCAGGTTCATGAACCGGTCGACATACCATTTGTGAATGTCCGACTCCTCGGCGTCGATATAGATCGAGAAATCGAAGAAGTCGGACACGAAGGGAACGATCTTGCCGTCCTCGGGCAGATCGCGCACCTGCAGGACATTGATGCCCTCGAAGATCAGGATGTCGGGCCGGTCGATATAGGTGAATTCGCCCGGCAGCACATCATAGGTCAGGTGCGAATAGCGCGGCGCGCGGACATTGTGCTGTCCCGCCTTGATTTCCGAGAGAAACCGCAACACCGCGCCGACATCGTAGCTTTCGGGAAAGCCCTTGCGGTCCATCAGGTTTTCGCGACGCAGAACCTCGTTGGGGTACAAGAAACCGTCCGTGGTCACCAGGTCAACCTTCGGGCTTGACGGCCAGCGCGCCAGAAGCTCGGTCAGGACACGGGCGGTGGTGGACTTGCCCACCGCCACCGATCCGGCGATGCCGATGATGAAGGGCGTCTTGGTCACGTCGGCGAGGCTCAGGAAGCGCTTGCGCTGCTCGAACAGCAGTTGCGAGGATTCGACATGGGCGGACAGGAGCCGCGACAGCGACAGGTAGATCCGCCGGATCTCATCGAGATCGATGGGGTCGTTGAGAGACCGGAGCCGGCGAACCTCGTCTTCCGTCAGGGTCAGCGGCGTATCGGCGCGGAAGGTCGCCCACTGGTCAGCCGTGAAGAAACGATAGGGAGAAAAATCGTCGCCTCTGAAATGATCGAGGGCCCGTGGCTGTTTTTCGGTCTGATCCATGATTACTCCGCCCGGCGCCCGGCTTTCTCGTCAAGGCCCGATTGTGCTGTCCGGCGTTCCAACTCGTCCATCACTTCGCCCAGCGGGACACCGGCGATCTTCAAGACGACCATAACATGATAGAGAAGATCGGCTGTTTCACCGACAAGTTCGCCGCGCGATTGGGAAGTCGCCGCGATCACGGTTTCGATGGCTTCCTCGCCGAGCTTCTTGGCAGCCTTTGGCATTCCCGCTGCGACAAGCTTCGCTGTCCAGGACTGGTCCGGATCGGCCGAGGCGCGGTCAGCGACAATCCGCTCGAGATCGGCAAGGGTAAAGCTGGACATTGGCGGGCAAGTCTCCCAAAATTTCCTGTGACGGCCTGGTCAGACCATGCGCATGGCGAGACCGGCATCGGCCATGTGCTGCTTGGCTTCATGGATCGTATAGGTTCCAAAATGGAAAATCGAGGCTGCGAGCACGGCGGTGGCGTGGCCGTCGCGGATGCCCTCGACCAGGTGATCGAGAGTGCCGACACCGCCCGAAGCAATCACCGGCACCCGCACCGCGTCGGCAATCGCCCGGGTGAGCGGAATGTCATAGCCGGATTTGGTGCCGTCCCGGTCCATCGAGGTCAGCATGATTTCTCCGGCGCCGAGGTCGACCATCCTGCGGGCAAAGCCGATGGCTTCGATGCCGGTCGGCGTGCGGCCGCCATGGGTGAAGATTTCCCAACGGTCTTCCTCGCCGGGCCCTGAGACCTTCTTGGCGTCCACCGAGACGACGATGCACTGGTTGCCGAACTTGTCGGCGGCTTCGGCAACGAAATTGGGATTGTTGACCGCAGCCGTGTTGATCGAGACCTTGTCGGCGCCCGCCAGAAGCAGCTTGCGAATATCGGACACGGCCCTCACGCCGCCGCCGACGGTCAGAGGCATGAAACAATGTTCCGCCGTCTGCGCCACCACATCGAAAATCGTGTCGCGATTGTCCGACGACGCGGTGATATCGAGAAAGCACAATTCATCGGCGCCGGCCGCATCATAGGCCTTGGCGGCCTCGACCGGGTCGCCGGCATCGATCAGGTCGACGAAATTGACGCCCTTGACGACGCGGCCGTCTTTCACATCCAGGCAGGGGATGACGCGGGATTTCAGGGTCATGACCGATCGTCGTCCTCGAATTGGGCGGCTTCGACCGCGAGCGTGCCGTTCAAGATGCCCAGCGCCTCGGCCGGATCGATACGGCCGTCATAGAGCGCCCGGCCGGAGATTGCGCCTTCGAGGCGTGCCGCGTCGGGCATCCTCATCCGCACAATGTCGGCGATCGAGGCCAGACCGCCCGAGGCGATCACTGGGATCGACACGGCGTCCGCCAGTTCGATGGTCGATTCCCAATTGATGCCGGTCAGAACGCCGTCGCGGTCGATATCGGTGTAGATGATGGCGGCAACGCCCGCGCCTTCGAACCGCCGGGCGAGTTCGATGACGCCGAGCTCCGAGGCCTCGGCCCAGCCCTCGACCGCAACCTTGCCGCCCTTGGCGTCAATGCCCACGGCGACGCGCCCGGGGAACTGCTTGCAGGCTTGTTTCACGAGGTCGGGATCGCGCACCGCGACGGTGCCGAGAATCACACGGGCGAGACCTTTGTCCAGCCAGGATTCGATATGCGCGAGCGTCCGGATGCCGCCGCCGAGCTGCACCGGATTTTTCGTTGCCGCGAGGATCGCCTCGACGGCGGCGCCATTGACCGACTGGCCCTCGAACGCGCCGTTGAGATCGACGACGTGCAGCCATTCAAAACCCTGCGCTTCAAAGGCAAGCGCCTGGGCCGCCGGGTCCTCGTTGTAGACAGTGGCACTGTCCATTTCGCCCAGCTTGAGCCGGACGCACTGGCCGTCCTTCAGATCGATGGCGGGAAACAGGATCATGTCAGGGCTTCCATTTGAGGAAATTGGCGATCAGGGCCAGACCCAGCGTCTGGCTCTTCTCCGGGTGAAACTGGGTTCCCGCCCGGTTTTCATGCGCCACGGCGGCAGTCACCGGCCCGCCATAGTCGGTTGTCGCAAGCACATCGGAGGGATTGGTCGCCGCCAGATGGTAGGAGTGCACGAAGTAGGCGTGCAGCCCGTCCGGTCCGGTCGGAATGCCGTCGAACAGCGGATGCTGGCGGTGGAGATCAAGAGTGTTCCAGCCGATCTGCGGAATTTTCAAAGCCGGATTCGAAGGCTCGATTTCGACCACATCGCCGGAGATCCAGTCAAAGCCTTGCGTCACTGTCTTTTCAAGCCCCCTGGTCGACATCAGCTGCATGCCGACGCAGATGCCGAGGAAGGGGCGGGCCTTGTCCTCGACCGCGTGGCGAAGCGCCGCGTTCATGCCGTCGATGGCGTCGAGCCCGGCCCGGCAGTCTGCATAGGCGCCGACGCCGGGCAGGACGACGCGGTCGGCGGCTGCGACGTGATCGGCATCGGCGCTCAACGTGATGTTGGCGGAGACGCCCGATTCGCGTGCGGCGCGCTCGAACGCCTTGAGCGCGGAGCGAAGATTGCCCGACCCGTAGTCAACAATGACGACCTGCATCGGGCTCACTTCCTTTCAACCGGCACCATGCCGATGGAGCCTGCTACGCCTGTGCGCGGACGACCCGGCATCAAGGGCGGGCGGCTCGGCCGGGGGCTTGCAGGCACGGGAGACGTATCATGCCTGACGGCACGGGCTGCATGGATTTCAAAGGCCGTGTCGGAATCATCGGTTTCCACCACATCGACAAGCCGCCAGCCGCGGCGCTGCAAGGATGCCGCGCGCCAGTTGCGGCCTTCGAGGCCGGTGATCACCTGCAGGGCAAGGCCAATGGCCAGACCCAGAGCCGGCTGACCGGCGCTGCCCGCCAGCATGCTCGCCGCAACCGTCACCAGGGCGGCCGCGAAGGCTTCAAGCCAGAGCCGGTTGAACAGCAGCCAGATCACCGGCGCGATGAAGCCAAGAAACGCGAACCGGTCGGCAATCACCACGGAGCGCTCGTCCGGTTCCCGCACCCCGGGGCTGGCCAAGACTAGATAGGAGGTCATGTCAAATATCTCCGTTCGGCCTGAGTTGCCGGGCAGGGTCAGGCCAGGGATCCCTTGGTCGAGGGGATCCGGTCCTTCTGCCGCGGATCGACTTCGCACGCCGTGCGCAAGATCCGCGCCACGGCCTTGAAGCAGGTTTCGGCAATATGGTGGCTGTTGGCACCATACAGATTGGTCACATGCAGGGTAATGCCGCCATGCTGCGCCAGGGCCTGGAAGAATTCGCGGACCAGCTCGGTATCAAAGGATCCGATCTTGGGCGCGGTGAACGCCACATCCCAGACCAGGAAGGGCCGGCCGGAAATGTCGATCGCGGCCCGGGTCAGGGTCTCGTCCATCGCCAGATCCAGAGAGGCATAGCGCGTGATGCCTTTCCGGTCGCCAAGTGCCTTTGACAGCGCCTGGCCGATGGCGATGCCGGTGTCCTCGACCGTATGGTGATCGTCGATGTGCAAATCGCCCTCGGCCTTGACATCAAGATCGATCAGCGAGTGTCGGCAGAGCTGCTCGAGCATGTGGTCGAAGAACCCGATGCCGGTTGAAATCGAACCGGCGCCGGTGCCGTCAACCGACAGGGACACGGAAATATCGGTTTCATTGGTCTTGCGGGCGACAGCGGCGGCGCGCGCGGTTTGTGTCTGGGCCATCAGCGGTCTCCAAGCAAGGCTTTGGCGGGTCAATACCAGTCTGCACGGCAAATATCCAGACGGCTTTGGTGCGATGCCGGCGTAACGCAGCAAAGACGATTTGCATTCGTATCCTGCGCGCTTACATAGAGCGGACACTCGGATATTGCGGCCCGCCGCCGCATGAAGGAAAGGATGCCCCATGGGCGAGCAAAATCCCTTTGGCGCGATGCATGCCACCACCATCATCACGGTGCGCAAGGGCAATCATGTGGTGATGGCCGGCGACGGCCAGGTCAGCCTCGGCCAGACCGTGATGAAGGGCAATGCCCGCAAGGTCCGCCGGATCGGCAAGGATGACAGCGTGATTGCCGGCTTTGCCGGCGCCACGGCTGATGCGTTCACGCTTCTCGAGCGGCTCGAGGCCAAGCTGGAGCAGTATCAGGGCCAGTTGACCCGTGCCGCCGTCGAACTCGCCAAGGACTGGCGCACCGACCGGTATCTGAGGCGGCTCGAGGCAATGATGCTGGTGGCCGACAAGACCGTGACGCTGGCTATCACGGGCAATGGCGATGTGCTTGAGCCCGAACACGGCACCATGGCCATAGGCTCGGGCGGAAACTATGCCTATGCTGCCGCCCGCGCCCTGATGGACACGGACAAGTCTGCCGAAGAAATTGCGCGGCGGGCCATGGAGATCGCCGGCGACATCTGTGTCTACACCAATTCCAATATCGTGATCGAAACCCTTGACCTCGATTGACGCCTCGCGGATCGGGTTGCGGGTGATGATACCCAAGCCACGCTTATCGTGACCTATGCGCCAGCCGACGCAGCTCCCAACGACAGGAGATCCGCATGATCGACGAAGCAACGCTGGATCGCGCGGTGCTCCAGGGCATTCTCCGGCCCGCGCAACGTGAAGCCCTGGTGGCGCTTGCCCGCGATGATGACGGATCCGGGCAGGTGTCCGGCGAAACCACCGCAGCGCTTTCGGTCGATGATCAGATGCGGCTGGTGGGTGGCGGCAATGATATCTTCGTCACCGTCGGCATCGTTCTTTTGTTTTCCGGCGCCTTTTTTGCGTTGCGTGCCCTGTTTCCCGAGGGCAGCCTTTCCATTGCGCCGATGCTGGCGCTGGCAAGCTGGGTTGTCGCGGAAATCGTCACCCGGCAGAAGCGGATGCGGCTGTCGAGCACCTTGCTGGCCCTGGTGTTCATCGCCGCGGTTCTGTCCTTGCTGGTCGCCTTCATCCGCTCGCGTTATGAACTGCCCGAGGCGCTCAACGCCTTTTCCCTGCTCGCCTTGCGGGCTGATGCCTGGCCGATCGGGCTGGTTCTCGGTGGCGGCGTCATCGCCGCGGCAATGGTGTATTTCCTGCGCTTCAAGGTCCCGGTTCTCGCAGCGGTCACAGCCATTGGCGCTACCGGCCTGGCGTTTCTGGGCGCTGTCCTCGTCTACCATGACAGCATGACCAGCGGCGCTATCGCAGCGCCTGCGCCCGATCAGCTGGCTGAGGTTCTTTCCAACGCTCTGGCGGTGCCGCTTGTGTGCGGCCTTGTCATCTTTGCCGTGGCAGTCATGCTCGATCTGCACGACCGCGAGCGGCAGACGGTGTGGTCGGACTGCGCCTTCTGGCTGCACGTGGTCTCGGCGCCGCTGCTGGTGCATCCGCTGTTCATTCTGGCCACCGGCCAGGAAGTTCTGTCAGGCCGGATAGAGCCGGGAATGACCGCGGGCATCCTGCTTGGCCTGATGATGGCCATGTTCGTGCTTGTGGCGCTGGCCATCGACCGCCGGTCGCTGCTCGCGCCGACGCTCGCCTATTTCGGCTCGGTCGGGATCTACTACCTCGTCAACGGTGCGGCCAACACCACCGGAATCCCGCCATTCGCGTTGATCCTGATCGCTGTCGGGGCCATCGTGATCCTGTTTGGCGCAGGATGGCAGCGCATCCGGCGCTTGATTATCCGCCCGCTTCTTCCCACATCGCTGTTGAACAGGCTTCCCCCGATAAAGGCGTGATTTCCCCATGAGCAATTTTTCCCCCCGCGAAACGGTCACCGAGCTTGACCGGTTCATCATCGGCCAGAACGACGCCAAGCGCGCTGTCGCGATCGCGCTGAGGAACCGCTGGCGGCGGCAGCAGCTTGAAGGATTGTTGCGCGAAGAGGTGATGCCGAAGAACATCCTGATGATCGGACCAACCGGCGTCGGCAAGACCGAAATCTCGCGCCGCCTGGCGCGGCTGGCCGGTGCGCCGTTCGTCAAGGTCGAGGCGACCAAATTCACCGAGGTCGGCTATGTCGGCCGCGACGTCGAACAGATCATCAGGGACCTCGTGGAAGTGGGCATCACGCTGGTGCGCGACCGCAAGCGCGGCGAAGTCGAGGCCAAGGCGCGGCTCAACGCGGAAGAGCGCGTGCTTGATGCGCTGGTTGGCAACACTGCCTCTCCCGGCACACGCGATTCCTTCCGCAAGAAACTGCGCGACGGACAGCTCGACGACAAGGAAATCGAGATCGAGGTGGCGGATACGTCATCGGGCATGCCGCAATTCGAGTTGCCCGGCATGCCGGGCGCCAATGTCGGCGTGCTCAACATCGGCGACCTGTTCGGCAAGGCGATGGGAGGGCGAACCCGGAAGCTCAAGACCACGGTGCGCGAATCCTATGATTCCCTGATCAATGACGAGTCTGACAAGCTTCTCGATATGGAGCAGATCCATCAGGAAGCGCTGAAGTCGGCCCAGGACGACGGCATCGTCTTCATCGACGAGATCGACAAGATCGCGTCACGCGAAGGCGGCATGGGCGCAGGCGTCTCCCGCGAAGGCGTGCAGCGGGATCTTCTGCCGCTGGTCGAAGGCACGACGGTGGCGACCAAATACGGTCCGGTCAAGACAGATCACATTTTGTTTATCGCCTCCGGCGCATTTCATGTTTCCAAACCCTCGGATCTGCTGCCCGAGTTGCAGGGCCGGCTGCCGATCCGGGTTGAGCTCAGGGCACTGGGCAAGGATGATTTCCGCCGGATCCTGACAGAAACAGAAGCCAGCTTGATCAAGCAATACGTGGCCTTGATGGCCACCGAGAACCTGACGCTCGAATTTACCGAGGACGCGATCGACGCGCTTGCAGAGGTCGCCGTGCATCTCAATTCGAGCATCGAAAACATCGGTGCGCGGCGGTTGCAGACGGTGATGGAACGCGTTCTCGATGAAATTTCTTTCAACGCGCCAGATCAGCCGGGCTCGACAATTACAATTGATTCAGACTATGTCCGGGACCATGTTGGTGATCTCGCGCAGAATACTGACCTTTCGCGTTTCATCCTCTAGTCCGCGATAACACGGTCTGCGCAGAACAGGCGAGACAAGGCGTGCTGCCCGGCCAGTGCCGGGAACTGCACGCCGTTTGAAGGGACCCTTATCGTGCCAAGCTGCAAGTTCAATTCCGTGATGGCGATCCTGATCGCGCTCACCATGAGCTTGGCACAGGCGCCTCAGGCCTTCTCGGCCGATCTGGTGCCACCAGGCAACCGGCATGCCAAGCAACCTCAAATTCCGGGCGCCTCCACGCGCCGTACGCAAGCGACAAATTCCACCTTCGATGCAAAATATGAGAGAATTCGCGATCTGATCGCTGATGATGCCAGACTGCGCGGAAAAATTGTCAGCGTCTCGAAGCTGTACGAGATTGACCCGATTCACATCGTCGGGGCGCTTGTCGGCGAACACACCTACAATGTCGACGCCTACGACCGGCTACAGACCTATTATGTCAAGGCGATCTCCTATGCAGGCGAGCGGTTCCAGTTCGAACACGACGGCGAAAGCGTAGTGGAATTCGTGGAGCGCCCGGAATTCGAGACATGCAAGGCCTTATCGGGTTCCGCCAAGTTGTGGGGCTGTCGTGAAGAGGTCTGGGAGGAAAAATTCCGCGGCAGGAAAGTGGCAGGAAAGTCTTTCCCTGATGACCGTTTCGGGGCCGTGTTCTTCCAGCCTTTCTATGCCGGACAGACGTTCGGACTGGGCCAGCTCAACCCGTTGACTGCACTGACGCACACCGATCGGGTCAACAAGGTTTCACGACTGAAAAAACTCGATGCCGGCAATGCGTCGGAGGTCTACAAGGCCATTATGGAGCCGGATTCCACCTTGGCTTACATGGCGGCATCCATTGTCGATTCGATTGAGAATTATCGCGATATTGCCGGATTCGACATTTCAGAGAATCCCGGGCTGACCGCCACATTGTACAATATCGGCAGTTCGGCCCGCCGGGCGGAAATGCTTGCGGCCGAAAACAAGGGCCGGAAAAGCCGTGGACAGAAGCCCAAGCTTCCCAGCGAAAACTACTATGGCTGGCTGGTCAATACGCATGAAGAAGAGTTGCGGGCCATCATCGGACGTTGATTGGCGCGCTTTTGAAGCGAGTTCGTTTGAGAGCTATCAGCACGGCTTGCGCTTGCGCCGGCGCGACACCGTGCGGGATTTGCCGGATTCCGGCTGGGTTGCTGAAGCGTCGATCAGCCTTCCGATTTCCGCCAGGGCTTCTCCATCGAGGCGGCCAATCGCTGAAGCCAGTTTATTGGCTATTTCCGTCGCCTTCGGGGTCAGAGCAGATGTGTCTATGGTCACCTTTGGCCGGGAAAGACCACCAAGCTTCTGCAATTCCTCGGCTTCGTCCCAGATGATGTTGAAATAGCCGATCACGCGCTGGATGAATTCCCAGCTTGGTTCAGAGCGGTTGCCATGCTCGAGCGCGGAGAGATAGGCGGGCGAAACGCCAAGAGCGCCTGCCATCTGGCGCTGGGTCACGCCGCGCTCGGCGCGCAAGCGGCGGACCGCTTCCCCGAACGGCGTCATTTCGGGTTGCCTCTTTCTCTGCGCAGCCGAATGTAAAGGGCGCCCTCGCCACCATGGCTGCGCGCGGCATCCTCATAGCCGGAAATCAGAAACCGGAACTCCGGTTTGCCCAGCCAATCCGGTACGATCCGTTTCAACACGCCTTGACTGCCTCGCGACGTTCCCTTGCCGGTGATGACAAGGACATGCCTGAGCCCGCGTTCATGGGCGCGGGCCAGAAAGCCGAACAGCAGATTGTGGGCTTCGCTCTGGGTCAGGCCATGCAGGTCGATGCGTCCGTCAATCGACAATCTGCCGCGGGCGAGCTTGCGGATGACCGGCTTTTCAATCGGATGCGGCCTGGGTTTGGACGGTGGGTTCAGACCCGGGATCGATTGCGGACGCGCGACCTTGGTTTCCGGAGGGCCGGGGGGGTCGGAAGGTGTCTCGAGAACAAACCAGTCATCGGCGTCGACCTTCTTGCCGGGAAAGGCTTCCACCGTGCGCGCGACCTGCGCCCAGATAATCCGGTCCTCATGGCTGAGTTTTGACGTGTCATTGCTCATGACCGGCCCGCCGTGCAATCAGGGATCCGACCGGAGCAAGGATCATGAACCGGGCCGCGGCCTTGATGGACCCGGCCTTGTCGCCGGCCACAGGGCCCGTCCCGGCAAACAGATCGCCCCGCACCGGCCCGACAATCGCCGTGCCCGTATCCTGGGCGATCATCAGCCGCGCAAAGGGCCGGGCCGCGTCAAAGTCCTCAAGTCCGGGTGCCGAAACAAGGATCGGCGTGCCGAAGCTGTGGATCCGGCGGTCCACGGCGAGGGAACGCCCGGGCTCCAGCGGAACCTTGGCGGCCGCCACCGGACCCAGGCGCTCATCCTCGACATCGGCTTCCCTGAAAAAGATGTAGGAGCGGTTCTCCCGCATCAAACGATCGGCGCGATCCGCATCCACGGCAAGCCAAGCCCGGATTTCGGCCATGGACACCGTCTCGGCGCTGAGTTCACCGCGCTCGACCAGCAAACGGCCGATGCCTGTGAAGGGGTGGCCGCTCTTGGCCGCATAGGTGATCCGCTTGACCTCGCCGCCTGCAAAGCGAAGACGGGCACATCCTTGCACATGGGCAAAAAACACGTCGGCCCTCGACCTGGCCCAGGCGATTTCGAGGCCTTGTCCATCCAGGGCGCCGGTTTCTATCGCCTGCCGGTCGGGGCATGGCGTGGTGACGCCGCGCTCATCGAGCATGAAGGCATAGCCGGCAGGGATGGTGTCCGGCGGATGATCCGGATCAGGAACCCTGACCAGATTTTCGGGCTTGCGCAGAAAGGGAGATTGATAGCCGGATTCCGGCCTGGCGCTGACCTCGATCACCGGTTCGTAATAGCCGGTGACAAATCCCTGCCCGCTGTCGGGACACAGCTCCACCGGCCGGAACCAGGCCTCGAAGAATTCTCGGGCCTGAGAGTCCGATAGTAAGCCGGATTCCGCCAATGCTGCTTCATAGGCCAGTGCAAAATCGGCATGATCAAGGCCAAGCGATCCCGTCCGGTAAGGTCCTGTGCGGAGGGCATGGCCTGCCGAGCGGCGAAAGGCGGCAAAGGCCGGCGCGAGCGCGTCATCCGCCCAGCCGGGAAGCGTGGAGAACTCTTCCCGGCGGAGCGTCAGTTCCATTACTGATCGGCTTCCGTCGCGATCAGGCGCCAGTTGGGATCGCGCGAACGGGTGTCGCGGGCAAAGGTCCAGACATCATTGACGTCCGTGACCTCAACAAGATCGCCTTCGATCACCTTGCCATCCTTGTCCAGCGTCGCGGAAATCAACTGGCTGACAATCCGAAGCGTTATGTTGGCTTCCGCGCCTTTCATCTCGGCCTGAATGATGCTTGATTTTTCGATGCCGACAAAATTCGAGCGGACGGTTTCGCCGCGCGTCTCGCGCTCCTCGATGGCTGCGACAAATCCGTCATAGACCTCGCGGGATAACAGGCCCTTCAATGTCTTGCGATCCCCTTCGGCGAAGGCCGACACGATCATCTCGTAGGCGGTGGTGGCGCCGGCGACAAATTCCTTGGGATCGAAGGTCGGATCAGCCGTCACCACTTCCCGGAGCCCCTTGTTGAGGTCGCTGCCTGGTTCCGCATAGGCATCAACTGCCGCAAAGACGTCAGGATCTGTATTTTCGCGGCCGCGGCGCGGCAGTGTGACGACTTTCGGATCATCCATCCCTTCAGCGGCCGGCGACTGGTCACGGCGGGCCATCTGGTCGCGCGGCGGGCGTTCGCTGCCAGTGCGTTTGCCAAGCACAGACCGCAGCTGGATGAATATGATCACCGCCGCCACGAAAAAGAAGAACGTCACAAAATCAAAGGAACCCATTCCCGCCTTCTTTCGGTTTCATCATTGTTGAAGATGCATATAATCCCCAAGAGCCGATCATTCAAATGATCGTTCATTCTATTTCACACTGCCTGTATACACGGGCCGGACCGATTGCGGACACCAAGCCATGAGATTTTCCCTTATTCCATTTTTGCTGCTTGTCGTGCCAATGGCCGAAATCGCGGCATTCGTGGTCATTGGCGGGCAAATAGGCGTTTGGGCAACGCTCGGCATGGTCCTCCTCACCGCCATCATAGGGAGCTTTTTGCTCAGGTGGCAGGGAATCGGCCTGTTCAACCGGATCAATGCGGAAATGCGCGCCAACCGCATTCCGGGACGTGACCTTGTCCATGGCGTGATGATCCTCATCGCCGGGGTCTTGCTGCTGACGCCCGGATTTGTGACCGATTCGCTCGGGTTCTTGCTGTTCGTGCCCGCTGTCAGGGATGCGGTCTGGCGTCTGGTCAAGCATCGGGTCGTGGTTCAAACCGTGTCGGCCGGCTTTGAAACGGGCAACCGCGCATCCGGTATGAATCCAGGCGGCGGAGCCGGAGCGGACGGCGTGGTGGATCTCGAAGAGGATGAATTCGAACGTCACGCTGAACCGTCCTCTCCCTGGTCGGAGGACCGCAGTCGCTTGTCCAAACCAGCCAAAGGGCCCGGCGGGCAAGGCGGCGGCCGCGCAAACGGGTTGTAAGCCAGCCGACGAAATGCTAGCCCATGCCCGGACATTTTACCGGACGACCGCCGAGGCGGATGAAAACAGGGAAAAGCCACATGGCAAAAGATACAACCAACACGGGCGCTGCGCCAGCGACTGAATCAAAGGGCAATGGCGAAGCCGCAACGCTGAATGTTTTGGCGCAATACATCAAGGATTTGTCTTTCGAAAATCCCGGTGCGCCGAAGTCGCTCGGTCCGCGCGAAAAAGCGCCCAACATCAACATCAATGTCAATGTGAACGCCAATCCGATCAGTGAAACGGAATTCGATGTTCTTCTGACGATGAGCGCCGAAGCCAAGTCCGGCGAAACGGTCGTGTTCAATGTCGAACTCGTCTATGGTGGCGTCTTCCGCGTGGCCAACTTCCCGCAGGAGCACATGTTGCCCCTGCTGTTCATCGAGTGCCCCCGCATTCTGTTCCCGTTTGCCCGCCAGATCATCGCTGACGCGACCCGCAACGGCGGTTTCCCGCCCCTGTTGATCGATCCGATTGATTTCGGTCAGATGTTCCAGCAGCGCATGGCCGAGGAAAAGACCAAGGCGCAGGTTTCGGCCAACCAGGTCAACTAAGCCAGAGAGGCCAATACGCCTCCGCGATATCAGACGCCGCCCATGGGAACCGCCAGGGCGGCGTTTTTGCTTTTGGATCTCGGACCAACGGGCCGATGGCTGGAAAATCTGACGGTGAGTTCGCGACGATTGACTCCATACCGTGAGTATGGAGCCAATCGTCGGGATCGAGGATCGCTTATCAGCCAGGCTTGCGCCACAAGGCATCGGCACCGATACGGTCGATCAGGGCCGCGTGAGCCTGGATATCAGCAGCGCTCAGTCTCTCCGGCAATGGGTTTGGGCGCTCGCCGATGACGACAATCTCGTCATCGGACCTGCGTTCCACTTGGACCGTATCGCTCGCCGACAGGCCGAGCGCCGCCTGGCGACCGCCGAGCATCTCGATATAGACATCCGTCAGCAATTCGGCGTCGAGCAGGGCTCCGTGCCTGGAGCGGTGGGAATTGTCGATCCCGTAGCGGCGGCACAGGGCATCAAGGCTGTTGGGACCCATCGGATGACGGCGGCGGGCGAGCGCCAACGTATCGATCACCAGATCGGTGGGGACCGGCTGCCGGCCCAGTCGTCTGTATTCGGAGTTCAGAAATCCCATGTCGAAGGTCGCGTTGTGGGCAACATAGTGAGCGCCTTCGAAAAACGCCGTTATCTCGTCGGCCACATCGGCGAACACCGGCTTGTCGGCCAGAAATGCATCGGTGATGCCATGCACCGCCAGGGCATCGGGGTGGACCTTGCGGCCATCGGGATTGATGAACAGGTGCAAAGAGCGGCCCGTTGGAAACTGGTTCTCGAGCTCGATGCAGCCGATTTCGATGATCCGGTCCGTTTGGTTATCAAGCCCCGTTGTCTCGGTGTCGAAGACAATCTCACGCATCATGTCCGCTCCGCTTCTCTGCTCTTGTCAGGTCTTCGACGATATCCGCGACCTGTTGTCTCGCACCATCGAGCCCGTTGCCTGTGTCGATGACATAGTCAGCGCGGGCCCGCTTTTCGGCGTCAGGCGTCTGGCGTGCGAGGATAGCGACAAACTTTTCCTCCGTCATGCCCGGGCGCGCCAGAACTCTCTCGCGCTGGATTTCCGGCGCGCAGCTGACCACAACGATCACGTCCACCCGATCGACTGCCCCGGTCTCAAACAGCAGAGGAATATCAAGCACGATGATCGGCTCGCCGCGGGCTCGCGCCCGGGCAATGAAATCCTGCTCGCGAGCTCGGACCAGCGGATGAATGATGCCTTCAAGACGGGCAAACCCTTCGGGCGCGGCCATCAATTGCTGCGACAGAAGCTGGCGATCGACGACGCCATCGGGAGCGGTGCCCGGAAATGCCTCCTCGATGAGGGGCGCTGCCTCACCTTCGTAAAGCTGATGCACCACCGCGTCGGCGCTGTTGACCGGAATGCCCATGGATTGGAACATCTCCGCCGTGGTCGATTTTCCCATGCCGATAGACCCGGTCAGGCCGATGATGATCATGCCTTGGCCTCCATGTCGGCGATCAGCAATTGCCGCAGTTCCGGTGTCACCTGTGGCCTCACGCCAAACCATTTTTCAAATCCCGGCACCGCCTGATGCAGAAGCATTCCCAATCCATCGGCTGTTGCCAGGCCCTGCCGCTTGGCCATCGCCAGCAACGGCGTCTCAAGCGGCACATAGACGATGTCGGTCACCAGCGCCGTGTCAGCCATGACCGTGAAGTCGATGTGCGGCGTTTCCGTTCCGCCCATCCCCAGCGGCGTCGTGTTGATGAAGAGATCCGCGCCTTTGACCAGGTCCTGCAGCCTGTCCATGCCATGGGCTCTCACCCGGGGGCCAAACTGGTCGGCAAGGGCCTGGGCCCGGGCCACCGTGCGGTTGGCAACCGCAATCGCGGCGAAGCCGCGGTTCAGCAATGCATGAATGACGGCGCGGCAAGCCCCGCCCGCACCGAGGATGATGGCCGTTCTTCCATTGTCCCAACCCGGGGCGGCGTCATCGAGATTGGCGGCGAAGCCATGGCTATCGGTGTTCGTCGCCATCAGCCGGCCATTCTCAAGCCACAGCGTATTGGCCGCGCCGATATCGCGCGCAGTCGAATCGGCCTCGTCCACCAGCCCGAGGATGGCTTCCTTGTGCGGAATGGTGACGTTGCCGCCGCAAAAGCCGGATGACCCATCCTTCAGCGCAGCCACAAAGGCGGGCAGGTCTGCGGCCGCCACAGCAACCGGATCATACCGGCCGGCAAGACCGGCCCCTTCAAGCCAATGACGATGAATCAGCGGAGACCGCGAATGGCCGACCGGATCGCCGATGATGAAGGCCCGCGGCTCAGTCGTTCTATCCATCGATTGCCCCCAGTTGCCGCAATTGCGCCAGCAGAGGCAGGAGTGGCAACCCGATGATTGCGAAATAGTCTCCCTCAAATCGCTCGAACAGCTGAATGCCTTCGCCCTCGAACTGATAGGCTCCAACGGAAGAGAGCGCTCGGTCGCCGACATTGGAGAGATGGCGGCCGATGAAACCAGGATCCAGAACCCGCATGGTCATGCGTGCTGTGGAGACATGGCGCCAGATGGTTTCGCCGTCCCGCGCCAGGACCACGGCGCTGTTGAGCTCATGGGTGCGGCCGGAGAACTCCAACAGCCGGCGGCGCGCCTGCTCCATGTCCCCGGGCTTGTGAAAGACCTTGCCGTCAAGTGACAGGGTCTGGTCCGATCCGATGACGAGGGCGCCCAGGTTGCGGCTCGAGACATCCTGGGCCTTCGCTTCTGCAAGGATCAGGGCCGTGTCCTCTGGGTCCATGCCTTCAAGCGTTTCCTCGACGGCGCGCTCATCCACGAGCGCCGGTTCAACGTCGAAAGACAGCCCGGCATTGGCGAGCAGCGCTTTTCTAAAGGGGCTCGCCGAGGCAAGCACAAGGCGGGGCGACATGGGTCTCTCCTGAATGGTGGTCCTGCCGGATGTCACCGGGTTAGCGCCACTTCGGCCGCAAGGCAAGGATGGCAGCTGCCGTCTCCTCGATCGAACGGCGGGTGACGTCGATGACCGGCCAATTGTGCCGTTCGCACAGCGATCTTGCATATTTCAGCTCTTCACTGATGAGGGCGCGATCGGTGTAATGATCGCCCTGATAACCCGGGGTCGCGCCCAGAACCCGGTTCTGCCGTACCTGCGAAATCCGCTCGACGGACGCGATCAGACCGACCACGAGCGGCTTCTTCGCCTCGATCAAGGCCTGCGGAAGCGGCACGCCGTACACGATCGGAATGTTGGCGGTCTTGATGCCGCGATTTGCAAGATAGATGCTGGTCGGAGTTTTGGAGGTCCGGCTGATCCCGAGAATCACAAGATCGGCTTCGTCAAAATCGGCCGGCAACTGGCCATCATCATGGTCGAGGGTAAAATTCAATGCGTCAATACGCTTGAAATATTCCTCGCCCATCGTGTGCTGCGCCCCAACGCGGCGGCGTGATGGCGCACCGAGATAGGTTTGAAACACGTTGATCACGGGTTCCAGCACAGACACGCTTGGCAGGCCCATGTCCCGGCATTTCAATTCGATGATTGCGGACAGTTCCGCATCAACGATCGTGTAGAGCACGATCCCCGGCGCTCCATCGATGGCGTCGAGCACCGCAAACAACTGCTTGCGGGTCCGGATCAGCGGATAGACGTGTTCCAGCGCCTGGGCGCTCTGAAACTGGGCAGCAGCGGCGCGGCCGGCGGCCATCAGGGTCTCGCCTGTCGAATCGGAGATCAGGTGCAGGTGGAAATAGTTTTTTGTCTGCTCCACAGGATTCTCCGTGGGATGTTGATAAACCGGGACAGAGCTGAGCTAAGGGGCAGCGGGGTTCGAATGCAAGGGATAACCCGGCAGGTTGTCCACATCGGCTGTCCTCATGAAAGTTTTTGGAGGCTTGCAGCCCCGTTTGTGGAAAACCTGTCCGGACTCAGGTCAGGCGGGATCTCCGGCGTGCGGAATTGCCTGAATCCAAAAGCTTTTTTGAAAGCTGACACGCAAGGTGTCAAATCGGATTGTCCTTCCGGTTTGACACGGTTTATATGGGCAAGCTGTGGACAGGCTGTGGATTGATCGTAATCCCCATAAAACACAGAGTCTAAGAATCAGAATCCTAAATCAATAAGGATTTGTTTTAAGGAAGTGGTGATGACCAAAGCTGGTGAACGCAAGGTAATGAAGGTCCTGGCTGGGGAGACCGTGTTTCCGCCGCCAGTCTGGCTGATGCGGCAGGCTGGCCGGTATTTGCCGGAGTACCGCGCTACGCGGGCGAAGGCGAAAGGCTTTCTCGATCTGTGTTACACGCCCGAGCTGGCCGTCGAAGTCACGATGCAGCCGATTCGCCGGTTTGGCTTTGATGCCGCAATTCTGTTTTCCGACATCCTGGTCATTCCCGATGCGCTCGATCGGAATGTGCGTTTTGTCGAGGGCACCGGACCGCTGATGGATCCGATAACGCCGGAAGGGATCGCCGGGCTGAATGCCTCGGGCATGCATGCGCATCTCGCGCCGGTCTATGAGACCGTTCGGCGGTTGCGTGCGGAACTGCCGGAGGAAACCACATTGCTCGGCTTCTGCGGCGCGCCATGGACGGTTGCCACCTATATGATCGCCGGCCACGGAACGCCCGATCAGGCGCCGGCGCGTTTGTTTGCCATGCAGCACCCGGAGGCCTTTGCGGCGCTGCTCGATCTGCTCTCGGAGATTTCAACCGACTATCTGATTGCCCAGATCGATGCGGGCGCGGATGCGGTGCAGATCTTTGATTCCTGGGCCGGGGTGTTGAGTGAACGCGATTTTGCGAAATTCTCCATCGGGCCGGTCAAGCGCATGGTGGATCGCATCCGCAAGGAACGGCCAGGCGTGCCGGTGATCGGGTTCGCCAAGGGTGCGGGAGCGTTGTTGGAGGATTACCGCTCGGCAACCGGGGTCGATTGTGTCGGGCTCGACTGGACGGTTCCTGCCAAGCTTGGCCGCCAGATTCAGGCGGGCGGTGCGGTGCAGGGCAATCTTGATCCGTTGCGGATGGTTGCTGGCGGCAGGGCGCTGGATGAAGGCGTCGACGAAGTGCTCGAGGTCCTCGGCGATGGCCCGCTGATCTTCAATCTTGGCCATGGGATCACGCCGCAAGCAGATCCTGAAAACGTGACGCGGCTGATGCAGCGGGTCAGAAACGCTACGAAACGCTGATGTCCGAGAAAGCGACAAGTGCGAGCGAGGGCGGCAAGGCCCGCTTGAAAGCCTATGGGACCATTGCCGTGGTCGTTATCCTGGCGCTGCTGGCCTGGTGGTTCGACCCGGCCTGGCTTTACGGCTGGCTCAAGGTGTTGCACGTGGTTGCGGTGATTTCCTGGATGGTGGGGCTGTTCTACTTGCCGCGGTTGTTTGTCTATCACGCCGATGCTCCGGCCGGCGGTGAGCCGGCTGCGACCTTCGTGGTGATGGAACAGCGGCTTGTGAAGGTCATCATGACACCGGCCATGATGGTGTCATGGGTGGTCGGTCTGTGGCTTGCCTGGAGCGGGTTCGGGTTTATGGGGCTTTGGTTGTGGATCAAGATCGCCGGGGTCGTCGGGCTGACGGTGTTTCATGTCTTTCTCAGCCGGGCGGCGCGACGGTTTGCCGCCGGAGAGAACACCATGACGGCGCGGCAATGGCGGATGGCGAATGAAGTTCCGACCGTGCTGATGATCGTGGTGATCATCATGGTGATCATCAAGCCCTTCGCCTGATCGGGCCGCGATTGCCTCAACAGCGTGCCCAGCGGCTTCACTTTGCCGCATCACGGGGCTTGCAGCGTTTCACGTGAATCGCTATCAATCAACTCACGTCCTTATGGCGGGCGCCAGAGAAACTCTGGCCGGCTTTCCCGAGCCGGATCGAAATGCCCGCTTTTCCCCACGTCGATACAATCAAATTTTGGATTTTCCATGCAGGAAATGAAGCTTCAAGAGCTCAAGAACAAAACGCCTACCGATCTTTTGGCATTCGCCGAATCAGTCGAGGTCGAAAATGCCGGTGTGATGCGCAAGCAGGAACTGATGTTTGCGATCCTCAAGCAGCTTGCCGCGCAGGAAGTCGAGATTATCGGCGAGGGTGTTGTCGAAGTGCTGCAGGACGGCTTTGGCTTCATGCGCTCGGCCAATGCCAATTACCTGCCCGGCCCGGATGATATCTATATCTCGCCCTCGCAGATCCGGCGTTTTTCGCTGAAGACGGGCGACACCGTCGAAGGCCCGATTCGCGGGCCCAAGGAAGGCGAGCGGTATTTCGCGCTGCTCAAGGTCAACACGATCAATTTCGAGGATCCGGAAAAGATCAAGCACAAGGTGCATTTCGACAATCTGACGCCGCTCTATCCAGATGAGCGGTTCAAGATGGAAATCGACAATCCGACTACCAAGGACATTTCGGCACGCGTGATCGATCTGGTCGCGCCCATCGGCAAGGGCCAGCGCGGATTGATCGTGGCGCCACCGCGCACCGGCAAGACCGTGCTCTTGCAGAACATCGCCCATTCGATCACCGCCAATCATCCCGACTGCTACCTGATCGTCCTGCTGATCGACGAACGTCCCGAGGAAGTCACGGACATGCAGCGGTCGGTCAAGGGCGAAGTGGTCGCTTCGACCTTCGACGAACCCGCCGTGCGTCACGTCCAGGTGGCGGAAATGGTCATCGAGAAGGCCAAGCGCCTGGTCGAGCACGGACGCGACGTTGTTATCCTGCTCGATTCGATCACCCGCCTCGGCCGCGCCTACAACACGGTCGTGCCGTCGTCCGGCAAGGTCTTGACGGGTGGCGTCGACGCGAATGCGCTGCAGCGTCCTAAGCGCTTCTTTGGCGCGGCTCGGAATATCGAAGAAGGCGGGTCGCTCACCATTATTGCCACGGCGCTGATCGATACCGGTTCGCGCATGGACGAAGTGATCTTCGAGGAGTTCAAGGGAACCGGCAACTCGGAAATCGTGCTTGACCGCAAGGTTGCAGACAAGCGGATATTCCCCTCTATGGATATTCTCAAGTCCGGCACCCGCAAGGAGGATCTCCTGGTTCCCAAGCAGGATCTGCAGAAGATCTTTGTGCTGCGCCGTATTCTTGCGCCGATGGGAACCACCGATGCCATCGAGTTCCTGATCGACAAATTGAAGCAGACCAAGACCAACAGCGATTTCTTCGATTCGATGAACACCTGAGCAATCCGACGCCAACTCGATTCGATACCGGTACGGTTATGCGGGATACGATCTACGCGCTGTCATCGGGGCATCCGCCCGCGGGTGTTGCGGTCATCAGGATCTCTGGCCCCGGAGTTCGATTCGGACTCGAAACAGTAGCCGGATCCGTACCGGCGCCGCGATGGGCGAAACTGTCGGATATCCGGGATGGTGCCGGCCAATTGCTTGACCAGGGGCTGGTCATCTTTTTTCCGGCGCCGCACTCCTTCACCGGTGAAGATGTTGCCGAACTTCAAATCCATGGCAGTCGCGCCTCGATTTCAGCAGTTTTGGCAGCGTTATCGGAGATTTCCGGCTTTCGGCCGGCGGACGCGGGGGAGTTCACCCGGCGCGCATTCGAAAACGGCCGGATGGACCTGACTGCGGTCGAGGGACTTTCGGACCTGATCCGTGCGGAAACGGAATCGCAACGCAAACAGGCTCTCAGCCAGGCCGGTGGACACCTCAGGCTGCTGTACGAAGGCTGGGCGAGACGCCTGACCCATGCGCGAGCGATGATTGAGGCGGAAATCGACTTCTCGGATGAGGAGGATATTCCCGGATCGGTCGCCGATCGGGTATGGCCGGACATGCAGGCTCTTGCCGGTGAAATCCAACAGCACCTGAAGGGTGCGCGTGCGGGAGAGATCGTTCGTTCCGGGTTTCAGATCGCCCTTGTCGGAGCGCCGAACGTCGGCAAATCGTCGCTTCTGAACGCTCTGGCCCAGCGGGATGTGGCCATCGTCTCGGATGTTCCAGGCACCACGAGGGATGTGATTCAAACACGTCTGGACATCGGCGGGTATCTCGTCTTGCTGATGGACACGGCAGGCATCCGCGCATCGGACAATCCTGTCGAGCTTGAGGGCATGCGGCGCACGCTGTTGACGGCCGAGTCCGCCGATCTGGTTCTGGAGTTGCGAAGCTTGGGTGACGGAGTTCCCGAAGTTGCGAACGAGGCGCTGGCCCCAGAACGGCTGATTGTGTGGACGAAATCTGATCTTGTGGACAACGAGGCATTTGAGCATCCGGATATCGGGCTCTTGGTATCGAGCAAGACGGGTCATGGTCTCGATGCATTGCTTCACGCGGTTGCCGATCGCCTTTCGCGCCTGGATCAAAGCAGCGACGGCTCTCTGCCAACCCGCGAGCGGCACCGCATTCTCTTGAAAGATTGCCTGAAAGAGGTACAAGCTGCTGTGGATGGCGTGGACGTTCCGATTGAGATACGGTCTGAACTCTTGCGCGTGGCGTCCGGCACGCTCGGGAAGATTACCGGTTCTGTCGATGTCGAGCAGTTGCTTGGAGTGATCTTTTCCGAATTCTGCGTAGGGAAGTGATTCACGTGAAACATCGCTCGATCAGCGCCCAGTCCTTGACTCACGTGAAACATCTGCGATCCAAATTAGACTCTCTTGTCTGTTTCACGTGAAACGTTTTTCGCCTCTCACGCGGATAAGCCCGAGACGGATGCCTCTGGAGATTAGATATGCAGTATGATGTTGTTGTGATTGGCGGGGGGCACGCGGGGAGTGAAGCCGCGGCCGCGTCTGCGCGTATGGGCGCCAGGACTGCCTTGATCACGCATAAATTTGATACGATTGGGACAATGTCCTGCAATCCGGCGATTGGCGGGTTGGGCAAGGGTCATCTTGTGCGCGAGATCGATGCCATGGACGGGCTCATGGGATTGGCCGCCGACCAATCCGGCATTCAGTTTCGGATGCTCAATCGGCGAAAGGGACCGGCAGTATGGGGCCCAAGGACCCAGGCCGACCGGAAGCTCTACCGCCAGGCCATCCAGTCCTTTTTGAGCGCAATCCCGAACCTCGACATCATCGAGGCCGAAGTTGATGACCTTCAGACGGATACCGGCGTCGTGACCGGGGTGGTTTTGAAGGGCGGAGTTGTGGTTCAGGCTTCAGCTGTTGTCTTGACTACAGGCACCTTTCTTCGCGGCCTGATCCATATCGGGGACCGGAAGATCCCGGCCGGGCGTCTCAACGAGGATGCTTCGATGGGTCTTTCGGCGACGCTCGAGCGCGCCGGTTTTGAGCTTGGGCGGTTGAAGACGGGAACGCCGGCGCGACTGGATGGCGCCACCATCGACTGGAGCAAGGTTGAATGGCAGGAAGCGGATGCGGCGCCCATTCCGTTTTCGTTCATGACCGACAAGATCGAAGTGGAGCAAATACGTTGCGGCATCACCCGGACGACGGCTGCGACCCACAAGATCATTCAGGATAATATTCATCGCTCTGCGATGTATTCCGGCCAGATCGAAGGCGTCGGACCGCGATACTGCCCTTCGATCGAGGACAAGATCGTTCGCTTTGGCGAACGCGACGGACACCAGATCTTTCTTGAGCCGGAGGGCCTGGATGATTCGACCGTCTATCCGAACGGCATATCCACTTCGCTTCCGGAGGATGTCCAGGAACAGTTCCTGAAAACCATCGCGGGTTTGGAGAATGTACGGATCATCCAGCCAGGTTACGCAATCGAATATGACCATGTTGATCCGCGCGAGCTGTCGCATTCGCTGGAAGCAAGACGCATCTCTGGACTTTTCCTGGCAGGCCAGATCAATGGAACCACAGGCTACGAGGAAGCTGGCGCGCAGGGTCTGGTTGCCGGGCTGAACGCCGCTCTGCGGGTTCAGGAGCGGCCTGCGGTCGTGTTCAGCAGGACCGATTCCTACATAGGAGTGATGATCGACGATCTGACGACGAAGGGTGTCAGTGAACCGTATCGCATGTTTACATCCCGTGCCGAATACCGGCTGTCCCTTCGCGCCGACAATGCAGAGTTGCGGTTGACGCCCAAGGCCATCGAGTTGGGGTGCGTTTCGGAGGAACGGAGATCAAAATTCCTAGACTACTTCGATTCGCTGACGAAATGTTTGGCCGAATTGAAAGCGCGAGCTTTGACGCCAACAGAAGCGGCCAGACACGGTCTGGCGCTGAACCAGGACGGCATTCGCAGATCGGCGTTTCAGTTGCTGTCCTATCCCGACATAGCCGTCGATCAGCTGATTTCTATCTGGCCGGAGCTCGCCCAGCACGATGACAAGGTATTGAAGGCCGCCGCAGTCGATGCAGCCTATGCGGTCTATCTGGATCGGCAGATGGAGGATATAAAGCAGCGTCGGCGTGAGGAAGACAGGCTTATCCCGGAAGACTTCCGGTATGACAACCTGCCGGGTCTCTCGCAGGAACTGAAGTTGAAGCTCGATCGCGTTCGTCCACCGTCGATAGGTCACGCGGAACGGATCGAGGGGATGACACCTGCTGCAGTGGCGCTTTTGCTGGCGCATTTGCGCAAGGGACCAGCCAACGGCCGCCGTGGGGTCGCGGTCTGATATGGCACTCGATTCACGCATTCAGGGGTTCTTTCCGGATTCCGGGTTTGTTTCACGTGAAACATGGGACAGGCTGCGGGTCTATGCCGATCTGGTCCGGAAGTGGCAGCCCTCGATCAATCTGATCTCGCCCAAGACGCTGCCGGATCTCTGGGAGCGGCATGTTCTTGACAGTCTGCAACTGTTCCGGCTCCGGCCGGATCCCCTGACCTGGATCGACATGGGCAGTGGTGCGGGGTTTCCGGGTTTGGTAACGGCGATATGTCTGACCGATTCCGGTGCGGGCTGGGTCCATCTGGTGGAGAGCAACAACAAGAAGGCCGCATTTCTGCGCCAGGTCATCTCGAAAACCGGGGCACGGGCGAGCGTCCATCCGATGCGCATGGAGGCCATGCATGGCGAGGTCGGAGATGTCGATGCGATATCGGCCCGTGCCCTGGCCTCACTGTCGGAACTGCTCGGCTACGCGGCCCCCTTTGCCGCGGACAACGCCGCGCTTCAAATGTGGTTTCACAAAGGGTTGGATTATCCGGGAGAAGTACGATCAGCGCGTGACCTTTGGGGCTTCGATCTGATAGAACATCAAAGTCTGGCGCGGGATGGATCGGCGATCCTGCAAATCAGCAATCTTTCCAAGCGCAACTAGCCCGCGGACCTTCTCGATGCACCTTTCGAAGAACCGGATCATCACCATAGCCAATCAAAAGGGCGGTGTCGGAAAGACAACCACTGCCATCAATCTGGCCACCGCTTTGGCGGCGATCGGTGAGGAAGTGCTGATCGTCGACATCGACCCTCAGGGCAATGCCAGCACCGGTCTCGGCATCGACCGCAAGGATCGCGGCGTTTCGGCCTATGACCTTCTCACGCAGAACGCAACGGTCAGCGAGACCGTCATGCAGACTGCCGTGCCGCATCTGAGCATCATTCCCTCGACGATGGATCTGCTCGGCGTGGAAATGGAAATTGCCGGTACGCCGGATCGTGTGTTCCGGCTGCGCAAGGCGCTGCAGGCAGCGGATGCACAAAGATACAACTACGTTTTGATCGACTGCCCGCCTTCGCTCAATCTCCTAACCATGAATGCCATGGCTGCGGCCCATTCAATCCTGGTGCCGTTGCAGTGCGAGTTCTTCGCGCTCGAAGGTCTGAGCCAGCTCTTGGAAACGGTCGAACAGGTGCGCGATTCGCTCAATCCGACGCTGGATATCCAGGGCATCGTCATGACGATGTATGACCCCCGCAACAATCTGGCGCTCCAGGTTGTCGAGGACGTCAGGTCGCATCTGGGCGAGAAAGTCTACCGGACGCTGATTCCGCGCAATGTCCGGGTTTCCGAGGCGCCGTCCTACGGCAAGCCGGCAATTCTGTATGATCTGAAATGCGCGGGTAGCCAGGCCTATCTGCAATTGGCCTCTGAAGTGATTCAGCGCGAACGTAACCGTAAGGCTGCCTGACCCGGAGAGGGCTGCGGCAAGAGTGGATGTGACGATGTCAGAAGAAGTTTCGAAAAAGCGCCTCGGGCGTGGCCTGGCAGCCCTGATTGGAGAGATTGACCATCCCTCCGCGGCGCAATCGAAGCCCGCCATTTCTGCCGACAGGCTGGTGCCTATCGAGCATGTCAGCCGCAATCCGCGTAACCCGCGCCGCTCGTTTGATCCGGCGGATCTTGAAGATTTGTCCCGCTCGATCCGTCAGCACGGCATTGTCCAGCCGATCATGGTACGCAATGCGGACGCTGACCGTTTTGAGATTATCGCCGGCGAGCGCCGCTGGCGCGCCGCGCAAATGGCCGGTCTGGTTGAGATCCCGGTCATTGTCCGTAACGTCGACGACAAGACCGCGCTCGAAATTGCAATCGTCGAAAACGTGCAGCGCGCCGACCTCAATGCCCTTGAAGAAGCGCAAGGCTATGAGCAGCTGATAGCGCAATATGGCTACACACAGAATGATCTGGGCGAAGTCATTGGCAAAAGCCGCAGCCATGTCGCCAACTCGCTCAGGCTGCTGAAATTGCCAGAAGAAGTCCGCGCCATGCTGGCCGAGGGGGCACTGTCCGCCGGTCATGCGCGCGCCATCGTCTCGACGTCAGACCCGGTGGCGCTGGCCAAGCAGATTGCCCAGGGCGGCCTGTCCGTGCGTGATGCCGAAAAGCTTGCGCAGAAGGATGCCGATCAGGCCAACAGGCCGGGCGGGCTTGAAACCAAGTCAGCCGGTGAAGCCCAACCGAAGGATGCCGACACTGTTGCGCTGGAAAGAAGCCTTTCGGATTATCTCGGTCTCAAGGTTCAGCTTGCTCACAAGGGACAGGGTGGACACATGCGCATCGAGTACAAGTCGCTCGAACAGCTGGATGAACTTTGCCGGCTATTGGGCGATAAACACTAATAATATCAATATTATAGTAGATTAACGGCTGAGCAGGCAGGTGCGCAGCAGAGCCTGACGGGCGATGGCTGCCTCAAGCTGTGGCCGGCGGCGCGTTTCCAATACCGCGTCGGCAAGCCGGCGCATTTCCCTGTTGATGGCGTCCAGCCGCCAGTGGCGCAGCGCGCGTTCCATGACCGGCTTGCGCTTGAAGTGAATGCCGCGTCCCCGTTCCGTCATCGCCTGCGCGGGTTGCCGATTGTGGTTTTCGACCAGGGAGCGCATGGCGTCGAGCTGCTCGAACAGCACGATGCAGCCGCGCAAAACCAGAAACACCGATGTCTTGGAGGCGAGGATGCGCTCCAGTGCGGCTTCAAGCCCCGCGGCATCGCCCGAAAAGACGGCATCCACGGCATCATCCACCGACAGGGCGGCGACGTCGCCCATCGCTTCAATCACATCGTTGTCGGTTACCTTTCCGGTGCCGTGGCAATACAGGGCGAGTTTCCGGAGTTCATTGCGGCTTGCGAGACGGTCCCCGCCGAGAAGCTGGGACAGGCGCTGGCGGGCATCGCCCTGGATGGCAAGGCCGGCGCTTCCCAGTTCCTCATCGATCAGGGTCTGAATGCCGCGGGCATCATCGGAATAGCAGGGAACGGCCAGAGCCGAGCGGCTGCTTTCGATTGTCTTGCGCAGGCCGCTGCCCTTCTTGAGATCCCCGGCCTCAATGAGCAGATGGGACGACCCAGGATCGGTGTCGGCAATCGCGCCCAGAGCGTCGATCAGGCCGCGCTCGTTTCCGGAGTTGCGCAACCAGACCAGCCTGTCTCCGCCAAACAGGCTGATGGCGCCAAACTCATCGGCCAGACGCCCTGGATCGCCGGAAAGATCGGAGGCTTCAAGTTTCAGAACGGCGAAATCATCCTTGAGGTCAACGCCGGTTTTTGCCGCGATCTGCGCCGCACGTTCCGAAACGAGGCCCCGATCAGGGCCATAGACCAGCACGATCCGGTAGGGCGTGCCTTCCCGGCGAATGAAACCGGAAAATTCATGGGATTTTATCTCTGCCATGGGTCCCGCCGAACTGTGCCGTGTCCCGGAGTGCGCATCACGCCCGCTCTTGGAGCTCGTCCAGGCCACTTGAAACCATGACACCTGTCCGCGACGGGCAATTGCGCCGGCCCGCAGGACGATCTATCGCGCAAGGGCTGCGGCAACATCCGCCCGGACAAGAGCCGCGACTTCCCGGGCTGCGCGATCTTCCGCGTCGCTTCGCGCCCGGATCTGGGCGAATTGCTGCGAGGGAAGGTCAAGCTGTGCATCGGCAAAGCGCGACCCGGCTTTCACGGTTTCGCCGGTGGATGCTGATTTGAGCACATAGGCCGCGGTCACCGTGACGCGGGCCGCGGAAAATTCATTGTCGATTCCGCCCGGCAGGAGCCCGCTGAAATCCGAGCTAACCGAAAGGTCGAGCTGGTAGGCGGCGTTCACCTGCTCGCCACCAAACCCGAGGACAAGTTCATTGCGGACGGTTTGCTCGACGCGCGTGTTGGCGTGCGAGATCGAAATCGACTGTTTTTCACCCTGGACGGAGCCATAAAGCGGCTGTGCCTGGCAGCCCGCCAGCAGCATGAGAGCCAGACCGGCCGACCAGGCTCTCGCTTTCCTGCCAGATCCTGCAGCTTCAGATAACAACATTGACGATCCTTTGGGGTACGATAATGAGTTTGCGCGGCGGATTGCCTCCGGTCGCGGCCCGGACAAAATCAAGTGCCAGAACTGCCGCCTCGACGGCAGATTGATCGGCATTGCGGTCAATTGTCAATTCGCCCCGCTTCTTGCCATTGACCTGAACGGGCAGAACAATCTGTTCGTCCGTCACCAGGCCGGAATCATAATCCGGCCAGGCCGTTGTCGCCACCATGCCGTCATTGCCGAGCAATTTCCAGCATTCTTCCGCCAGGTGCGGCATCATCGGCGCGATCAGCACCACCACCATGTCGGCCGCCTGCTTGCAGGCGGATGCAAGGCCGGAATCAGCCTTTCCTGCAGCCACATCCGCCAGCGGGGCCGCCAGCGTGTTGACGAGTTCGTAGAGTCTCGCCACTGCCTTGTTGAAGGCAAGCTTTTCGATGTCCTCGCCGACAGCCTTCACGGTCTTGTGGGCGCTGCGTGACACTGCCAGGGCAAGGCCTTCCTTTCCGGTCTTTGCCTCGACGCCGTTCAAATTGGCGGAGGCTTCACCGAGCAGGCGCCAGATTCTTTGGACGAAGCGATGCGCGCCCTCGACGCCGGCCTCGGTCCAGATCACGTCACGATCTGGCGGCGAATCCGACAGCATGAAGAAGCGCGCGGTGTCGGCGCCGTAGCTGTCGATGATGTCGTCCGGATCGACCACGTTCTTTTTCGACTTCGACATCTTTTCGATCGAGCCGATGGCGAGCGTCTCGCCGGTCGCGGCGCGCCGCGCGGTGCGAACGCCGTCGATCTCCTGGATTTCCACTTCTGCAGGCGAGACCCATTCGCCCTTGCCGCCGTTCTCGGCACGATAGGTCTCGTGAACCACCATGCCTTGCGTGAACAGGCCGCGGAAGGGCTCCTTGAGATCGACATGTCCGGTCTGGCGCATGGCGCGGGTGAAGAAGCGCGAATAGAGCAGGTGCAGGATCGCGTGCTCGATGCCGCCGATATACTGATCCACGGGGAGCCAGGCGCTGGCAACAGCCGGATCAGTGGGCGTCGCGTGGCGCGGGGCCGTGAAACGGGCAAAATACCACGACGAATCGACAAACGTATCCATGGTGTCGGTTTCCCGGCGCGCGGGCTTGCCGCATTCCGGGCAATCGACATGTTTCCAGGTCGGATGGTGGTCGAGCGGATTGCCCGGCTTGTCGAGCGTCACGTCATCGGGCAGGCGCACCGGCAGATCTTCGACCGGTACCGCAACGACACCGCAATCATCGCAATGGATCACGGGAATGGGCGCACCCCAGTAGCGCTGGCGCGACAGGCCCCAGTCGCGCAGGCGGTAATTGGTCTTGCGCGCGGCTTGCGGCGCATTGCCGAGCGTTCTGGCCTCGAGACCGCCGGCGACGATGTCAAAGGCCTGGTCCGGCGACATTCCGTCGAGTTCACGCGAATTGATCATCACGCCGTCGCCGACATAGGCCGAGTCGGTTATCGCGAAGCTCGCCGCATCCGCATCCGATGGCATCACCACGGGGGTCACCGGAAGATTGTACTTGCGAGCGAAGTCGAGGTCGCGCTGATCGCCCGAGGGACAGCCGAAAATCGCCCCGGTTCCGTAATCCATCAGCACGAAATTGGCGATGAAGACCGGGACGGTCCAATCGGGATCGAGCGGGTGAGTGACATTGATCGCGGTCTTGAGACCGATCTTTTCAGCGGTTTCAAGCGCCGCCAGCGATGTGCCAGCGCGGCGGCATTGATCACAGAACTCGGCAACTGCGGGATCCTTGGCAGCCAGTTCCTTCGCGAGCGGGTGATCGGCGGCAATGGCCAGGAAGGATGCGCCGTAGAGCGTGTCCGGCCTGGTGGTGTAGACCTCGATGTCGGTTGCGCCGCCGGCCGCGGCCGGGTCGGTAGTTTCCCAGCGGATGGACAGGCCCTCGGACTTGCCGATCCAGTTCTTCTGCATCAACCGGACCTTTTCGGGCCACTGGTCCAGCTCGTCGAGGGACTGGAGCAGGTCCTCGGCGAAATCGGTAATCCGGAAAAACCATTGCGTGAGTTCGCGCTGTTCGACCAAAGCGCCCGAGCGCCAGCCGCGGCCGTCGATGACCTGCTCGTTGGCGAGCACGGTCATGTCGACCGGATCCCAGTTGACCTTGGAATTGCGCCTGTAGATCAGGCCGGCTTTCAGAAAATCGAGAAACAGCGCCTGCTGCTGCGCATAATACTCGACATCGCAGGTGGCGAACTCCCGGCTCCAGTCGAGCGACAGGCCCATGGATTTGAGCTGGCGGCGCATGGCGTCGATATTGGCGTAGGTCCAGTCGCGCGGATGCACCTTGTTCTGGATCGCGGCGTTTTCCGCCGGCATGCCGAAGGCATCCCAGCCCATCGGATGCAGCACGTTGAAGCCGCGGGCGCGCTTGTAGCGCGCCACCACGTCGCCCATGGCATAGTTGCGCACATGGCCCATGTGTATCCGTCCCGAGGGATAGGGAAACATCTCGAGCACGTAGTATTTGGGATCCGGACTGTCATTGTCCGTCTCGTAGATGCGCGCTTCTTCCCAGACCTGCTGCCAGCGGGTTTCCGCCTGTTTGGGATTGTATCGTTCCATTGCCATGAAGGGTCACCAGAAAACCGTCAGATTTTGCCGCGACCTTCACCATGAAACCCGGCAAGCGTCAACCATTGAGCCGTTCTGGGGCCCAAGTTACGGCGCGAAGAAGCCCCGCGCGCTCCCGGCGGCGGGTAAAACGGCAAGCGTGTGACAGATTGGCAAGTCGATCCGGCTGCGTTAACACCGGGCGATGGACCTGAAAGCAAGGGAAGGAAGCAGAGCTTGGACGTGCGGGAAAACCTTGAACAAGTGCGGGCGGCAATTGCAGCAGCAGCAGTCGCAGCCGATCGTAAGCCGGATTCCGTTCGGCTGGTGGCTGTCTCCAAGACCAAGCCGGTCGAGGACATCAGGCTGGTGATAGACGCCGGGCAACGGGTGTTCGGAGAAAATCGCGTTCAGGAAGCCCAATCCAAGTGGCCCGGGCTGAAGGCAGAGACGCCCGGTCTCGAGCTTCATCTCATCGGACCGCTGCAATCCAACAAGACCGCCGATGCCGTGGCGCTGTTTGATGTGATCCAGACCGTTGACCGCGAGAAGATCGCGCGCGAAATTGCCCGGGAAATCGAGAAGCAGGGCAGGAGCCCGCGTCTCTATGTTCAGGTAAACACCGGCTCTGAAGCGCAGAAGGCCGGCATAGAACCGGATCAGGCGGATGCATTCCTTGCATTGTGCCGCACCGAGCTGGGGCTTGCCATCACCGGGCTAATGTGTATCCCGCCGGTGGATGAGAATCCGGGACCGCATTTCGCCCTGCTCTCCAAGATTGCCCGGGAGAATGGCATCGAGACCCTGTCGATGGGCATGTCGGATGATTTCGAGACGGCGATCGGTTTTGGCGCGACAGAGGTTCGGGTCGGATCCGCAATTTTTGGCGCGCGCCCATCGATGTGATGTGATCTGGCGGCGTGACCGGTACAGATGCTATCATCTATCAGGACAAATTGCCCCACTAGTCCAAGGTCTAGTTTCCCGAGCGGATGGAGCCCCCTAGGGTGCCGCAATTCGGGGCATCGCAAGCGTGGACGTTCGATCGCCGGCGCCGCGATTTTAGGGAGGAAGTGATCATGTCGAGCAGCTATGCCGAGGTCTACAAGAGCTGGCAGGAGGATCCGGAGGGATTCTGGATGGATCAGGCCTCGGCCATCGACTGGTTCGAGCCGCCCAAAACAGCCTTTGATGCGGATCTAGGCGCCTACGGCCGATGGTTTCCGGACGGGGTAACCAACACCTGCCACAACTGCCTGGATCGTCATGTGGCGTCGGGCCGCGGAGAACAGGCCGCAATCATCTACGACAGCCCGATCACCGGCGCCAAGCGCACCATCAGCTATGCGGCCATGCTGGCGGAGGTCGAGGCCTTTGCGGCAGCGCTTGCCGACAAGGGAATTGTCAAGGGCGACCGGGTTGTCCTCTATATGCCGATGGTGCCCGAAGCCATCGTCGCCATGCTCGCCTGCGCGCGGCTGGGCGCGATCCATTCCGTCGTGTTTGGCGGCTTCGCCGCCCACGAACTTGCCACCCGCATCGAGGACAGTCAGGCCAAGCTGGTTGTCACCGCGTCTTGCGGCATCGAACCGGGACGGATCGTCGCCTACAAGCCGCTGCTCGACGATGCCATCAGCCAGTCGCACCACAAGCCGGACGCAACCATTGTGCTGCAGCGGGAACAGCATCGCTGTGAGATGATTGACGGGCGGGACTTCGATTACGCGGATCTGGTCGAGGCCAATGCCGGACGCAAGATCGCCTGCACGCCGGTTGCGGCGACCGACCCGCTTTATATCCTCTACACCTCCGGAACCACCGGCCAGCCCAAGGGGGTGGTGCGCGACAATGGCGGCCACATGGTGGCGCTCGAGTGGTCGATGCATGCGGTGTACGGGCTCAAGCCCGGCGAGGTGTTCTGGGCCGCCTCCGATATCGGCTGGGTGGTGGGCCATTCCTATATCGTGTACGCACCGCTGCTGCATGGCAACACCACCATCGTGTTCGAGGGCAAGCCGGTGGGCACGCCTGATGCCGGCACCTTCTGGCGGGTGATTGCCGAACACAATGTCGCGGCCCTGTTCACCGCGCCGACGGCATTCCGCGCCATTCGCAAGGAAGACCCGCAAGGCAGCCTGATCGGCAACTACGATCTGTCAGGCTTCCGGGCGCTGTTCCTGGCCGGCGAACGGGCCGACCCGGACACGATCCAATGGGCCGAACGGGTGCTCGGCGTTCCGGTCATCGATCACTGGTGGCAGACCGAAACCGGCTGGACCATCGCCGGCAACCCGATGGGCCTGGGCCTGCTGCCGGTCAAGCACGGGTCGCCTGCGGTTCCAATGCCGGGTTACGATGTGCAGGTCATCGATGATGCGGGCCATCCGGTGCCTGCCGGAACGCTTGGCAATGTGGTGGTCAAGCTGCCGCTGCCGCCGGGGTGCCTGCCCACGCTCTGGAATGCCGACAAGCGGTTCTACGAGTCCTATCTCGCGGAGTTTCCCGGATTCTACAAAACCGCGGATGCGGGTTTTGTCGATGAGGACGGTTATCTGTTCATCATGGCGCGCACCGACGACATCATCAATGTGGCGGGCCATCGCTTGTCGACAGGCGGCATGGAGGAAGCTGTGTCCGGCCATCCCGATGTCGCCGAATGTGCCGTCATCGGCATTGCCGACAGCATGAAGGGACAGATCCCCGCGGGCTTCATCGTCATCAATTCCGGCGTCGAGAAGAGCGACGAGGAGATCGAAAAGGAAGTCGTGAAGCTGGTTCGCGACCAGATCGGCCCGGTGGCAGCGTTCAAGATGGTCATGGTGGTCAAACGCCTTCCCAAGACCCGGTCAGGCAAGATCCTGCGCGCAACCATGCAGAAGATTGCCGACGGCGAAGACTGGAAAATGCCGGCCACCATTGATGATCCGGGCATTCTGGATGAAATCAGCGAAGCCATGACAAAGCACGGGATCGGCCGGAAGGGCAATTGACCTTGCCCGTCTGCCGGGTCACTGTCGCGTCCGCGCGCATGGTCGCCTGACTGAACATCGCATTCGGCTCCGGGACGGCCTGCTGCATCGTATCAATGCGTTAGAGTGACCTTGCGCCTCCCAGGCGGCGCGTGAGTACGGAAGGAATGAATTATGAGACTGGACGGACGAACAGCCATCGTGACCGGCGGCGCCAAGGGAATCGGGCTTGCGATCGTGCGGCGCCTGGCAGCCGAGGGCGCCCGGGTGATGATCGCCGATATTGATGAAGCGGCGGGCGCCGCGGCGGTGGAAACGGCCTCAAGCGACGGCGAGGTGCGGTTTACTGCAACCGATGTGTCCGAGCGGCTGGATGTCCACAACCTGGTGGCCAAGACGATTGACGCCTTCGGGTCCATCAATGCGCTGGTCAACAATGCCGGCATTGTCCATGCCGCCGAATTTCTCGACCTGAAGGAAGAGGATTTCGACCGGGTCATGGGGGTCAATCTCAAGAGCGTCCTGCTGTGCGGCCAGGCCGTGGCGCGGCACATGGTGGACCAGATCGAAAAGGGCGAGGAGCCCGGCTCGATCGTCAACATGTCCTCGATCAACGACCATTTCGCCATTGCCAACCAGGTTCCCTATTCCGTGTCCAAGGGTGGCGTGAGCCAGATGACCAAGGTGATGGCGCTGTCGCTTGCGCCCCACGGTATCCGGGTCAATGCCGTCGGCCCAGGCTCGATCATGACCGACATGCTGGCCTCCGTCGCGGACAATCCCGAGGCGAAAACCAGGATCCTGTCGCGCACGCCGCTGGGCCGCATTGGCGAACCCTCCGAGATAGCCTCGGTGGTGGCGTTCCTGCTTTCCTCGGATGCGAGCTATGTCACCGGCCAGACGATCTATGCAGACGGCGGACGCATGCCGCTTAATTATACGGTTCCGGTCAAGGAATAGTCGACCTTCCACACCCGCCTTGAGGCCGGGGCCTGGCCGGCACAGGCAAAAAGGATCTTCGCCTCACACCGAACCGGTGGGGCGGAGATCGAAAGAACGCGCGATCAGCCGTGTGAACTCGCCCGTCCCCCATGATTCTCACCTATCAGTCGCAGATCGCCTTCTCGCGCCTGCCCCCCTCATAGGGCCTCGCCAGTCCGCTTTCGAGCATGGCCGTGGCGACATCCTGGGCGCCTGCCTTGAGATCCGCGAGGACCCGGCCATAGTACTTTCCGCCGGAGACATTGATCAGGTCGACTGTCGCAAAACCCGAGACAAGCCGCTCAAGCTCGGTGCGTGCCCGGTCAGCAGCCAGGCGCTCGGCCGAACACGGCGAACGGCGCTCCGGCGTATCGATTCCGCGCAACCTCACCGAAACCCGCACTGCATGGCCCGGCCAGGGATGGGCATCGACCACCAGCGTATCACCGTCGATGATCTTGATGATTCGGGCCGACACCGGCCCGGCGACGCTCCGCCACTGGCTTTCGGTCGCCCATGCCGCATCGGTCAAGGCGAGGCCCAGGCTTTGAGCGATGGCGATGACAGACATTATGGTTAGGGCGATTCGCATGATAAAGGAATATATTCCTTTATCATGGGTGTATCAACAGGCGTGATTCCTAAAAATCGATAGCCCGGCCGTTGATTTCCCAGTCCCCGAACCGCGCCGGATCGGCGCCGCCACGGCCGCCGATTTCCCTTTCGGCGCGGAGAACCTCGTCCTTGCGGGCCTGACGCCGGGCTTCCGCTTCGGCCAGGGCCCGCTGGGCCGCCGGACTGAGCTGACGCTCCGGCGCACCGTGATCTGCCACGGCGTCCGCGCAAACGGCGCCAGCGTCTTTAGCATTCTCGGCGCTCGCGCCGGGATCGGGTTTTGTGGTCATGGACTCGTTCCGCCAGATTGGCTGTCACATTGAAGAATAGCTTGAAACACCCCATGTTTACCGCCACAAGCGACAAAAACCAAATCCCTGTCGACGGACACTTGGTCGCTGGAAAGGATGACGGGCATGAATCTCGTTCGCACTGCCATGTTGATTGCACTGATGACCGCCCTGTTCATGGGCGTGGGCTACCTCATCGGCGGCGCCGGCGGGATGACGATCGCGTTCTTCATTGCCGCGGCGATGAACCTGTTTTCTTACTGGAATTCCGACAAGATGGTGCTGCGCATGCATCATGCGGTCGAGGTTGATCAGCGCACGGCGCCGGAATTCTACCGGATCGTTGCCGATCTGGCGCAAAATGCCGGGCTGCCGATGCCGAAGGTCTATGTGATCCGCAATGCCCAGCCCAATGCCTTTGCCACCGGCCGCAATCCGCAGAATGCCGCCGTTGCCGCCTCGACCGGGCTTCTGGAAGCGCTGACCGACGAGGAAGTGGCCGCCGTGATGGCGCATGAGCTCGCGCATGTGCAGAACCGCGACACGCTGATCATGACCATCACCGCGACGCTGGCCGGCGCGATTTCCATGCTGGGCAATTTCGCCTTCTTTTTCGGCGGCAACCGTAACAACAACAATCCTCTGGGCTTCATCGGCGTGCTGGTGGCGATGCTGGTTGCCCCGTTTGCCGCCATGCTGGTGCAGATGACCATCAGCCGCACCCGCGAATATGCCGCCGACCGGCGTGGCGCGGAAATCTGCGGCAATCCTCTCTGGCTGGCTTCGGCGCTGCGCAAGATCGCCAGGGGCGCCGGCCGCATCGTCAACGAGGACGCCGAGCGCAATCCGGCCACGGCGCACATGTTCATCATCAACCCTTTGAATGGCCAGCGCATGGACAGCCTGTTCTCGACCCATCCGGCCACGGAAAACCGCATCGCGGCGCTTGAGGCGATGGTGGAAGAGTTTGCGCCGGCGCGACCGCAGCCATCCGGACCCGGTCCCTGGGGCCGTGACGGCACGGTCTCCAAGGGACCGTGGTCTTGAGCGGCGCCCGGTCCGCCAGAGCGCGCTCAAACCCTCGAAACCATGCCGGGCGCCACGGGCCGACCGATGCGAAACCCGGTCTCGCCGCCCGGCAGGCGGCTTCAAGGCTCCTGTCGGCGGTGACCGAAAGCCGGGCCTCGCTCGACGGTCTTCTCGATCCGGCTGGCGGAAATCCCGCCTTTACCAATCTTGGCGATCAGGATCGGTTGCTGGTGCGGGCGATCCTGCTCTCAGCGCTCCGGCATCTCCGGGTGATCGACGCCTTCATCGACAGGCTGGTCGACAATCCGCTACCCGATGGCGCCCGCGCCCTGCGGCAGGTGTTGCGCGTGGCTGCCGCGCAGATCCTGTATCTCGACGTGCCCGACCGCGCCGCAGTCGATCTGGCGGTGACCCAGGCGGATTCCGATCCCAGGAACCGGCGGTTCGCCGGGCTGGTCAATGCGCTTTTGCGGCGGATGGCGCGGGAGAAGGACGAGCTTCTGCCGGCCATTTCTGCCGAGACGCCGGCTTTTCCGGACTGGTTCGAAGACCGGCTCAGGAAATCCTATCCGGCGGACGCCGATGCCATCCTGAAGATCCTGTCGGAACCGCCGGCGATCGATCTGACGGTCAAGTCCGATGCGGCGGTCTGGGCCGAACGGCTGGGCGGGCTGGTGCTGCCGACAGGCTCCGTCCGTATCGGACGGCCGGAGGGTCCGGTATCGGGACTGGCGGGCTTTGAGGACGGCGAATGGTGGGTTCAGGATGCAGCCGCCAGCCTTCCGGCGCAATTGTTCTCGAAGCTCGATGGTCTCGACATTGTCGATCTGTGCGCAGCACCGGGCGGCAAGACTGCGCAACTGGCGCTCGCAGGCGCGCGGGTGACGGCCTGCGACCAGTCGGCCAACCGGCTCGAGCGATTGCGCGGCAATCTGGAGCGACTGGGTCTCGACGTGGAAACAAGGTTGACCAGAGCCCAGGACCTGGAGGCGCCGGACGGGTTTGACGGCGTGCTTCTCGATGCACCCTGCTCGTCGACCGGTACGGTCCGGCGCCACCCGGATATTCCCTACACCAAGACGCCCGACGACATCATGCGTCTGGCGCGGGTGCAGCGCGACCTGCTTGATCATGCCGCAACTCTGGTGCGTGCGGGTGGCGAACTGGTGTTTTCCAATTGCTCGCTTGATCCGCAAGAGGGCGAGGAGATGGTCGCCGGCTTCCTTGCCGATCATCCGGCGTGGTCAATCAGGCCTGCCGATCCGTCGCGCTGGCCCGGGCTTGAAACGGCGATCACGCCCCTGGGCGAAGTCAGGACCCATCCGGCGATGCTCCGCCATGAAGATCCGCGGCTTGCGGGTCTCGACGGGTTTTATGCGGTCGTCTTGACGCGCCGGTAAGTGTTTGGGCTGTAAATCGCGATGGCACGTGTTCTATTGGCACATATTTGCCTTGTCGGGCCACATTAGCAGCAGTTGAACAATTAACCCACTGTGTTACGATTCCGGTCCGGTGGAGGGCCGGGACCCGTTTTCAGGATTTCCCGTTTGGCATTTTCGGTACTCGATTCGCAACGCGCGGCGTATTTTTACGGGGCGGAGATATGGCGGCGGTTTGCCCGCCGCTTGGCGCTGGGACGGATCAACGCCATGCGGTTCGCAGGCGGGACGCCGGACCGGCTCGTTGTTGCGCCGATCGATCTCCGGATTGCCGATTCCCACATTGCCGAGGAGATCTATTCCGGACGCTTCGCCATGGGCGGCACGATGGTTGATACCGGCGGCGGCAGTCCGTTCCAGATGGAAGCGCCAAGCCCGGCATTTGCGCGCAGTCTGCACGGCTTTGGCTGGCTCCGGCACATGCGGGCGGCTGATCATGATCTGGCATTTGCCAATGCGCGGGCGCTGGTCGATGACTGGATCACGGTCGAGGGACGTCATCTGAGCGGGCTGTCCTTCGAGCCCGACGTGCTCTCCAGCCGGCTTATTGCCTGGTTTTCCCATTCCCCGATTGTGCTGCGCGGCGCCGATCACGGGTTCTACCGCCGCTTTCTCAAAAGCATTGCTCTGCAGATGCGCTATCTCCGGCATGTGACGGCGGCGTTGCCTGTCGATGCGGTTCGTTTCCGGGTGCGGATCGCGCTGGCCATGGCGAGCCTGTGTCTTCCCGCCAGCGCCGGCACGATCCGGTCGGCCGCGCGCAATCTCGATGCCGAATTCGATCTGCAGATCCTCCCCGACGGGGGGCATTCCTCGCGCAATCCGATGGTGTTGATCGATCTTCTGACCGATCTGCTGCCGCTCAGGCAAACCTATGTCAATCTTGGCCAAAAACCGCCGGCCAGAATGGCTGCCGGGATGGACCGGATGTTCTCCGCCTTGCGGTTTTTCCGGCACGCCAATGGCGAACTTGCGCTGTTCAATGGTGCGTCCGCCGTGTCGGCGGACCGGATGCTTGGCGTCTTGCGCTACGACGAAACCTCCGGGTCGGCCTACCGGGAGATGCCGCATTCGCATTATCAGAGGCTGACCGCCGGCAATGCGGTGCTGATCGCCGACACCGGCCCGCCGCCGAAAGGCAGGATGTCGGCGAAAGCCCATGCGGGATGTCTTTCCTTCGAGCTCTCGTCAGGTTTTAACCGCTTCATCGTTAATGCGGGAGCGCCAGCATCCTACCACCCCCAGCATGCCGAATTCGCCCGGCTGACCGCGGCACACAGCACGGTGACGCTCAACGACAGATCTTCCCTGAAGTTTTCCCATTCATCGTTCCTGGGTCCGATCGTGACCGGCGGCGTGCGGCGAGTCACGGTCGGCTCACTCGATGAAGAGGCCAAACAGCTTGGATTCGTTGCGACCCATGACGGCTATGCGAGCAGTCTGAGGCTTCTGCACCGGCGCAAGATCCGCCTGCTTGTCTCCGGGCACGAGGTGCAGGGGCGCGACGAGGTTCTCAGACCCGACGAGAGTCCGCCCGGCCCTGACAACCGGACTGTCGGCGTTGCCCGGTTTCATGTTCATCCCAAGATTTCGGTCTCGCAGGATGAGGATGGCACGGTTCACCTGATCGCGAGCGACGGGGAATGCTGGGCCTTTGTCGCGCGCGGGCTCATGCCGCGGATCGAAGAGGATGTGCATTTTGCCGATCTCGCCGGGGCGCGGGCCAGCAAGCAGATCGTGCTCGAGTTTACCGCCGGTGAAACCCCGCAGATCGACTGGAAGCTGATTCGCACCACTTTGCCGCGCGCCGAAGGATAGGCGTCTGTCGGCGTCGTACCTTCACCTCAACCGGCATCGCTCCACAGATAAGCCCATAACCCGTGTTTTACGGCGCTTGCGGCTGTGCTAACCCATGCTCGCGCCGCCAGCCCGATGCGGCACCATTTCAGGGGATCTCCATGGCCGTCGTTTCCAAAAACCATCCCGTTCCGGACCTTGTGCGCATTCGCCGGGCCCTGCTCTCGGTTTCGGACAAGTCCGGACTTGTCGATTTCGCCCGCGGGCTTGCCGCCGCCGGCGTCGAACTGGTCTCGACCGGTGGAACAAGGACCGCGCTGGAAAAGGCCGGCCTTGCGGTGCGCGATGTTTCCGACCTCACCGCGTTTCCTGAAATCATGGATGGTCGGGTCAAGACCCTGCATCCTGGCGTGCATGGCGGCTTGCTCGCCATTCGCGATGATCCGGAGCACCGGGCGGCGATGAAAGAGCATGACATCGCCGAAATCGACCTTGCCGTCGTCAATCTCTATCCATTTGAAGAGACCGTCGCCAGTGGCGCTGATTCCGCGACGACAATCGAGAATATCGATATTGGCGGGCCTGCGATGATCCGCGCCTCGGCCAAGAACCATGCCTATGTCACCATCGTGACAGACCCGGAAGATTATGACCGAGTGCTGGCTGCGCTCAAGACCCATGACGGCGCGATTCCCGTGGCGCTGCGGCGCGAACTGGCGGCGCTTGCCTTTGCGCGGACCGCCGCCTACGACGCCGCGGTTTCGGGCTGGTTTGCCTGTGAACTCGGCTTGGAGGCGCCGCGCCACCGGGCCTTTGGCGGCCGGCTCATCGATGTGATGCGCTATGGCGAAAATCCGCATCAGGCGGCCGCCTTCTACGCGACGGGCGAGAACCGCCCCGGCGTGGCAACCGCCAGGCTGCTGCAGGGCAAGCAATTGTCCTACAACAACATCAACGACACCGATGCGGCCTTTGAACTGGTGAGCGAGTTCGATCCGTCGGTTGCGGCCTGCGCCATCATCAAGCACGCCAATCCCTGCGGTGTGGCTGCCGGCGGAAGCTTGGCGGAGGCCTACCGCCGGGCGCTCGAATGCGACCAGACGTCGGCATTTGGCGGCATCATAGCCCTCAACCGTCCGCTTGACGCGGAGACCGCCGCCGAGATCGTCAAGATCTTCACCGAAGTCATCATCGCGCCGGACGCGAGCGAAGAGGCGCGACAGATCCTGTCATCCAAGAAAAACCTGCGGCTGATGACCACCGGTGCGCTCGCCGATCCGCGCCAGCCCGGCATCACGGTCAAGACCGTTTCCGGGGGTCTTCTTGTGCAGAGCCGTGACAATGGCATCGTCCTGCCTGAGGATTTCAAGGTGGTGACCAAGCGGGCGCCGGATGCGCGCGAGCTTGATGATCTGGCCTTTGCCTTCCGCGTCGCCAAGCACGTCAAGTCCAATGCCATTGTCTATGTCCAGAACGGCGCCACAGTTGGAATCGGCGCTGGCCAGATGAGCCGGGTCGATTCGGCCCGGATTGCAGCGCGCAAGGCGGTTGACGCGGCGGAAATTCTCGGACTTGACGCCCCCCGCACCAAAGGCAGCGTCGTTGCCTCGGACGCATTTTTCCCGTTTGCCGACGGGCTGCTGTCAGCCATCGAGGCCGGTGCGACCGCGGTCATCCAGCCCGGCGGCTCGATGCGCGACCAGGATGTGATCGATGCAGCCGATGCGGCCGGTATCGCCATGGTGTTCACCGGCATGCGCCATTTCCGCCACTGATCGGATCGGGGGCGCTGAAAGGCGGTCTCCGATCCCACCCATACCCAAGGTATGTTTATGTCCATACCTCGAGTATGGAAAAAATCCAGACCATTTTCGAGAAGTGTCAGGCGGCCGCCGGTTTGCCTGTCGGCTGGTCCGCCGGGTAGGGTGTGGTCCACAGGATCGCCAGGCCGACGGCGAAAAACAGGATGATGGTGGCCATGCCAAGCCGGGGTGATCCGGAGAGCGCGGTGACGGTTGCCACCATGAACGGCGCCAGAAAGCTGGTCGCCCGGCCCGCGAGCGCATAGATGCCGAAATAGCGGCCTGCCTCGTCCTCGCTGACGCTGCGCGCCATATAGGCCCGCGACGAGGCCTGGACCGGTCCGAAGGCGATGCCGATCAGCAGCCCGAAGGCGATGTAGGCCTTTTCCGCGGCGGTGCCGAACAGTCCGCCGGAATCGGCGTCGCCGAGCATCAGTCCGCCGAAAAAAGTAAATCCCGGACCGGTGGACACGATGCCGATGGTGGCGATCAGCAAGAGCAGGATCGAGACCAGCACGACCGATTTGGAGCCGAGCCTGGTGTCGAGACGGCTGGCAAAGAGGCAGGAGAAGATCGCCACGACATTGAGCATGATGCCGTAGACGCCGATCTCGGTGATCGACCAGCCGAACATGGCCGCGGCAAAGCCGCCGCCCAGCGCCAGAAGCGCGTTGACGCCGTCCTGGTAGATCATCCTGGCGACCAGGAACCGGAAGATGCCGGCGCGCTGGCGCACCTCGCCGAGAGTCGATTTCAATTCGATCAGGCCATCGCGGATGACGACGCCCATGGCGCGCCGCCCGCCGGCGTCGGGGGTGAAGAAGAACATGGGCAGGATGAAAACGGCGTACCAGAGCGCCGAGATCGGACCGGAGGCGCGGGCGTCTTCGCCCTGCAGCGGATCCAGGCCGAACAGCGGTTCGATCCCGATGATGGTCTTTCCGGTCTCGGGGGAGGCTGCGAGGCAGGCAATGATGAAGATCAGCACGATCATGCCGCCGAGATAGCCGAGTCCCCAGGCCAGGTTGGAGACGCGGCCGATCTGGGCCTTCGGCACCAGCCTGAGCAGCATCGAATCGTTGAACACGATCGAGAACTCGGCCGCCACCGACGCCAGCGTGAACAGGGCGACGACGGCGACGAGGTTGGATCCGGGGGCGGCAAACCACAATCCGCACAGCGCCAGGATCTTGATCAGCGCAAATGTGGCGATCCAGGGCTTGCGCGGTCCGGTCTGATCGGCGATCGACCCGAGCACCGGCGACAGGATGGCGATGATGAAGCCGCCGGCGGCAATGCCGTATCCCCAGGCTGCCTGCCCGGTGGCGGGGTCACTCGCCATGCGGCTGATGAAATAGGGTCCGAAGATGAAGGTGGTGACGACGGTGAAGAACGGTTGCGCCGCCCAGTCGAACATCATCCAGCCAAATACGCCGCGGCGGCGAACGGTCGTGGCCGGCGGCAACCCGATTGCGTCAGACATTCCCATCATCCCCCGTCAGACCCGACCGCCGCGATCCTGTCATGCGCGCAGGGATCGGGCAAGATCGCTCAGCATTCCCGCGGCGACTGTCAGCTTGGCGACCGACAATTCGCCGGTGTCGGTCAGCGTCAGGATCTGGCCGCGGACATGGGAAATCCGGTCCTTGTTGGCCGTGAGCCAGTCGCCGGCCGGATCGGAGGCTTTCGGATTGCCGTCCAGCGCGGTTGCGGCAATGATCCGCCGCGCTTCGAATATTTCATCCAGACCGCGCGCCAGCGCCAGGCCTTCGAAATGATCGGACACCGGAATCCGGTCGACCGCGGCGACGATTCTGCCGACCCGGAAAGCATCGGTGACGGCGAAGAAGGCCTCCGTCGCGCGTTTAAGGTCGGTCTTGGAGAAGGCCGCCACATGGCAGATGTCGGGCGCCAGCGTCAATCCGCCCAGTCCTGCGATCTGCCCGGCAAGATCAGCGGGCACCGATTCCGACACGAGCTCCGATTGAATGGTCTCGGCTTCGTTGCGCATGAATTCGGGCATCGCCGCTTCCAGTGCGCCGCCAAGCTTGGCAACGCCTGCCTGCATCGACTTGATCGCCGCGCCAAGATCGCCTTGCGCCGCGCCGGTCTTGAGCGCCCAGCTGGTGACATCCTTCAGGGTGTTGCCGATCCGGGCGTAGAGGCGGTTTTGAACAGCGCCGGAAACCTTTGTGTCGAGTGCGTCGACCCGGGCATAGAGCTGATCCAGCGAAAGACCGTCGCGGGCAAGAATGAACGCCTTGACGATATCGGCTGCGGTGGCGCCGGACTTGTCCCCCAGGCCAATGACAAAGGCCGGGCCGCCGCGGTTGATCGCATCATTGCCGAGAAGGGTGGAAATGATCTCGCGCCGCAGCCTGTGGCCGGCAATGTCGGAAGAATGCGGCTTCTGCATCTTCCTGGGAAAATAGGATATGAGCGTCTGATCGAAATAGGGATCATCGGGCAGGGGACTGGCGACGATTTCATCAAACAGCACGAGCTTCGCATAGGAGAGCAGAACGCCGATCTCCGGGCGGGTCAGCGCGTGGCCGCCGGCGACGCGCTCGGCGATCGCCGAATCCTCCGGAAGGTCCTCGACCTTGCGGTTGAGAAGGCCGCGGGCTTCGAGATTGCCCATCACCCGGTTGAGTTCGCCTACGCCCGACACGCCATCGGCCTCGGCAATCGAGATGGCCAGCGTCTGCAGGTAATTGTTGCGCAGCACCAGTTCGGCCACTTCATCGGTCATTGAGGCCAGAAGCGTGTTGCGCTTGGGCCGGGTCAGGCGATTCTCGCGCATCGCATTGGCCAGCGCGATCTTGATGTTGACCTCGACGTCGGAGGAATTGACCCCGGCGGAATTGTCGATGGCATCGGAGTTGCAACGGCCGCCACCGAGCGCATAGGCAATGCGCCCCTTCTGGGTGACGCCGAGATTGGCGCCTTCGCCAATCACCTTGGCGCGCACCCTATGGGCGGCGACCCGGATCGCGTCATTGGCGCGGTCGCCGACATCGGCGTCATTTTCGCCGGCATCCTTGATGTAAGTGCCGATGCCGCCAAACCACAAAAGGTCCGTCTCCATCGACAGGATCGCGGTCATGATGTCCTGCGGTGTCGCCCTGCGGTGACTGATCCCGATTGCAGCCGCCGCCTCGGGCGTCAGGTCGACCGACTTGAGCGACCTGGGAATGATCATGCCGCCCTTTGACAGTTTCGACGTGTCATAGTCCTGCCAGCTCGACCGGCCGAGCTCGAACAGCCGGCTTCGTTCCGCAAAGCTCGAGGCGCAATCCGGATCGGGATCTATGAAAATGTCGCGATGGTCGAATGCCGCCAACAGCCGGATCTTCTGCGACAACAGCATGCCGTTGCCGAAGACGTCGCCCGACATGTCGCCAATGCCGGCGACGGTAAACGGCGTCGTCTGGATATCGATGTCCATTTCGCGGAAATGCCGCTTGACCGCTTCCCAGGCGCCGCGCGCGGTGATGCCCATCTTCTTGTGGTCGTAGCCTGCGGACCCGCCGGAGGCGAAGGCATCATCAAGCCAGAAATTCTGCTCCTGGCTCAGCGCATTGGCGGTGTCGGAGAAGGTCGCGGTGCCCTTGTCGGCGGCAACCACGAAATAGGGGTCATCGGCGTCATGGCGAATGGTGTTCGCCGGCGGCACGATGGCATCGTCGACGATATTGTCGGTCACCGACAAAAGCGTGCGGATGAACAGCTTGTAGGCCTCGCGGCCGGCCTCGAACACTGCATCGCGCCCGCCTTCCACAGGCAGTTTCTTGGGGTAGAAACCGCCCTTGGCGCCAACCGGCACGATCACCGCGTTCTTGACCTGCTGGGCCTTGACCAGCCCCAGCACCTCGGTGCGGTAGTCCTGCGCCCGGTCCGACCAGCGCAGGCCGCCGCGGGCAACCGGGCCGAAGCGCAAATGCACACCTTCGACTTCGGACCCGTAGACAAAGATCTCACGGAAGGGCCTCGGCTCGGGCAGACCTTCGAGCGCCTTCGGATCGAGCTTGAAGGCCATCGCCGGACGTGGTGCTCCATCATCGCCGGTCTGGAAATAATTGGTTCTGAGCGAGGCTCCGATGGCATTGACGTAGCGCCTCAGGATCTTGTCGTCGTCGATGCTCGGAACTTCAGCCAGCGCGGTTTCGATGTCCTCCATCAGCCTTGCGCTCAGTTCCGTCCGCCTTTCGGCATCGATACCGGTATCAAACCGGACCCGGAACAATGTCAGCAACTTGCCGGCTATATCCGCATGACGATTGAGGCTGTGCGCAATGTATTCCTGGGAATAGGGAATGCCAGCCTGCCGCAGATAGCGGGCATAGGCCCGCAACACCGTTGCTTCGCGGACCGACAGCCCGGCGTTGGTGACCAGCCGGTTGTATGTGTCATTGTCGGTCTCACCGCGCCAGACCGACAGGAAGGCTTCCTCGAGACGCGCTCCATCGGTTTTCAGTTCGATGATGCGTCCGTCTTCATGGGTGATTTCCATGTCGTGAACAAACACGGTGCCCGAAGCGCCGGCCTGATCGTCAAGAAATATCTCGTGTGTCTGCTCGCTGATCACCTTGAAGGCGAGATTTTCCAGAAGCGGAACGCGGCGCGACAGCGATACCGGTTCGCCGGCATGAAAGATCTTCAGCGCCAGATGGTCATCGGGCGTATCCTCGTTGCGATACAGCGCAATCCGGATCGCGCCCGGCGCCTTGCAGGCCAGGATATTGCCGAGATCCGATAGCGCCTCTTCCGGCCGGAAGCGTTCCTTGTAGGAGGGGCTTACGCTCATCCGTGCGGCGCTGCTGCCACCCAGCGCGCGGAACTGATCCTCCCAGCGCGTGACGATAGAACGAATGTCGCGTTCCAGCTGCTCCTGCGGCACCTGCGGCGTCTTGCCTTCGGACCGGCCGATGATGAAATGGACGCGCGCGACGCCACCCTCCGGAAAAGCAGGATAGAAAGCCGACACACGACCGTTGTAGACGGTCTTGAAATAGGCGCCGATCCGCTCCCGTGCGATCGAATCATACTGGTCGCGCGGGACGTAGACGATCACCGATACAAAACGGTCGAACCGGTCGATCCGCGGCAGCACCCGGACACGCGGCCGATCGGACAATTCGTTGATTTGGTTGCAGAAGCGCGCCAGCAAGGGGGCATCGATCTGGAACAGGTCGTCGCGTGGATAGGCCTCCAGCGTGTTGAGCAGCAATTTGCCGGAGTGGCTTTGCGGATCGTAGCCGAATTCGGAGACAACCGCCTGCACCTTGGAGCGCAGCAGCGGAATCCGGGTGACCGAACTCGTGTAGGCGGTGGAGGTGAAAAGCCCCACCACCCGCAATTCGCCGATCACCTTGCCTTTGGAATTGAACCGCTTGATGCCGATATAGTCCATATAGGCGCGGCGATGGACAACCGAGCGGGCATTGGCCTTGGTGACGATCAGAAAATCCGGTCCCTGCAGAAAATCCAGGATTTCCGGTGTCGTCGTGACCTGATCCTTGCCGAGCCTGAGCACCAGCACATCCGGATCCGACAGAATACCCAGGCCCTCCGAGGAAGCCCTGCTCAGTTGCGCGGATTCGCCGTCGCCCGAGTAGACATATTCGCGCATGCCGAGGAACGTGAAATTGTTGTCGCGCAGCCAGGCGATGAAGGCCAGCGCCTCCTGGCGGGCCGGTTCAGTCTGCTTGTCGACGTCGAGCGCCACCAGATCGGCGGCGCTGTGATCGATCATCGCCAGCATGGCCTTCCAGTCGCTGACGGCCGCCCGGACCTGGTCAAGAACGAAACTGACGCGCAACGACAGCCGCTTGGCGGCGGCCTCGCTGAGGCGCGGCATGTGGATCTGGATGTGGCTGACCCGCTGGCTATGGTCGCTGCCGTCGCCATGGGAGAACAGAACGGCCGGCGCCTTGCCTGAAACGACAAGGATCGGGTGCAGCGCCATGATGATGTCGCGCACTTCCGACGTCACCTCGCCCATCACCGAATCATAAAGGAACGGCTTGTTGAGCGTGGTGATGGCAAGAATAGAGACATCCTGACCGTCCTTGGTGGCCTTATCAACGTCGATCAGGCTCATCCGCGACGTCTTGCCGTCCCAGGCTCGAATTTCGGATTCCGCCAGGATTGCGGATTCCGCCAGGCTCGCGGCCGGGAAAAGGCCCAGATCGTCCATGCTGATACGGGAAAAAAGCACGTGCGGCTCGATATGCGGCTTCTTGCTTTTGGCCGCGATCGACGCAGCCTCTGCAAGCAGTGTTTCCGCGCCGCGGGTGTTCCTGACCCCCATTCCAATGCCTCCCAGACTTGATCTTTGGCCGAAACCTATCAGAAGTATTGTGCAAAGCGACCTGATTTCGCGATGACAGCCATTATTCGGAGGAAAAAGAATGGAAACAACGTCAGAGACCGTCACGGCCTTGTCATGTGCCGGGGAAACACCGCTGAGCACGGCCATGCAGGCCTATTTCGCCAAATGCGATGAAAAGCTTGGCATGGTGCCCAATGTGCTGAAGGCCTATGCTTTCAACAATGAAAAGCTGGAAGCCTTTGTCGCATTCTACAATGATCTGATGCTCGGCGCCTCCAATCTGAGCAAGCTCGACCGCGAACTGATCGCCGTCGCGGTGTCTTCCATCAACAGCTGCTATTATTGCCTGACCGCCCATGGCGCCGCAGTCAGGCAATTGTCCGGCAATCCGGCGCTTGGCGAACAGATGGTGATGAACTACCGGGTGGCCGATCTCGAACCGGCCCAACGCGCGATGATCGATTTTGCCGTGCTGGTGACCGAGGATCCGGCGCGTATCGTCGAAGCCGACCGGCAGAAATTGCGCGATGCGGGCTTCAGCGATCGCGATATCTGGGATATTTCCGCGGTTGCTGCGTTTTTCAACATGACCAACCGGATGGCATCGGCCACTGACATGCAGCCAAATCCCGAGTATCACAGCCTTGCCCGGTAACATCCGCACTGCGATTGCCACACCGGGGCCGGGTTGCCGCATCGGTCTGATAGGTGCTGTCGCTCGATCACCGGGATGCTATGCTGCATCACATTCCACGAGGGCCGGGAACCCAGCGCATGAAAGATGATGAAACCGTTCGCCAGGCAAAACGCAACCTTGATCGTCTTGGCGAGGAAGGCGGCTTGTCGTCAACGCCGGTCATGAAATCCGCCGCCACCAGCGTGCGGGATCATTTTGCCGCCAAGGACGCCGACAAGTCTGACACGATCGAGGTGTGGGGCACGCGGATCGCGCGCGTGCTGGCGCTGATCGCCTTCTTCGCGCTGGTGCTCTGGCTGTTCGGGCGGATTTCATGATGACAACGGCCCCTCGGCGCAATCCCGACATCCAGCCTTCAGTCATTGTGATTTCGAGCCATGTGGTGCGCGGGTCGGTCGGCAACCGGGCGGCCGTTTTTGCGCTGGAAACGCTCGGGTTTCCGGTCTGGGCTTTGCCGACGGTCATCCTGCCATGGCATCCCGGTCATTCGCGCGCCACCCGGATCGTGCCGCCGGCCGAGGATTTTGCATCGCTAGTCGATGACCTGTGCGGTGCGCCATGGCTCGGCGAGGTCGGCGCGGTGCTCAGCGGTTATCTGGGAAATGCGCGCCAGGCGGATGATGTCGCCCGGCTCGTCGGCGCGGTGCGCCGCGCAAATCCGCAGGCGATCTACATGTGCGATCCGGTGATAGGCGATACCGGCGGGCTATATGTGGCTGAAGACATCGTATCGGCAATCGGAACCAAACTGATCCCGATTGCCGATATCGCCACGCCCAATGTGCACGAACTGGCCTGTCTCGCCGGTGCGCCGATGGCGGACACCGGATCGATCATCGCGGCGGCGGAAACCCTGGGCCCCGCCCGGGTGCTTGTGACCTCTGTGCCGGCCATGATGAGCGGCAGCACCGGCAACCTGCTGGTCAGTGGCGGTCAATCGCTGATGGCGGAACACCGGCTTATCCCCAATGCCCCGAACGGCCTGGGGGACCTGATGGCCGCAACCCTGCTTGCCCGGCTGCTGGAAGGCGTGGCGGAGGAGAAGGCCTTGCAGATGGCCACCGGAACGGTCTTTGAGATTCTCGCCCGGACGGCGCGGCGCGGCGCCGATGAATTGACACTGGAAACCGATGCGCAAAGCCTGCGCACGCCGATGGCAATGGTCAATATGCGCCGTGTCCGGTCGATGGCGGACCGCAAGTAGACGTGAGCCAGGCGCAGCCCTTGGACCGGGTGACTGCCGGCGTCGATGGCTGCCGCGGCGGATGGATCGCGCTGACGCTTGTCCCCGGCGATCCCCGCCCGCGGATCATGGTTCGGGCGCGGTTTGCCGATCTGGCGGATGAGCTCGGCCCCGGTGCAATTCTGGCGGTCGATATGCCGATGGGCCTGCCAGAGCGGATCAGCGGTGCGGGCCGGGGTCCGGAACAGGCGATAAGGCCCCATCTCGGCGCACGGCAATCGAGCGTGTTTTCCATCCCGGCGCGGGCGGCGGTAGAGGCCCCGACCTACCGGGAGGCCTGCGAACGGGCGCAGCAAACCTCCGATCCGCCGAAGAAGGTGTCGAAGCAGGCGTTCTTCCTGTTTGGCAGGATCCTCGAGATCGACCGGCTGCTGCAGATGGATCCGGGCTTGCGCGATCGCATCTTTGAATGTCATCCCGAATTTGCCTTTTGCCGGCTCAACGGCATGGTGGCGATGGCGACGCCCAAGAAGATCCGCGGAGCAGTCAATCCGGCAGGCGTGACGGAGCGGACAGCGTTGCTCGCCCGACACGGCATTGACCCTGACATTCTTGCGGCAGGCCCGCCACGCGGAGCGGCGATGGACGATGTCCTGGATGCCGCGGTCAATCTGGTCATGGCCGGCCGTCATGCGCGTGGTCTGACAAGCCCGTTTCCCGCGGAACCTGCCCGCGACCGGCATGGGATCATGATTGCGATCCATGGATGACGCCGTCGATTGTCGGCATTTCCCAGCTTTTTCACAGCGGCTTTCCCTGTGGACCAAAATGGTTGATTGATCTTGGCCGCCCGCCCGATTATGAGCGAAGTCATGTCGACTTTTCCGAAACGCCTTCTTGAAGGCTATCAGAGTTTCATGGACGGCCGTTACACGGCCGAGCGCCAGCGGTACCGTGACCTCGCCGAGAGCGGCCAGGAGCCGCACACGCTGGTGATCGCCTGTTGCGATTCCCGCGCAGCGCCCGAGACCATTTTTGATTGCGGTCCCGGCGAATTGTTCGTGGTCCGCAATGTCGCCAACCTGGTGCCGCCCTATGCGCCCGACACCAACTATCACGCCACCTCAGCGGCCCTCGAATTCGCCGTTCAGTCGCTGAAGATCCGGCAGATCGTGGTGATGGGCCATGGCCGCTGCGGCGGCATCAAGGCGGCGCTTGATCCGAATGCGTCTCCCCTCTCGCCGGGCGATTTCATCGGACAGTGGATGGGCTTGCTCAAACCGGCAGCGCAGCAGATCCAGGACAGCCGCCTGATGACCGGCGGCGAACGCCAGGTCGCGCTGGAGCGGATCTCGATCCGCAATTCGCTTTCGAATTTGCGGACATTTCCCTGCATCAAGATCCTTGAGGATCGCGGCAAGATGGCGCTGCATGGCGCATGGTTTGACATTTCGACCGGCGAATTGTGGGTCATGGACCCGAAATCCGGCGATTTTTTCCGGCCCGAACCCGGGCTTGCTTGACAGCCGGCCACGCTCTCCGCTTCCATGGGCGCATCAATGCCTCGCGCTTGTTGAAGGCGCCGCGCCTGGGAGCTGATGATGAGAGCAATCCGGTTTTTGACAGCAGCGCTGGTCCTGGCGATGGGCGCTTCCACCGGTGTCGCGCAAACCTCGCTTCTCGAGCGATGGTACACGGCGATGTTCGACGTCAATCGCGTTGCGATTGACGATCTGCTGGCCGATGACGCGGTGATCACGCTTGAGGATCTGGGCATATCCCAGACCAAGGCCGAGTTTCTTGCGGCGCTGGATGAATGGGAAGACATCGTCAAGACCGCCAATTTCGCCTGGCAAGTTGAAGAGGGCGCCACGGCCGACGAAACCAGGGCCACCGTCCTGGTCTGCTATCAATTCCCCGAGAACGAGCTGCTGATCCGCGAGGCGTTCACGTTTCGCGACGGAAAAATCCTCAGCAGCGTCCAGACAACCGCCAGCGACAGTTGCGCGGATTTCTGAGTCCGTCCCCGCAGGCAGGATCAGCCGTCGATGTCTGCGCCGATCTGGGCGATGGCCTTTTGATAGACCCCAGCGGCATTCCAGCCTTGGATCGCACGGTAATTGGCCTGTCCCGGCTGATAGCCCCCGCCCCGGCTCCAGCCGTGTCCGCGCAGAAAATTCGCTGTCGAAGCCAGCGCATCGGCGGTGGATGCCAGATTGACGCTGCCATTGCGGTCGCCGTCCACGCCAAACCGCACCACATTGGCCGGCAGGAACTGGGTCTGGCCGATTTCGCCATGGGCCGCGCCCTTGAAATCCGGGCTCATCCAGCCCTTCTGGATCAGCTGAAGCAGAGCGTAGAGCTGTTCGGTAAAGTAGGCGGAGCGCCGGCAATCATAGGCGAGCGTGGCGACGGCAGAGACGGTGTGCTGATTGCCGGAAAAGGTGCCAAAACCTGATTCCATGCCCCAGATCGCGATCAATGGCCCTGCCGGCACGCCATATTGTTTTTCAAGGGCTGCAAACAGCCCGGCATTTTGTTGCTTGAGCCGCTTGCCCTTGGAAACGATCGTGGATGCGCCACGTTTTTGCATGAATTGTTCAAAGGAGAGCTTGAAGCTTTTCTGATTGCGATCCGCCGAAATGGTCTTGGTGGCATATCGTGCATTCTTGAAGGCCAGATCGAGGGTGCGCTGCGAGATGCCAGCCCTGGCGGCTTCCGGTCTGAATTGCTGGACCCAGGCCTCAAATCCACTCGCGGTGTTGCCGCATTGTGCGGCGTGCGCCGTCGTGCCCAGTCCGATGGTCATGAGCGCTGCGATACCCAATGCTGCCAGTCTTTGACGATTGCCATTCATGCTGTTGAGCCCTTTGCCACATATAACCGGTCTTTGGCTGACCTTGCCAGCGATTCGGTAAAAAGTCACGGTCCCGCAGAGGACCAAAACCCCGCCATCGGCGCCGATGACGGGGTTCGGAGATGGTTCTTGCCAGATCAGGCCGCGAGGCGCGGCTTGATCAGACGGCGGTTGAGCAGAAGTTCCGCGATCTGGATGGTGTTGAGGGCTGCGCCCTTGCGCAGATTGTCGGAGACCACCCAGATGTTGAGGCCGTTCTCGACGGTGGCGTCCTCGCGAATGCGCGAGATGAAGGTGGCGTCTTCGCCGGCGCATTCATAGGGGGTGATGTAGCCGCCGTCCTCGTGCTTGTCGATCACCTGGCATCCGGGCGCGTCGCGCAGGATGTCGCGGGCTTCCTCGGCGCTGATCTCGTTTTCAAACTCGATATTGACGGATTCGGAATGACCGATGAACACCGGAACGCGCACGGCCGTGCAGGTCACCTTGATCTTTGGGTCGAGGATCTTCTTGGTTTCGGCCAGAACCTTCCATTCTTCCTTGGTGTAGCCATCCTCCATGAACTCGTCGATATGCGGAATGACATTGAAGGCGATGCGCTTGGTGAATTTGTGGCTCGACATCGAGTCGGCGACAAACACCGCCCGGGTCTGGTTGAACAGCTCGTCCATGCCGTCCTTGCCGGCGCCCGAGACCGACTGGTAGGTCGAGATCACCAGGCGCTTGATCTTGGCGTGGTCATGGAGCGGCTTGAGAGCAACAACCAGCTGCGCCGTCGAGCAATTCGGGTTGGCGATGATGTTGCGGCGGGTATACAGCGAGATCGCGTCGGGATTGACCTCCGGCACGATCAGCGGCACGTCGGCGTCGTAGCGCCAGGCCGAGGAATTGTCGATGACGATGCAGCCCTGCGCGCCGATCTTGGGCGACCATTTCTTGGAGACCGTGCCGCCGGCCGACATCAGGCAGATGTCGGTGTCGGAAAAATCATAGGTTTCGAGGTTCTTGACCTTGAGGGTCTTGTCGCCGAAGGAAACTTCGGTGCCGACCGAACGGCTCGAAGCGAGCGCCACGACTTCGCTCACAGGGAAGGCGCGCTCTGAAAGGATGTTGAGCATTTCGCGGCCGACATTGCCCGTCGCCCCGGCGATTGCGATTTTGAAACCCATGGTTCCCGTGCTCCTCTCTCCCCTTGTTAGCGGACAAGCGCCACTCTTCCCGCCCCGGGGAGAGTGAGGGGCGGAACGGGTCAGATCGTGGTTTTGGTCTTGATCGTGGTGCGCATGGTGGCGGTGTTTTGATGGAACTGCACTGAAATGTCAATCGGCCGCCAAAGCTCAGTTTCGGCCGGAGCAAATGGTTTCCATTCGCATCCCATTGTCACCGGATCATGCCCGTGGGCGCCGTCTTCGCGCCTGATCATGATGGATGGCAACAAGGTCAGCGCGCCAAGGCGTCTTGCTCAATCCGGTGGGTATGACCGGAGATCCGGATCGAGCTGCCGGGTTCGTCGCTGAACTCCGCCTCGATGCGTGACTTCGCCCCCATGTCCTCGCCCTGGATGATCTCGATCCGGTTGCCATGGGGCCATTTGAGATCGCGCAGATACCCGGCAAAGGCCGCTACGGCGGCGCCGGTCGCGGGGTCCTCCAGCACGCCGCCGGAGGCAAACGCGTTGCGGACGTCAAACGCGGTGTCGCCTCTCACATGAACCAGCATGATGGTGACCAGTCCGCGGTCGCGCATCAGCACCCGGCCTGCGTCAAGCTCATAGGTCATGGCGGCCAAATCGCTGCGTTGCTTGAGTGCCAACACCAGATGATCTGCGCCCGCGTGGATTTCGGCCGGCGGAAGCGCCGGATCGAGCTGATTCTTGCTGTAGCCGAGCAAGGCAAGAGCCTGGTCGACCAGGTCCGACCGGGCGGGCGCGCTGCGTGTGGGCGGGGACTGGAGAGCAGCCCTGTAGCCTGAGGCCGCAGCCTCTGCCTCTACGGTGATTTCGGCGGCGGCAAGGCGCAGCGCGAAGCGTCCCTTGCCTGAATGCGCGGCGAGGGCGGCGCCGAGCGCGATCGTTGCGTGACCGCAGAACGGAACTTCCGATTCAGGCGAGAAATAGCGAACCCGCCACCGGTCCGCGCCGCCATCCGGCATCGCGAAAGCGGTTTCGGAATAGCCGACCTCTGCCGCGATCCGGCGCATCTCGGCCTCATCGGGAAATTGCTCGGCAATCACGATGCCAGCCGGATTTCCACCTGCGCCTTCATCTGAAAAGGCGGCGATACGGTGCACTGTCATGGGACCTCCTTCTGCGGCGATTTGTGGCCTTCAGCATAGGCAAATCCCGACGCTTTGACCTTGAATCATTTGAGGCCCAAGGCATTATTCTCATCGACTATGAAACCAGAATGAGGCAATCGGCTTGAACATGAATGTGGATGAGAAAGACCGTCTGATTCTCAGCCTGTTGAGCGGCAATGCAAGGATGCCGGTGACCGAACTTGCCGCACAGGTCGGCCTGTCGGGCCCTTCGACCAGCGAGCGGATACGGCGGCTGGAGAACAAGGGAATCATATCGCGGTTCACCCTGGAGCTCGATCTTGCGGCGCTCGGCTACCCGCTGCAGGCCATTGTCCGGATCAAGCCCCGGCCCGGCAACATGCACATCGTCGAGGACATGATCCTCAACGAACCGGGATTTCTCGACTGCGACAAGGTGACCGGAGACGACTGTTTCATCGCCCGGCTGGCATTGCGCTCCATCGCCGATCTCGATCCGATCCTCCTGCCTTTCCACGACAGGGCCGAAACCAACACCGCGATCGTCAAGTCATCGCCGTTGCGGGGCCGGATTCCGGTGTGATTGGCTCATGAAAAAACCCGGCCCGCAAATGCCGGGCCGGGTTGGCAGGATCTTTCGCGATGGGCTGTTTCAGCCGGCGTAGGCGGCGAGGATGGCGTCGCCCATTTCTTCTGTCGTGATCTGCTGGCAGCCGTCGGACATGATGTCGCCGGTGCGCAGGCCCTGGTCGAGCACCGTGGCGATGGCCGCTTCCAGCCGGTCGGCTTCCGCCACCATGTTGAAGGAATAGCGCAGGCACATGGCAAAGGACGCGATCATGGCGATCGGGTTGGCGATGCCCCGGCCGGCAATGTCGGGCGCCGAGCCGTGGACGGGCTCGTACAGCGCCTTGCGCTTGCCGGTCTTGGGATCGGGTGCGCCGAGCGAGGCAGACGGCAGCATGCCGAGCGAACCGGTCAGCATCGCGGCCACGTCGGACAGCATGTCGCCGAACAGGTTGTCGGTGACGATGACGTCGAACTGCTTGGGCCAGCGCACCAGCTGCATGCCGCCGGCGTCGGCCAGCATGTGGCTCAGTTTGACGTCCGGGAAGCGCGCCTTGTGGGTGGCGGTCACCACCTCGTTCCACAGCACGCCGGATTTCATGACGTTGCGCTTTTCCATCGAGCAGACTTCGTTGCGGCGGGTGCGCGCCAGCTCGAAGGCCACGGCTGCGATGCGCTCGATCTCGTAGGTGTCGTAGACCTGGGTGTCGATACCGCGCTTCTGGCCGTTGCCGAGGTCGATGATTTCCTTGGGTTCGCCGAAATAGACGCCGCCGGTGAGTTCGCGCACGATCAGGATGTCGAGGCCCTCGACCACCTCCTGCTTGAGCGAGGACGATCCGGCCAGCGCCGGATAGCAGATCGCCGGGCGCAGATTGGCGAACAGCTCCATGTCCTTGCGCAGCCGCAGCAGGCCGGCCTCGGGACGCACCTCATAGGGCACGTCGTCCCATTTCGGACCGCCGACCGCGCCGAACAGAACCGCGTCCGCCGCCATCGCCTTTTCCATGTCGGCGTCCGAGATGGCCTGACCATGGGCGTCATAGGCGCATCCGCCGACCAGTCCTTCGTCGGTGACGAAGCCGGCATCTTGCTTTTCGTTCATCACGGCGATGATCTTGCGGACTTCGGCCATGGCTTCCGGGCCGATGCCGTCACCTGGGAGAAGGAAGAGAGTGCGTGTTGCCATTTTGAAGTCCCCGGAGCAAAATCGAATAGATGAAGCGTCCTTAAACACCCTTCGGAGGGTTTTCAACTGTCTGGCCTGTTCACCCGCGTTTTGAGCCTGATGAGCCGGTCGGTTTCGCTTGTGGTTTTGGCCGCGCTGCCTGTCTCCGCGGAGCCGCTGTTCGGGCTGCCGCTGGTCTGCCCGCAGGGGGCGGTCTGTCCGATCCAGCAATTCGTCGATCTTGATCCCGGTCCCGGTGTCAGCGATCCCTGGTGCGGCACCAAGACCTATGACGGGCACAAGGGAACGGATTTCCGTGTCCTGTCGATGCGCGATGTTGATCGCGGCGTCGAAGTCGTCGCCATGGCCGACGGGGTCGTCAAAGCCTTCCGCGACGGGATGGCCGACCGGCTGGTGTCGACCGATCCGGAGCGCCAGGCGATCAGTTCGCGCGAGTGCGGCAACGGGATCGTGCTGGACCACGGCGGCGGATTTGAAACCCAGTATTGTCACATGCGGCAGGGGTCGCTGCGGCTGGAGACCGGCGCCAAGGTGCGCAAGGGAGACGTGCTGGGGCTGGTCGGGGCGTCCGGGCTGGCCGCGTTTCCGCATGTTCATGTGACGTTACGCCGCAATGGCAAGGAGATCGATCCCTTTACCGGATCGAGCGCCGGGGAGTCCTGCACGACGCACGACGCCGGTGCAGCCGCGTCGGGCTTGCTCGATGCGGGAGCGATGGCCGAACTCGGCACGCCTGATCTGCCGACGGTGCTGTCGGCCGGATTTGCGGATGGACCGGTGAATGACAGGCAGTTCATGAGCACGGGACTTCCAGACCCGCCGGGACGCCAGGCGCAGGCACTTGTCGGTTACATCTGGGCGATAAACCTGGCCGAAGCAGACAGGTTCATGCTCCGGATCGAAAAGGACGGCCGGCTTTTCAGCGAACAGCTGACCGAACCGCTGGATCGTTCAAAAGCGGTCTATGTGGCTTTTGCAGGCAGGAAGGGCGCTCCGCAGCCGGGACTTTACCGGCTGGAAGCCGCAATCCTGAGACAAGGCGAGACGATTGCTCTCGAAAGCAGGGCGCTGACGGTCGACTGATGCGGTCCGCTTCGGATTGGATGCGGAAGAGCCGTCGCCTAGACCCTGCCCAGCGCGATGACGGCATTGGTGCCGCCGAAGGCGAAGGCATTGGAAATCGCGATGCTGACAGGCTTGTCCCGCGCCACGTTCGGCGTGACGTCGAGGTCGCATAGCGGGTCGGGCGTCGTGTAGTTGATGGTCGGCGGGATCACGCCTTCCCTGATCGCATTGACGCAGGCAATCAGCTCAATGGCGCTGGAGGCGCCAAGGCAATGACCATGCATGGATTTGGTCGAGGAAACCGCGACCGTGTCGGCGGCGGATCCGAAGACCTGCCGGATTGCCCGGGTTTCGGTCTGGTCATTGGCCTGGGTGGCGGTGCCGTGGGCGTTGATGTAATCCACCTGATCCGCCGAAATGCCCGCGTCTTCAAGGCAGTAGCGCATGGCTGCCGACGGGCCTTCGACTGTCGGATTGACGATGTCGGAGGCATCGGCGGAGAGGCCGACCCCGATGATCTCGGCCAGGATCTGAGCGCCGCGCGCCCTGGCGTGCTCATAGGATTCGAGCACCGCGATCGCGGCGCCGTCGCCGAGCACCAGCCCGTCGCGATCGGCCGAGAACGGCCTGCACACCGAACGGGCCAGGACCCGAAGCGATTCCCAGGCCTTGAGCGGGCCATAGACCAGCGCCAGTTCGGCGCCGCCGGCGAGCATCACGTCCGCGCGGCCGAGCCGGATCTGGTCGACCGCGGAAATGAAGGCATGGTTGCCGGAGGCGCAGGCCGAGGTGACGCCGAACACCGGCCCCTCAAGCCCCATGGCAATGGAGACATGACCGGAAGGTCCGCTCGGCATCACCCGCGGGACGGTGAAGATATGGGTGCGTTTCTTCTGTTCCAGAAAGATATCGACATAGCTCTGGTCGACGGCGTCGGTGCCGAAGATGCCGACGCCCACCACCGCGCCGGCTCTCGCCGCATCGAAGCCGCCCTTTTCCAGGCCCGCCTGCTGCATGGCCTCGCGCGCGGCAATCACCGAGATGCGGCTGATGCCGCTCATGGTCAGTCTCTGGCGCTTGTCGATGCCGTCATCTTCGGGATAACCCACAATGCCGCAGCCGACGCCGATCTTGAGATCGCGCGTGACGATCGACAACGGCCTGCAGCCGTCGCGGCCTTCCTTCATGCTGCTCCAGATAGTGTCGGCATCACTGCCCAGCGCGCAAATTCCGCCGATGCCGGTAATGACGACGCGCCGATGGCCCATGGTCAATGCTGCGCCGCGACGAGTTTCTTGACCATGTCGACCATGTCGCCGACGGTCTTCAGTGATTCCCAGGCCTCGGCTGTATTGAGGTCGATCTCGATGTCGTGCTGATCCTCGATCTCCATGACGATCTCGGTCAGGGCGAGTGAATCGATCTCGAGTTCCGCAAGCTCGGTGTCGCGCGTGATCTTGCCAGGTTCGATTTCACCAGCTTTTGCGATCAGGTCGATCGTCGAGGTTTCGATATCGTTTGCCATTGATCTTCCTTCAACTCACGTCCTGAAAACCGTCTTGCTGTAATGTCCCAGATGCAGCCTGGTTGCCGCTGAATTCAAAGCCACGGGCGATTGTCAGACGCCTTGGTTTCATAGCTATCGATGGCGCTTGCCTTTTCGAGAGTCAATCCAATGTCGTCGAGACCGTTGAGCATGCAGTGTTTCTTGAAGGGATCGATGTCGAAGCTGATCACGCCGCCATCTGGACCGCGGATTTCCTGTTCCTCGAGATCAATCGACAGGGTGGCGTTGGCGCCGCGGCGGGCGTCGTCCATCAGCTTGTCGAGATCCTCCTGGCTCACAACAATCGGCAGAATGCCGTTCTTGAAGCAATTATTGTAGAAAATATCGGCAAAGCTGGTGGAAATGACGCAGCGGATGCCGAAATCGAGAAGCGCCCAGGGCGCGTGCTCGCGCGAGGAGCCGCAGCCGAAATTGTCGCCGGCCACCAGGATCGAGGCGTTGCGCCAGGCCGGCTGGTTGAGCACGAAGTCCGGATTCTCCGAACCGTCCTCATTGTAGCGCGCTTCGGCGAACAATCCCTTGCCGAGACCGGTGCGCTTGATGGTCTTGAGATAATCCTTGGGGATGATCATGTCGGTGTCGATATTGACAACCGGGAGAGGCGCTGCAACGCCGGTGAGGCGATCGAATTTTTCCATTATCTGATGGTCCTGTCTGTCTGTGCCGGAGCATTTAACAAACATGGAGCGGAAAAAGAAGAGGCAGGCGACCACTTCGCTGCAAGTAGGCCACTATCAGCGCGCGTTTTCGCGCTGACAGTGGCCCTCATACTCTCCACAAAGGGAAGGCGTCGGCCTTACATGTCGATAATGGTGCCGCGTCCGTCGTTCCAGACCCGGTAGTCGCGGGGCGCGCTGGCGCCGCGGGTGCGGTCCTCGGCCCTGGCGGTGCGGACCATCGCGGGCTGCAGGCGGCCGGTCATCTGCAAGACAAGCATGACGCTTGCCGAAATCACACCCAGAACCACGGCCAGCGCCAAGCCGGCAAAGGCGGCGGCAACCAGTCCAAGTCCCAAAAAGAATGCGACGATTTTTCTCATGACGTTTGTTCCTCAACAGTACCCCCAGCATTTGGGGATCACGGCGCGGTCCTTCAATAGGAGCCGCCCTTGCGGCCGTTTGAAAAGGCCACGGCCCGCGTAACATCTGCGTGAACTGCCCGGCTCGCTGGAAAAGCGGCCCCCCTTGCAAGAGGGCGGCGCCGAAGGCAATAAGGCTGCATGGAACATTCCCTGCCATCTAGACCGGTCCGCCCGCGCCGCTCGGCGCTCTATCTGCCCGCGGGCAATGCCCGGGCGCTCGCCAGATTGCCGGATCTCGGCTGCGACAGCGTGATCCTCGATCTCGAGGATTCGGTCGCGCCCGAAGCCAAGGACGAGGCGCGCGAAAGCCTCAGAAGCTTTTTTGCCGACGGACGCGCACGGGCGCTGCCCGCGGGCATGGAAAAAATCATCCGTATCAATGCGCTGTCATCGCCCTGGGGTGCAGAAGACCTGCTCGCAGCGCGCGGCTGCCGGCCGGATGCGATCCTGATCCCCAAGGTCGAGGCGCCCGATGACATAGCCGCGGTGGAGGATGCGCTGGAGCAGACCGATGCGCCGGCGGGCTTGCGGCTCTGGGCGATGATCGAAACGCCGCGCGGGGTCATGAATGCGGGCCAGATCGCGAAAATGGCGCGCACCGACGGCGCCCGGCTCGATTGTTTCGTGACCGGCGCCAATGACCTGATCAAGGAAACCGGCGTGGCGGCGCTGCCGGGCCGACCGTGGCTGTCATCCTGGCTCCTGCAGATCGTGCTGGCGGCACGCGCCTATGGTCTTGATGTGCTGGACGGTGTCTACAATGATTTCAAGGATGAGGCGGGATTGATCGCGGAATGCCATGATGGCCAGGCGATGGGATTTGACGGCAAGACGCTGATCCATCCGTCCCAGATCGCGGTCGCCAACAGGGCCTTCGGCATTGATCCGGATCGCCTTGCCGAAGCGCAAGCCATTGTTTCCGCCTTTGCCGGGCCTGAAAATGCGGGGCGCGGCGTCATCAGTCTTGACGGCCGCATGGTCGAGCGGCTGCATCTCGAGATGGCCCAGAGGCTGATTGACAAGGCCGCGCGCATCGCCGCGCGGGACCAGGGAGAACAGGACCAATGAAGCTTTACCGTTTTCTGACAGGACCCGATGATTCCGCCTTTTGTCACAAGGTCAGCCTGGCGCTGTCGAAGGGTTGGCAATTGCACGGCTCGCCGGCTTATGCCTTCAACACGTTCACCGGTGTGATGCAATGCGGCCAAGCCGTCACCAAGAATGTCGAGGGTGTCGACTATGATCCCGGCATGAAGCTGGGTGAACAATGACCGTTCTGTCCTACGACGAAACCCGCACCTCTGAGCTGGTGGCGCTTCGGCGAGAGCTGCATCGCGCTCCTGAAGTCTCCGGAGAGGAAGCCGAAACCGCCCTGAGGGTCGCGCGTTTTGTCGAGGCATTGCGCCCCGACCTGCTGGTCACCGGGCTCGGCGGTCATGGCGTGGCGGCGGTGTTCGACAGCGCACGGCCCGGGCCGTCGGTCCTGTTCCGGTGCGAACTCGACGGCCTGCCGATCCGCGAGATTTCAACGGTTGCCTGGCGCTCGCGGTTCGAAGGCAAGGGACATCTGTGCGGACACGACGGGCACACAGCCATCGTCGCCGGGCTTGCCACGGCGCTGGCGGCGCGCCGTCCGGCGCGGGGCCGCGTGATCCTGATGTTTCAGCCGGCCGAGGAAACCGGCGCTGGGGCCGCGGCGGTGATTGCCGATCCTGGGTTTGCGGGCCTTCGTCCTGACTTTTCCTTTGCGCTGCACAATCTTCCCGGCCTGCCGCTGGGCGCGGCCGGAATTCGTCCGGGCGCCTTCAATTTCGCCTCCGAAGGGCTTCGGATCAGGCTTGAAGGCAAGACCGCGCATGCCTCGCAGCCCGAAAACGGGTTAAGCCCGGCTGCAGCCCTCTGTGCGCTTGTCTCCGGCCTGCCGGAACTGCCGGCCCGATTGGGCCTCGATTCGGATCGAGCCCTGGTCACGCTGGTGCACGCACGGCTGGGCGAAGCCGCCTTCGGCATCGCGCCGGGGGAAGCCGATGTCTGGGCGACGCTGCGCAGCGTCAATGACGAGCTGCAATTGCGATTGATGCAGGCTGCGCGTGATATCGCGTTGGAAACGGCAAAGACACACGGGCTGGCGGTTGAGCTGGGCACGGAAGACCGCTTTGCCGCCTGTCACAATGATGCGGACGCGACGGTGTTCGCCGAGCGCGCCTTTGAGGCGGAAGGCGTCTCCGTCGTGCCGGTGGATAAACCGTTCCGCTGGTCGGAGGATTTCGGGCTGTTTGGCTCGGTGTCCAAATCGGCCTTGTTCGTTTTGGGCGCCGGCGTCGATACGCCGCGCCTGCACAATCCGGATTATGATTTTCCCGACGAACTCATTCCGCTGGGCGTGCGGTTGTTCGAGAGAATCGCGCGCGACATCTGCGGCTGATACCGGATGAATCAATCCAGCCCGGAGCCCTTATGGAACGCTCGCCTCGATTCGCTCCATATCGTCATCGGAGAGGCCGAAATGATGGCCGATCTCGTGGATCAGCACATGGGCGATGATGTCGCCGAGCGTTTCATCGTTTTCAGCCCAATAATCAAGGATCGGTCGCCGGTAGAGCAGGACCCGATTTGAGAGTTCGCCGGTTTCGATGGTGAAACGCTCGCTCAAACCCTTGCCTTCGAAAAGGCCCAGCAGGTCGAACGGGGTCTCAAGACCCATGTCTTCAAAAACATCATCCTCGGGGAAATCGGCAATGATGATGGTCACGTCGCCCGTGAGCGAGTGGAATTTCACCGGCAACTTGCCGTAGGCCTCGATTGCGAGCGATTCGAACTCACTCAGAGAAGGCGCGTGCCGGTCCCGCCAATCGCCTGTCTGATCACTTCGCGCCATGAAACATCCTTTGCCTGCATTGACCCGGCATGGTCGTAATTACCAATATAGGAGAAGTTACCGGCAGTTTCGAGGGTTTTGGCCCAGGTCATTGCAGGACCGATGTTATCTGCGGGGGATATAGCGGTCCGAAAGGCCGCGGATGATCTCGATCAGCACCGCGGTGAAGATACCGAAGGCCAGAATGCCGTTGACCGAGACAAAGCCGGACAGAATGCGCCAGTCGTGTTCAACCACGACGTCGCCATAGCCGACGGTGGTAAACGAAACCATGGAGAAATAGACGGCCTCTTCGAATGTCTCGAACACCCCGAGAAGATGAAACAGTGTGGCCCACAGCCAGACACAAACGGTGTTTGCAAACAGGACAAGCACAATCGCGCTCGCGAGCAGCGTGGAAAAATGCCAGATCCCGGGACGGCGGACGGAATATTTGGCTTCAGCTCTGCGGACCAGACGAATGGCCAGCAGCACAAAGACGATCATCACTGACGAGGAAGCCAGGATAGTCAGGGTTCCGATAATGAGTTCGGAGATCATGGAGGGCTGGCCCGGGAAGGATGATGTTGATCGTGAGGTGTGCGGCCGGTGAGCGGAATTCAAGCTCTTCGACTGGAACTCTCACTTTTGTGCTTGAATGCCTGTTTAGAGCATCCTGCATTCACGCGGAACCGCGTGCATGCAGAAAAGATGCTCTTGTTTCAAAGTTCTAGAGCGTCCTTTGTGCGTCCAAGTGGACGCATGGCGCTCTAGTGAAGCGCGAACGGATCAATTATCGGCGAGTTCTGCATTTTGCGCGTTGATGATGATCAAATCTCGGTTCTGTTACAGTGCAGGATTTCAAAGCACAGTTTGATGCTTCCCGATCAGCCGGGCCGGTCGCTCAAGCGCAATGCGTCGACGAAGTTGTGCCTCTGGTCGCCCGAGGCTTATGAAGCCAGCTTCATCGTCTGGAATGTCGATTGAAACTGGAGCGGGCGAGGCGATTCGAACGCCCGACCCCAACCTTGGCAAGGTTGTGCTCTACCCCTGAGCTACGCCCGCTCATCATCAGGCCCGTGGGTGTCCGGACCGGAGATCCGTTCCCAATGGGCCCGGACCGGCGCTATATGGCGCAAGCTGAATTGAAATGCAACAGGGAAATTTTCAAGTCCTGGCCGGATGTCATGTATCGTTGATCTGCCTCGCCGTGGCCCGTTGTCGGGCCGTCAAAGCCGGTCCGTATCCGGTTTGCAGGCGGCAGGCATTGCACGGAGGGCGCGGGTTGCCTATCAAGAAGCCCCATCGGGCAGGAAAGTGCGGGCCCGCGCCGGACTGCCACTTCAAGCCTGAAAGCCGGATTGAGACCATGCCCAAGACCCGCGAAGAGCTGTTTGACTGCCTGGATGCGCTTGGCATCGCGCATCCCACGACCGAGCACGCGCCTGTCTTCACCGTGGCCGAATCGCAGAGCCTGCGCGACCTGATCCCGGGCGGGCACACCAAGAACCTGTTCCTCAAGGACAAGAAGGGCGCCTGCTTTCTGGTCACGCTGGAAGAAAACGCCGCGGTCGATCTCAAGTCGATCCACACGCTGATCGGCGCCAGCGGCCGGGTATCCTTCGGAAAGCCCGAAGCGCTGATGGACAAGCTCGGGGTGACGCCGGGCTCCGTGACGATCCTCTCGGCGATCAACGATCCCGCGCAGGAGGTGACAATCGTCATTGACGCGCCGTTGATGGAGAATGACATTATCAACGCCCATCCTTTGAGCAATGATGCCACCACATCGATCGGGCGCGAAGATCTGCTGCGTTTCCTGAGCCATACCGGCCACGCGCCCCTGATCTTGAAAGTATCGGCATAAGACACGACCTTTGGCACAGAATTATCTTTTGACAGGCACGGGATCAGACCCATGAGCGACTATGACAACCCCTATGCACCGGCCTCCGGCGGCCAGATGAGCGGCACGGTGACATTTGGCGACAAGCCGAAAACCGCGGCAGGCCCCGGCGCAGCGCCTGGCGCGGCCGCGGGCGAGATGATCATGGACACCACGACGGCGGGCTTTGCCGCCGACGTGATCCAGGCGTCGCGGCATGTCACCGTCCTGGTGGATTTCTGGGCGCCGTGGTGCGGACCCTGCAAGCAGCTCACGCCGGTGATCGAGAAGGTGGTGCGCGAATCGAATGGCCGGGTCAAACTGGTCAAGCTCAACATCGATGATCATCCGGCCATTCCCGGGCAGATGGGCATTCAATCGATTCCCGCCGTCGTGGCCTTTTCCCAGGGCAAGCCGGTCGACGGTTTCATGGGCGCTCTTCCGGAAAGCCAGATCCGCGAATTCATCGACAAGGTGGCGGGTCCCGCAACCGCATCGGCCGATGAGCAGATCGCCGCAGTCCTGGCGCAGGCGCGCGAGGCCCTGGCGGCCGGCGAGCTTGAGAAGGCAATCCAGGGTTTTGCGTCCATTCTTCAGGTCGAGGAGAACCATCCGGGCGCGGCTGCCGGCATGGCGGCCTGCATGCTGGCCGCGGGCGAGCTGGATCGTGCCGAGCAGATGCTCTCGGCCATCGGCGATGACGGCCGCAAGGATCCGGAGGTGGCGGCCGTCTTCAAACGGCTCGATATGGCGCGTGAAGTCGCCACCCTTGGCGATCCGGTCGAGCTTGAGGCCCGGCTTGCCTCCAATCCCGCCGACCATGAGGCCCGGCTCCGCTTTGCCAAGATCCTGAATGCACAGGGCTACCGGGAGGCGGCGGCGGATGAATTGTTCACGATCATGCGCAAGGACCGGGCATGGGACGATGAGGCGGCGCGCAAGACCCTGCTCGCGTTTTTCGAAGCCTGGGGACCCATGGACCCGGCAACCCTGTCGGCGCGGCGGCAGCTTTCGTCGCTCTTGTTCTCCTGACAGGGCTGTTTTCCGCCCGGGCTCTTGAGTTTTGGCTGCTTCGCTCCAATTTTTGGGATAGAGTGAACACGAGGCGCGTTTGAGCATGCAGGTCGGTAACAAATCCTATCGGACAAAATCGGACATACCGGAACAGGTTCCGGTGTTTCCCTTATCCGGCGCGCTTCTGCTTCCAGGCGCGCAATTGCCGCTCAACATCTTTGAGCCGCGCTATCTCGCCATGTTCGACGATGCGCTGAGTTCGCACCGGATGATCGGCGTGATTCAGCCCGCGCTTGAGGATTCGGCGAACGGTCAGGGACCGGTCAAGGACCTGTGCCGGGTCGGCTGCCTGGGGCGGATCACCTCGTTTGCAGAAACCGGTGACGGCCGGTATGTGATCAGCCTTGGCGGGATTTGCCGGTTCAGGGTGATCAAGGAGGCCGAAACGGGCCGCAAGCCTTACCGGTCCTGCCATATTTCACCGTTTCTGAGCGATCTCGAAGCAGCGGACGATGGCGCCGAGGTCGACAGGAAAGCCCTGCTGATGAGCTTCAAGGCCTATTTGGAGGCCAACAATCTCGAAGCCGACTGGAACTCGGTCGAACGGGCCAGCACCGTCACGCTGGTCAATTCGCTGTCGATGATGTCGCCTTACGGCCCGGCGGAAAAACAGGCGCTGCTTGAAGCCGATGATCTGAAGACCCGCGCCGAAACGCTGATCGCCATCACCGAGATTGCCCTGGCGCGCGATTCGGACGACTATGGCCGCATCCTTCAATAGGCGTGTTGCCCAACAGGCGTGTTCCGGCGAGAATGAAAAAGCCAACCGAGACCTCCAAGCCCGTCCGCACCGCCGGCGCGGTTGATGTCAAGATGCTGGAACTGCTGGTCTGTCCGCTGAGCTACGGGCCGCTGAAGTACGATGCGGATGCGGACGAACTGGTCTCGCCGCGGGCAAGGCTGGCCTATCCCGTGCGGGACGGCATTCCGATCATGCTGGTCTCGGAAGCGCGGCATCTGCAGGACGATGAGTAATCCCTTGTTGACGTGAACGCTGCCCCCATTCCTGGCATGGCCTTGGCTCCGCCGTTCGGCTGGATTATGAGTCATTCAACCCAATAGAAAAGGTGAGGTCTTGTGTCCAGCAAGGGCGATCAAAGGCGGGAAGCCATTGTGGCCGCCGCCGCCAGGCTGTTCTGGGAACGCGGATTTTCCGCCACCAGCATTGCAGACATTGCGCGCGAGGCGAACGTGCCGCAGGGCAACATGTTCTATTATTTCCGCACCAAGGCGGATCTGGCCCTGGCGGTCGCGGATGTGTTTGTCGACGAGACCCAGTCGCTGATCACCGAAGCCGATGCGGCTTCTGTTGATCCGCGCGAGCGGATCCGGTTTCTCTTGCAGCGCCTGGCGCAATCCAACCGCAGCCGCGTGGTCAATGGCTGCCCGATCAATGCGGCCGTGCGGGATTTCCGCCGGACGGCGCCGGACGCGTCTGGCCGGGCCAGCCAGAGCTTTGAATTGCTCGTCAGTTTCATTGCCCGTGAGTTGCAGAAAACCGGACCGCGGCCCTCGATCGCCATGGCGCGGGCGCGGGCGGTGGTGATCGAATGGCAGGGCGGCATTGCGCTGGCGCATGCCTTCAACGACATGACCGTTCTGGCTGAGAGCCTGCGCCGGGCCGAGCAAAGCCTGCAGATCGGGCCATGAGGCGGTTCAGATCGCCTCGCCGCGCAGCAGCCGCGGGCCGGACGCATCGGGAATGCCCGCGGCCTGGTTGATGAAATAGCGCTTCATGGCGGGCATCCGGTCGACGAGGCCGAGACCGAAGTCCCGGACCAGCCGCAATGGCGTGAAATCGTTGGAAAACATCCGGGTGAGAATGTCGCTGGTGAGCCCCATGCGCACCGTGTCGAAGCGCCGCCAGGTCTGGTAGCGTTCGAGAACCGCCATGGATCCGATGTCGAGACCCAGCCGGTTTGCCTCGACGATGGTTTCGGCGAGCGCCGCGACATCGCGGAAGCCGAGATTGAGGCCCTGGCCGGCAACCGGATGGATGCCGTGGGCCGCGTCGCCGGCGAGCGCCACGCGCGGCTTGACGAAGTCCCGCGCCAGCGTCAAGCCAAGGGGAAAAGCCTTGCGTCCGCCTTCGACCCGGAGCGCGCCGAGATGATGGCCGAAGCGGCGTTCAAGCTCGGTCTCGAAGACGATATCGTCTTCGGCAATGAGCCGGTTGGCGGTTTCCGTGCGCTCGGTCCAGACCAGCGACGACCGGTTGCCCGTAAGCGGCAGGATGGCAAAGGGTCCCGACGGCATGAAATGCTCTTCGGCGCGGCCGTTGTGCGGGCGTTCATGGGCGACAGTGGTGACGATCCCAGACTGGCCGTACTCCCATTTCTGGGTCTTGATTCCGGCCATCTCGCGCATCTGCGACCGGACCCCGTCGGCGGCAACGACCAGTTTGGCGGAGAAGACGCGACCATCGGCGGTCTCGACGCGGGCGTCCTGATCCGTCACCGTCAGGCTGGTCGCCGGCGCGGATTGGTGAATGGGCACCTTCAGTTCCCTGGCCTTGTCGCGCAGCGCCCCGACCATGGTGACATTGGGGACCATGTGGGCGAAAGGTTCGCCGGTCTCGATCTCTCCGCCGAAGGTCAGGAACACCGGACGCACCGGGTCGGATGTACGCGAATCGGTGACGACCATCTCGTTGATCGCCTGTGCCTCGGGCTCGATCGGGCCCCAGACGCCCAGCGTGGTCAGCAGCTTCTTGGCGCCTGCCGCGATCGCCGAGGCGCGCTGATCCTTGCGCCAGACATCGGCGGGTGCCGCGTCGATGACGGCGACGTCGAGTGATGGGGCAGCGGCCTTGATCGCAAGGGCGGCGGACAATCCGACATAGCCGCCGCCGCAGACCAGGATATCAAGCTTGTCGATCTTCATCACGTCATTCCCTCTCGATCTCGGTCAGCGCGGCAGTCCCGTGGACCGACCTGATGCGGCGGCGGGCTTTGCAGCGGCGTGTTGACACCGTATACCGCAAACTGGATCGTCAGCCCACCTTTGCGAGAGAAACATAATGTCGCGCACTGCCCTTACAGCCATGGAACAACTCGTCTCCAGCCTGGATCTCGAAAAGCTCGAGCAGGATCTTTTTCGCGGCACGAGCCCGCAGGTCGGTTGGCAGCGGGTGTTTGGCGGCCAGGTGATCGGCCAGGCGCTGGTGGCGGCGCAGCGGACCGTGGCGTCGGACAGGCCGGTGCATTCGCTGCACGGCTATTTCATGCGGCCCGGCGACCCGGCAGCGCCGATCGTCTATGAGGTTGACCGGATCCGTGACGGGTTGAGTTTTGCCACACGCTCGGTCGTGGCAATCCAGCACGGCAAGGCGATCTTCTCGCTTTCGGCGTCGTTCCAGAAGGAAGAGGAGGGCCTCGAACATCAGTCCGAGATTCCGGCCGTAACCCCGCCCGAGGACCTGCCGGGCAAGGAGGAGATGCGCGAGGCGTTCCTGACCGGGGCGCCGGATCACATCCGCGACTACTGGGAACGGGAGCGGCCGATCGAGGTGCGGCCGCTGTCGCTGGAGCACTATATCTCCGACCGCAAGCTCGAAGCCGAGCAGAAGGTCTGGATCCGGGCCACGGGTCCGGTGCCCGATGACCGGATCATCCAGGCGGCCATTCTCGCCTATCTGTCCGACATGACGCTGTTGGATACAGCCCTGTTCGCCCATGGCCGCTCGGTGTTCGACCGCAATCTGCAGGTGGCGAGCCTTGACCATGCAATGTGGTTTCACCGCCCGACCAAACTGGACGACTGGATGCTGTACAGCATGGATTCGCCCAATACCAACGGCGCCCGCGGCTTCACCCGGGGATGTCTCTATCAGCGCGACGGCAAGCTGATTGCCTCCGTCGCGCAAGAGGGATTGATAAGAGATCGGGCAAAAGCCTAATAATTATGCAGAAATTAATATTTGCCTAATGAATAGCCTGTTGCTCTGCGTCGCGACCGGCGCGCAGGCTGCAATCACAAATTATCTCTATATATATCAATGCTTTATCCGGTTTTTTCGAAACTGGCACGGCATTTGATTCCTTTTTGGGCAGACGGGTGTTCGGCACGTGCCGGGCGTCGGTCGCGAGAGGCGGCATGGCCGCGGACAAAAAGGATGGGAAACCAGATGAAAATTGTGATGGCCATCATCAAGCCGTTCAAGCTGGACGAAGTGCGTGAAGCGCTGACGGCTATCGGCATCCAGGGCCTGACCGTGAGCGAAGTCAAAGGCTACGGCAGGCAGAAGGGACATACGGAGATCTATCGCGGCACCGAATATGCGGTGAGCTTTCTGCCCAAGTTGAAGATCGAAATCGCGGTGAACTCGGATGCGGTGGACAAGGCGGTCGAGGCGATCGCGTCGTCGGCCAAGACCGGTCAGATCGGCGATGGCAAGATTTTCGTTTACTCGATTGACCAGGCCATGCGTATCCGCACCGGCGAAACCGACGCCGATGCGTTGTAAGGCAACAGGAGACACACCCATGACACTTCAGATGTCGTCTAAATCACCGCTGCGGCTTGGCCTGATGGCAGCGGGCGCACTTGCGGCCTTCGCCTTTCCGGCCCTCGCCCAGGAAGCCACCGAAGCCGCCACCGAAGCTGCCGCCGCACCCGAATTCGCAACGGTCGCGGAAACGGCCTTCATTTTCAACACACTCCTGTTCCTCGTGGGCGGCTTTCTCGTCATGTGGATGGCGGCGGGCTTCGCCATGCTGGAAGCCGGACTGGTTCGCTCCAAGAACGTCTCCATGCAGTGCCTCAAGAACATTGCGCTCTACTCGATCGCAGGCTTGATGTTCTGGGTCATCGGCTATTCGCTGATGTACACAAACGTCAATGGCGGCTATTTCGGCACGCCGCTGCCCTACAGCTGGCCCGCCGCCGGCACTGCCAATGAGGGCGACTATTCGGTTGCCTCCGACTGGTTCTTCCAGATGGTGTTCTGCGCCACCACCGCGTCGATCGTGTCGGGCACGCTGGCCGAGCGCATCAAGCTCTGGCCGTTCCTGATCTTCACCGCCATCCTGACCGGCGTTCTCTATCCGATCACCGGTTCCTGGCAGTGGGGCGGCGGCTGGCTCAGCGAAGCAGGCTTCTCCGACTTCGCCGGTTCGTCGCTGGTGCATTCGGTTGGCGGCTGGGCGGCTCTGGCCGGCGCCATCATTCTGGGCGCGCGCAAGGGCAAATACGGTGCTGATGGCAAGGTCCACCCGATCCCCGGTTCGTCGATGGCGCTCGCAACGCTTGGCACGTTCATCCTGTGGCTCGGCTGGTTCGGCTTCAACGGCGCGTCGCAGCTGGCGCTCGGTTCGAACGGCGATGCGTCCGACATCTCCCGCATCTTCGCCAACACCAATCTTGCCGCCTGCGGCGGCGTGATTGCCGCCATGATCCTGACCCAGATCCTCTACAAGAAGGTCGACGTCACCATGGCGCTCAACGGCGCTCTGGCCGGTCTGGTCTCGATCACTGCCGAACCGCTGATGCCTTCGCCGCTCACTGCGATCATCATCGGCGCCATCGGCGGCATCATCGTGGTCTTCGCGGTGCCGATGCTCGACAAGTTCAAGATCGACGATGTGGTCGGCGCTATTCCGGTTCACCTGCTGGCCGGTATCTGGGGCACCTTCATCGTGCCGTTCTCGAACCCGGACATGTCCTACGGAACCCAGATCCTCGGGATCGTCTCGATCGGCGTGTTCACATTCGTGCTCTCCGGCGTGATCTGGTTCATCCTCAAGTCGACCGTCGGCATCCGTGCCTCGGAAGAACAGGAAATGATGGGCATGGACATGGCGGAAGTCGGTGTCGAGGCCTATCCGGAATTCACCAAAGCCTGAGGCTTTCAGAGAATCCCGTCGGGATGGATGTCCATCCCTGCCTGGGGCCCGGTTTTCCGGGCCCCATTTTTATGTCTGCTGCCTGCGTTTCCGGAGGATGAATGGCAGTGACCTAGATCAGGCACGGATTGGCCCTGCTGAAATATTCATCACTCAAA
>NZ_JACIYP010000299.1 GCF_014359905.1 Hoeflea sp. | reverse complement strand
GCTGGCGGGATTGCCCAGGGGGCTCGAGCCCGATCAGGTGCGGCGTCTGCTTGCGGCCTGCGATGCCGATACCGCGGTCGGTTGCCGCGATCTGGCGATCCTGACCCTGCTGGTCCGGCTCGGCCTTCGGCGCGGTGAAGTTGCCGGGCTCGGACTCGACGACATCGACTGGCGCGCGGGCACGATCCGCGTGCGCGGCAAGGGTGATTGTCACGAACAGCTGCCCCTTCCTGCCGATGTCGGGCACTTGGTGGCTGAATACCTGGCAAGCGCCCGACCGGCGGACGCCCAAGGGCGGACCGTGTTCGTTCGGCACTTCGCGCCCCACCATGTGCTTGGGTCCAGCCGCGTGAGCGGCATCGTGGCGGACGCCGCCCGGCGCGCGGGCCTCGGGCGTGTGCATGCGCATCGCCTGCGCCATACGGCGGCAACGGAGCTCCTGCGCTCTGGCGCATCTTTGCCAGAGATCGGCCAATTGCTTCGTCACCGTCGTGTCGCGACCACGGCGATCTACGCCAAGGTCGACCGCGACACCCTGCGCCTGATCGCACGCCCCTGGCCGGAGGGCGCGCTATGAGCCACCTGCGCAATGCCCTTGCCGATTATCTGAACCTGCGACGTGCCCTAGGCTACAAGATGGACAAGGCCGAGCGACTTGTCGGCCAGTTCGTGACCTTCGCCGAGGATCGTGGCGAGACCCATGTCCGGACCGAGACGGCGCTGGCCTGGGCGAACCTGCCTGCGGGTGCCGCCGCTGTCTGGACCTCCCGGCGTCTGGCCGAGGTGCGTCTCTTCGCCCGGCACCTGCATGCGCTCGATGGGGTGAGCGAGGTGCCGCCGGACGATCTGCTTCCAGCGCGAGGACGTCGCGCGACGCCCTATCTCTACACGTCGCATGAGATCGCCGAACTGATGCACGCAACGGAGATCCTGCGCGGTTCGTGTGTGCAGGCGACCTACCGGACGCTGATCGGCCTGCTGGCTGCGACCGGCATGCGGATCGGCGAGGCGATCGGTCTCGACCGCGACGACTTTGACGCGGACGGCGGGCTGGTGATCATCCGGCACGGGAAGTTCGACAAAGCGCGCGCATTGCCGCTGCACCCGACGACAGTTGCTGCCTTGCAGGACTACCTCATACGGGATGACCGCCCCAATCCTGCGGGCATGCCGGCCCTGCTGATCAGCGCGACAGGCAAGCGGCTGCACTATACGGTCGTGCAGCCAACCTTCAAGAAGCTGCTGCATCATTGCGGCATCACTCCCCGATCGGCGACATGCCGGCCGCGGATTCACGATCTTCGGCACAGCTTCGCCGTCAGCACCATCGCGGACGATTACAGGTCGGGCGACCCCGGCTCCCGCCTCGCGATCCTCTCCACCTACCTCGGCCATGCCGATCCCGCCGACACCTACTGGTACCTGTCGGCGGCGCCGGAACTGCTGGCACTGGCAGGCGAAAGGCTCGAGCGCCACCTGGCGGGCGACGCATGAGTGCGCTGGCCACGACCCTGCAGGCGTTCTTCACCGATCGCCTCGTCCGCCAGCGCCAGGTCAGCCCGAACACGGTTCAGGCCTATCGCGATACGTTGCGGCGGCTGCTGGTCTTCGCGTCGGAGCGGCACGGCAAGGCGCCGGGAAAGCTCGATATCGACGATCTCGATGCGCCCGTGATCGGCGCCTTCCTCGACCATCTGGAGCACGAACGACAGAATGGTGTGCGCACCCGCAACGCCCGACTGGCCGCGATCCGGTCCCTGTTCCGGTATGCCGCCCTGCGCCATCCCGAACATGCCGCCACCATCGAACGGGTGCTGGCCATTCCGCCGAAGCGCTTCGAGCGGCGGCTCGTAACCTGGCTGACCGAGGCAGAGATCGACGCCCTCTTGGCCGCGCCAGATCGGGCGACATGGACCGGGCGGCGCGACACGGCGCTGTTCGGCCTCGCCGTCCAGACGGGCCTTCGGGCCTCCGAACTGATCGGGCTGACCCGCGCCGACACCCATCTCGGAGCCGGTGCGCATGTCAGCTGCACCGGCAAGGGGCGAAAGCAACGGATCACGCCGCTCACGTCCGGCACCGTTGCCGTGATGGGGGCCTGGCTGGTCGAGCGGGCCGGTCAGCCAGCAGACCCGCTGTTCCCGACACGGACCGGACGCGCCCTCAGCCGCGATGCGCTCGAACGCCGGCTGGCCGGATACGTCAAGGACGCGACGGCCCGGTGCTCATCCCTGGCGCGCAAGCGGGTGACCATGCATGTGCTGCGGCATTCGGCGGCCATGCGCCTGCTGCAGGCCGGCATCGACACCTCGGTGATCGCGCTCTGGCTCGGACACGAGCAGATCGAAACGACCCAGATCTACCTGCACGCGGATCTGCAGATCAAGGAACGGGCCCTCGAAAGGACAGCCCCGATCACCACGAAACCCGGCCGCTTCCGGCCCACCGACAAACTCCTCGCCTTCCTCGAAGCCCTCTGATTATGCCGACCCCTTCGCAGCGGTCCCCGCCAGAAACAATGCCTTGCAGACCTACATCGGCATAATCCGGGCATCGGCATAAAGGCGTAACCGATGGCGCTGTGCAGGCGGGTGGGGCTCGAAGCAGATCGCGCGCGAACTCGGTTGCTCGCGGAACAGGGTGAAGCGCTGGCTTGCCGACGGCGGCTGGCGCACAACCGGGCCGGTGGCGCGACGCAAGGCACTTGACGGGCCGGACGCGCGGCTGGGCCGAACCGGGGGTGGTCGGATGACCTTCTTGCCGCGGACAACGCCCTGCAATTCCATGATCTTCATCAGCCGTTCTACCGTGAAACGTGCGATGTCATGCCCTTCGCGGCGTACCCTCTGGCAAACCCGGGGCGGTTGAAGCCGCCGCTCAGCAACAATGCCGTTGAATACCGAGTTGGACAGCCCCTGCCGCGGCGCGCCCAGGCAGGGGCTCATCGCACCGTCCTCGATCAAATTTCCAGACGCAAAGTTACAGCACCGGGCAGGTTGTGGCACCCTTCACTGAAACAAATTCCTTATTAACAATAGCTTACATGGATATCTCCGCCCCATTCTTCCGGCCAACCCGAATCTACCTTTACAGGCCTCCGCGTGGCTGTATATTGGCCCCACCAAATCTGGTGCTACCAAACTGGCCCATGTGCCCACCCGGCAACGCAGGAACTAGCGGAGATTTCTATCGATGGACGGCAACTTGGGATTTGAGACAATTCAAGATGATCGTGAGGGTGGGCGTTTCCGAGTGCATCGCGGCGTATTCACGCGCGACGACGTCCTCGAAACCGAACGCAGAGCAATCTTCGATCGATGCTGGCTTTATCTGGCGCATATTTCGGAAGTCCGAAATCCGGGAGATTTCATAAGCCGCCGAGTCGGCGGCCGTCCGGTGATATTCATTCGCGACAGAAGCGGAAAATTGCACGTATACTTCAACAGTTGCGCGCATCGGGGAGCGCTGGT
>NZ_JACIYP010000298.1 GCF_014359905.1 Hoeflea sp. | reverse complement strand
CTATCCTTCTGCGCGCCGGGATTGATCCTATTCGCGGCGGCAATGAGGGACGAGCCAAGGCGCTTAGGGATATGGGGCTGTAGTGGAAGAACACCTCTACACGCTCCTATCTGGCGCGGTCAGCTTCCCTATCGCGTGGGGCACGCTTGGCAGTGGCACGAGCTTGCCGCGCGCGGCCATGTTTCGCACCAGCGGCGTGCGCGACATGCACATGGGCGGCTTGGGTTTGATGGAAACGCGCGTGCAGATCGACTGCTATGGCGCAACCTATGCCGAGGCTATCGGCGCAAGCCGGGGCATTCGCGGCACTCTTGAAGGATACAAGGGCGGGCCTATTCAGGGCGCGTTTCTGGACAGCGTGCGCGACCAATTCACCGACGACGCGGACCTTTTGCACCGCGTTTCGCTGACGTTCTCGATCTGGCATCGGGACTAAACGCCGGGTTCCGGCACCACCTCTGAAAATGGAGAACTGACATGGCTGCATCTGGTAGCACAATCGGCTATGGCGACAAGCTGGAATGGTCCACCGACACCGGGACGACTTGGACAGCGGTTGCCGAATTGAAAACGGCGGACGTGCCGACGCATACCGTCGAGAAGATCGACCGGACCCACATGGCATCGCCCAACCGGACGAAAGAATACACCACTGGACTGCGCGATACGAACGATGTGTCGTTCAGTTTCAACTTCAACAGTGCAGACTATGGCGCGTTGTTCGCCCTTGAGACGGCTGGCACGATTGCCAATTGGCGGCACACGCTTGCGCCAGGCGACGGCGAAACCACGGGCGCGATCTATGAATATGATGGCTTTGTCGAGATCGGCGGCGCGCCGCGTGAGGTCGAAGGCGTGACCGAGGTTACGGCGACGATCAAGCGCACGGGCGTGGCAACCTTCACGGCGGCGGTGTAACATGATCAGCGGTATCACAAAACAGATCGGCGGGAAGTCTGAAACATTCCGCATGACCACTCGGGCGATGATGGCGATCGAGGATCACTTCGGCAAGGGCCTGATTGACGTGATGCAGGGCTTGGAGAAAGGCTTCCGCGTCACAGACCTTGCCCTGCTTATCTCCGAATGCGCGAATGACGGTGCCGGTGGGGAAATTACCCGCGCGACTGAAATCATGGATGAGATCGGCGTTACGGCGGCTGGAGAACTTCTCGGGGAGGTAGCTGAGGCCGCATTCCCGGACGCTAAAGGTCAGCAAGCAAAAAACGTCAAGAGGGCGGTTCGTCAGAAATAGATTGGACCGCCCTTTTTAAATATTGGGCAGAGGCCGGGCAAGACCCGGCTGGCTTTGGCCATGTTTCACTTCGAGAGATGCAGATAGTTCTTGACGGCGCGGCCATGCGAGACGAGCGACAGGCATGGCTTGCGGCTCAATATGTCGCTTTTGCCTATCACAGCCCCGGCGAAATGCCGCCTGATCCGCTGAAACAAGTCGTGACGGGCCAAGCCGGTAATGACGTTGCCGAAGAAATCCGCGCCATAAGGCGGCGGGTCAAGATTGAATACGATACCGCGAAAGCACGGAGGCAGCATGGCCGTTGAAATTGGCGCGCTACGGGCGCTTCTGAGCCTTGATAGTGCGTCCTTTGAAAAGGGTGCGAAGCGGGCACAGGGCGCCACAAAGAACCTGCAAGCAACTATGAAGAGCGTTGCGAAAGTAGCAGCGACGGCTTTCGCTGCGGTAACTGCGGCGGCGCTTGCTGGCGCTCAGGATATTGACAAGGTGGCGAAGGCGTCCCGGCGCATAGGGTCGTCTATCGCGGGGTTTGAGGCGTTAAAATTGGCGGCGGGAGAGGCTGGCGTATCGCTGTCATCTCTCCCAGATGAGCTACAAAACATCAACCGAGAAATCGCGAACATCGGAACCAGCGGGAATGCAGACCGTGCGCTTGAGCGGATCGGGCTGTCCGCCAAAGATTTGGTCGGTATTGATGCAGACGAAAAGCTTGCACGCATTGCAGACAGGGTGCGCGAACTTGGGTTGTCGTCTGGTGAGGCAACGGCCGTTCTGCGCGACCTTGGTGTGCGGAACCGTGAAATGGTGCTGCTTTTCCAGCAGGGCGGTGGGGCCATTCGTGCAGCCCGTAGCGATGTCGTCGATTATGGCCTCGCCCTTAGTGGCCCGGTTGTGGCTTCCATTGAGCAAGCAAATGATCGTATCGGGAGGCTGTCGCTTGTTTCACGGGTGTTCGGTCAGCAGATGGCGCTTGCGGTTGTCCCGGCGCTTGGTTCCCTGGCGCTTGCGATCACTGATAGCCTTAGGGATGGCGGGGCGCTTCGCAGCGCAATAGATGGAATCGTGGCAGCCACGCGCGGGTGGGTATCTGTTATATCTGTCGTGGCGACAGGAATTTCAAATCTGGCCGATGTAATCGGCGGGCCTGTGATTGTCGCCGTGGCGGCTCTTTCCGCCGCGTTTGTGATTTTGCGGAGAAGGATGATATTGACTGGCATTGGGGCACTTATCGTTGGCGCTGGTGTCTTGATTGATTTCATTGTCAGACTGCGATCTTCAACGGGATCGTGGGGCGAGTCTCTTGCCGCAGTTGGCAAGGTTGGCAAGGCCGTGTTCCTTGGGGTCGGGAATACCGCGTGGGGGCTTTTGAATATACTGGCCGGTGTTGCGGCGGCGATAACTGGAGAGTTTGTCCGGGCGTTTGCGGAAATAGCAAAATCGTGGGATTTGCTAGTAAATGGAATGGCGTCCGCGTGGAACGCAATTGCCGATACATCTTTCGGGCGCGGTCTCGGCTTTGGCCGTCTTGGCAGATCAGACATTTCCGGGACAATTAGCGGCGTTGCGGATCGCCTTTTTGATGATGCTGAGGCCAGCATTAAAAGAGGCGGTGAGCGCATCAAGAGCGCTGGCGCCGGTGTGGCGGATGCCGTTTCGGCCCTGCGCGATACGCTCAAGGGCGGCGGCGAAACAACATCAGACGCTGCGGACGAAGCGAGAAGGCTCGCCGATGAGCTTGACGGCAGTGGGGGTGGCAGTGGCGGCGGTGCCGAAAAAGCAGCCAATGCAGCCCGCCGCGCGGCGCAATCCTTGGCTGATGCGTCTCGCACTGATCTTGAGGTATATCGGGCTAAGGTCGCCGAGATTAACGAGCTTCACCGGCGATTTCCTGAAATCGTCACAACTGAGGTTCGCGACCGGGCGCTTGGCCAACTGCGCGATGATTTCGCCCGCACGGCAGAATCGGCGAGCCTCATGGGTAGCACCATGAGGAGTGCATTTGTCGGCCTCACCACTGGGGCAACCGGCCTGTCTGGTGCGCTACGGCAAGTAATTGGGCGGCTGCAGGAAATGGCAGCCAACAGCGCGTTTGATGTGCTGATCGGCAAGAAGGGCGGCGGTGTTGGCGGGTTGTTTGGCAACCTTGGCAAGATCGGCGGGGCGCTGGGCGGGTTGTTCGGTCCCGGCCAGACGACTGGCACCGGCCTGACCACATCAACGCCAAACTTGCTGCCGAGTTTCGCGGGTGGCGGGTT